>JBGVAT010000079.1:0-3689 GCA_045224895.1 Fibrobacter sp.
TTTCATATTCTTGTTCACCGAAAAATTCAATTAAGGTTTCGCGAGTTAATGTTTGTTCTGACATTTTTCAATCCACCTGTCTAAAAAATCCATCTGTTCGTCGGTATGGAACCAATGTTCGCCGCCTTGCATAATTGTAAGCGTTGCACTCGCTTTTTGAGCAAAGTCTTGCATCGTTTCTAGGTCGGTCAAATTGTCATTGGAACCGTACAAAATATGCGTCGGGATATTCCATTTGATGGGATTTTCTCGCACGTAGCAAAGGTATTTCCAAGAAAGCGTCTCGCCAAAGTTCGTCGCGATTTCACCTTTTTCCCGAAGTTCTTCTTCGGAGACATTCGCCCAAAGCATCATATTGCAAATGAGCTTTTCCAAGTTCACCATCGGCGAAATAAAGAGCGCCTGCTTGATGCGTTTTTCGCCCAAAGCGTTCATCGAGAAGAATGCGCCGATGCTATTTGCGATAAGCACGACTTCGTCGTAATTTGCGGCAACCGGATCAAAATAAGCCGAGAATTCCTGTTTGGCGTCCCACGGAGTTTCTGCCTTGTAATCAAAACCGATGACATCGGAATCTGGGAAAAGAGGCTTGTAATGATTAGCCTCGTCGGCGTTACCGCCTTTTCCGTGAATGTAAATAACGAGTTTTTTCATTGTATTTTCGCTTTTTTCGCCTAGAAAATACAAAAATCTACACCAATCGGCTAGAGATAGGAATTCACAAAAAAAATCCGCCCCTGCGGTAAAGCAGGAAGCGGTTTTGTTAGCAAACTTGAGCTTTCATTTACTTGCTTGCGTAGGCAGCTTTGGCAGCCATGTCGGATGTCATATATCTGAGATCTTGGATAAGATTCGGATCCTGACCTCCGGACAATGAAACGGCCTCTTGCATCACTCGCAAGCCTTCTTCAGCTTGACCAAGTCGATACAAAGCAAGAGCTCGACCACCCATAGCATAAGTATCCATGCTATTGATGTTCAAAGCCTTTTCGTTAGCTTCAAGGCACGATTCATAGTTGCCGCACATGAATTCGCTGTAGCCCATAGCCCTGTAAACATCGGCGTTATTGGGTTCCAGTTCTTGCGCACGCTTCAAAGCAAAGGAGGCTTCCTGGTAGTTGCCCTGCGGAATCAATGCTTCGGCCAGCTTGAGCAATGCAGAAGCACTGTCGCACTTGCCATACTTCGTTTCCTTTTCCTTTAACGAAAGGTTGTATGCGCAATATTCATTTTCCTCATAAATGCTACCCTTCATCGTAAGGCGCGTATTCGGGCAGCCGCCGAGGCACTTGGAACCATAAATACATTTTTTGCAAGAGCCAGAAAGCTTATCCTTCGTCATCTGGCGACGCCACAAGAATGCATTTTTATCTTCCCAAATTTCACGCAGCTTTCTTTCGCGGATATTCCCTTCGATGAATTCCTTGGAACGAATCGAGGTACAGCCTAGGATATCACCATTATGCAAAATTCCGAAGCCGCGAATTCCCGCATTGCAACCATTCCACAAGGAGTAACCATTTGTCTTGTAGGACATACGCCTTGTTTCAAGGTCCTTCATTGAATAGTAACCAATACAATCCGCAGGATAAATATCGATCCTACCCTCTTTTGCCGTATCGTAGCAAAAATCAATGATATCCTTGACCTGTCTCGGTTCAAGAAGCCAATCAGGGCGTTCCTTCAAATTGCCCATAGGCAAACCGAGCTGAACCTGCCACGTATCAACTCCCATACGAATAAGTTCTTCCTTCAATTCCGGAAGGATGTCCATATTCTGCTTCGTGATGGTCGTGACGGCACCGGTCTTTATTCCCAATTCCTTCATCGCGGCGAAGGCTAGCCTTGCATGTTCAAAGGCACCTTTTTTTCTGATTTTGTCATGGATTTCGGGCGTTCCGTCAATGCTTATCGCAACTGTGGCAATTCCATTCTCTTTTAACTTTTTTGCCATCTTTGCGTCAAGAAGCCAACCGTTCGTGATCATATTCACAATAACGCCATTGCCAGAAAGGCGCTTCACCAGTTCAGGCGTATCTTGTCTCGTAAGAGGTTCGCCTCCAGACAAGGTAATCCATTTCAATCCAAGATCAGCAATCTGATCACACAAATCAAGAGCTTCCTCGGTACTCAACTGTCCCGGGAGAGCGCCCTCACAAGAAGACCCACAATGCCCACAGCGAAAGTTGCAGCCCATCGTTACTTCCCAGACTGCAGTGATGGGCTGATACCCAATATTTGCCATAAAAACCTCTAAGCAGCCTGCCAGCATTCATTGCCAGCAGGCTGTTTTAATCATGTATTCTGATTTATTTTAACAGTCAGACTTCTGCGAATCGCACTTGAAGCCGTACATAAAAGCAGCATCTTTTTTCGATGTAGCATCTTGAACGCCGCAAGGATAGCCATACTTCAAGGCGGCATCCTGCACACCACAGGGGTAACCATACTTCAAAGCAGCGTCATTTGTACAGTTCTTGTAACCGTATGCCATGGCGGCTTCCCTGTTCGAGGCAGCGTCCTGAACGCCGCAAGGATAACCATACTTCATCAAAGGTAGATCGCAAGGATAACCGTACTTCATCAAAGGAGCATCATTTGTGCCGCAGGGATAGCCGTACTTCAAAGCGGCTTCTCTGTTCGAAGCTGCATCCTGAACACCGCACGGATAGCCATACTTCATCAAAGGCAGATCGCAAGGATAACCGTACTTCATCAAAGGAGCATCATTTGTGCCGCAAGGATAGCCATACTTCAAAGCGGCTTCTCGATTCAACGATGCATCCTGAGTTCCGCAAGGATAGCCATACTTCAGGGCAACATCCTGAACGCCACAAGGATAGCCATACTTCACCACAGGAACTTCGCTTGTGCTGCAGGGATAGCCGTACTTCACGACAGCTTCTGCCGAGCCGAGAACAAGGCCATAAGGCATCGCCGGGCTGCTGACAGCTCTGATTGTTGCGTCACTGTTTTCGCTAAATTTTGCAAATTCTTCGGAATCGCTCGGAATCACATTCAGAAGCACTGTATGCGTCTTTTTCGTAGCGGACATATCCGTCAAGTTAACCAACGTGAATTCAAGTTCAGACTTGTCATCCGTTGCGGAAACAGCTCCAAACCAGAATTTCTGGATAACAGGCGCCACACCTGCAGCTGTCGGAGTTGTTTCTGTACTCAGCAGAGCAATTCCCTGCGGGAGCTTGGTCAGAGTCCAACCATAATTTGTGGAACCAAACATTGATTGCAGTTCAATCGAGAAGGATTGACCCTGTAATACAACCATTTCTTTTGCCATAAAATACCTCTTTTTGGTGAATTATTGGAAATTCATCATTTATCTTAAAAATTTATTCTATGGTTAGCTAATTGTAATAAAAATATAACAAAACTTTGTAGATAATACTTTATCACACAAAACATGTAAACTATCAATAACAAACTATATAAAAAAGCCGTCCCTGCGGTAAAGCAGGAAGCGGATTTTTCAAGCGTGTAAGGTGATCCCGGAACGGAGTCCGGGATGACAAGCCTGCACCACTCACTCAACGGCGATCCCACCCCGGAATAAATCCGGGGAGACAGCCGGGATGACATGCAAAGGGATTAGCCTACGAAGATACGGCCGTTGCGGAAGAGCTGCATCCACGGGCCATCTTCGCCCCATTCTGCCGGGTGCCAAGAGTATT
>JBGVAT010000080.1:0-14357 GCA_045224895.1 Fibrobacter sp.
CCTCACTATCGTGACGATTTCTATTTCGCTCCCGACGTTCTTCGCAAGCTTGTTCGGTATGAACGTGAAGCTTCCGTTTGGTATGAACGGTGATGCGACTGTCGGTTCGCCGGTGGCCTTCTGGATCATCATCGCTATCTGCTTCCTCTCTGTGTTTGTCTTCTTGGCCGTCTGGATGCGCAAGAAGTAGTTTGCGCTTCGCGCAAGTTCCCAAGTTACTAACTATTAGAAAACGCGACCGTTGTGGCCGCGTTTTTTTAATGTAAATGGATCTATCGCGTTGCTTAGGATGACGAGTCTGGTAAACTGAGCTGGTTGATAAAATAACTTCCTACAGTCTACTGTCAACTTCCTACAGTCTACTGTCTACTTCCTACTTCCTACTTCCTACTGCGGCGTAGCCGCCTTAGTTTCCGCGTTCGCTCATGCTGGCGACCATTGCCACGATTTCGTCCGTAAAGGTACTCTTGGGGAACTTGTCGGCGATAGCCAAAGCCTGTTCCAGGTGTTCCTGGGCTTCTGCCTTGGCCTTCGCGAGGCTGTTCTTTTCGTTAAGGCGCTTGAGGATCTTTTCGGGAACGCCTTCTTCGGAAGCCTTTGCGATAAAGCCTTCCATTTCGGAGCGTTCTTCGGCACTGCAGTCTTCGAAGTAATAAAGCAACGGGAGCGTGATAAGACCGTTGGAAAGGTCGGTAAATTTGGCCTTGTCCAAGTTCACGGAACCGTAACCGTAATCGAGCAGGTCATCGATGATCTGGAATGCGATGCCAAAGTGAGTTCCCATCTTGGCGCATTCATCGACCATTGTCTTGTCAAAGCCTGCCAAAACGCCGCCGATGCGTGCTGCGGCATCGATGAGGGCTGCAGTCTTGCCGTCGATGATTTCGTTATAGGATTTTCTCGAAAGTCCCATGTCGCCGCTGTGGTCCAGTTCCAGGATTTCGCCAATGATGAGCTTGTCGGCAGCATCCGAGATGATCACGGGAATGTTGCGGGCTTCTTCGTCAATGACGCAGCGCATGGACTGTGAAAGCACATAGTCGCCAATCAGTACGGCGACCTGCGTGCCCCATTCGCGGTGGGCTGTCTTTTGGCCGCGGCGAACGTCCGTGTTGTCGATGATGTCGTCATGGACGAGGCTTGCGAGGTGCAAAAGCTCGACGGCTGCACAAGAATGTGCAACGCGTTCAATGTCAGGCTTTGTGTTGCCGCAGTTTGCGAGCAGACAAAGGAGTGTCGAGCGGATGCGCTTGCCTTTACGGCTGAACAAAGTGACTAGACGATCAGAAATCCCTGCGGGGGCGTTCTTTGCCACCTGCATGATCACCTTTTCGGTCTGGTCGAGTTCTTCCTTGACCAAGTCGCGGGCTTGGGATAAAACGGCTTTGAAGTCGGCTTTCGTCGGACTCATTTAAACATCCAAATCGTTCAAGACTTTGTATGCGTTCGTTTCGATGAACTTGCGGCGCGGTTCCACGTCTTCGCCCATGAGCATGCTGAAGATCTGGTCGGCAAGCACGCTGTCTTCGACATGGCACTGCTTGAGGAATCGAGTCTTCGGGTTCATCGTCGTGTCGTTCAACTGTTCCGGCGACATTTCGCCCAAACCTTTGAATCGGGTGATCGCGACATTCTTCTTGTCTTCGATTTCGGCCATGACCTTGTCCTTTTCGTTTTCGTCGAACAAGTAACGTTCCTTCTGGCCAATCTTGAGCTTGTACAGAGGAGGCATGGCGAGGAAGATGTGACCCGTATCGATAAGCGGGCGCATGTAGCGGAAGAAGAACGTGAGGAGGAGCGTCTGGATGTGAGAACCGTCCACATCAGCATCGGTCATGATGATGATCTTGTCGTAACGGAGCTTCTCGATTTTGAATTCCGTGCCAATGCCGGTACCGATAGCGTTCACCAGGTTCTGGATTTCTTCGGTGTCGAGCACGCGGTGGAGGCTTGCCTTTTCGACGTTCAAAATCTTACCGCGGATCGGGAGGATTGCCTGGAATTCACGGCTACGGCCCATCTTTGCGGAACCACCTGCGGAGTCACCTTCCACGATGAACATTTCGCATTCCTTCGGGTCGCGGCTAGAGCAGTCGGCGAGCTTGCCCGGAAGGCCACCGCTTTCAAGAACGTTCTTGCGGCGGGCGAGTGTACGTGCGCGGTGTGCTGCTTCACGAGCCACGGCGGCGTTATAAACTTTATCCAAGATGATCTTGACGGCTGCCGGATTTTCCTGGAAGTATTCTTCGAGCTTGGCGCCGAATGCAGATGCCACGTAACCAGCAATTTCGGAGTTGCCGAGCTTGCGTTTGGTCTGGCCTTCGAACTGCGGCTGCGATACCTTGATGGCGATAACGGCAGTAAGGCCTTCGCGAATATCGTCCGAGGTAATCTGGGCTTCCTTCTTGCCCTTCGGCATATCCTGAGCAAACTTGCTGATGACGCGGGTAAGGGCCGTTTTGAAGCCCGTCACGTGGGTTCCGCCATCGTAGGTGTTTACGTTGTTGACGAAGCTGAAGAAGTTTTCCTGGTAACCGTCGTTGTACCACATGGCGACTTCGAGCGGATATTGGCCATCCGGGAGCAGCAAGTGGATCGGTTCTGCAAAAAGCGGAGTGCGGTGTTCGTCCACGTAGCGCACAAATTCAGAAACACCGCCGGGGAAGCAGAACGTATCGGTCTGCTTGTGTTCCGGGTCGCGTTCGTCGGTAAGCGTCAGGCGAAGTCCGCTCATGAGGAAGGCGAGTTCGCGGAAACGCGTGGCGAGCGTGTCGTACACGTAAACGGTTTCGGAGAAAATCGTATCGTCCGGATAGAATTCAACAGACGTACCGGTCGTTCCGTCAGATTCTCCAATGTCGACCTGCGGACCACAAGGAATGCCACGAGCAAATTCCTGGCGGACAATGCGGCCATTGCGGCGCACGGTCACGATAAGCTTGTTAGAAAGTGCGTTCACGCAGCTCACGCCCACGCCATGCAAACCGGCGGAGACTTTATAGGAGCTGTTGTTGAACTTACCACCGGCGTGGAGCTTCGTCATCACGACCTGGATGGTGCCCACCTTTTCCTTGGGGTGGATGTCGGTCGGAATGCCACGGCCGTTGTCGGTCACGCGGATGCCGTTGCCCGGCAAAATGGAAATTTCGATATGGTTGCAGAAACCGGCAAGGGCTTCGTCGACAGAGTTGTCAACCACTTCCCATACCAGGTGGTGAAGCCCACGAATATCAGTTGATCCAATGTACATTGCGGGGCGGACACGCACTGCTTCCAAACCTTCGAGAACGGTAATGCTCGAACCGCTATAATCTTCTTCCGCCTTCTTGATTTCTTCAGTTTCTTCTGCCATAATTCCTCTATTAACCCCTTTATTTGGCGAATCGAATTCCTTGAATAAAGGGTCTCCCTAAAAGGGTATTACACTTTGCAATAATAGCTTTTTTTTGTAGGTTCAATTCGAACTGTAGCGCCGAATTGGCGGCTTGTAGCACCAATGTGTTCTTCTCGATTCTGAGGGGCTTCACGTGGCCTACCAAGAGGGGTCCGACCACCTCCGAAAAGCGCTCGGAAATCACCTTGAAATGAAGGTCTTCGGAGATGTGGTTTGCGTTAAGGACACGCTCCAGAAGGACGCTGATGTCCTGAACTTTATTCCCCGTAAAACTCTTGTTGCTACTGCGCTTGGTTAAAGACATTTGTACAAACTTATCGCGTTAAACAAGCAGGAGCTTGGAGAGCGTGAACCCGCCAATCAAGATGCTTGTCATGCCGGCAACGACGGTTGCCTTGGT
Organism: Fibrobacter sp.; assembly: GCA_045224895.1. GTDB lineage: Bacteria > Fibrobacterota > Fibrobacteria > Fibrobacterales > Fibrobacteraceae > Fibrobacter. Next base: position 3,795 of record JBGVAT010000080.1, read on the forward strand.
GCTCTTGCCCACGCCTTCTGCACCGCTATGGGTGAAGTAGCCGAAGAAGCAAGCGTAACTCGAAATAAAGAATCCGTAAAGCGTTGCCTTGATAAGGCCTACGATCAAGTCCCAGTTCTGGTAGAACATGCGCACGCCGTAAAAGAACACCGACCACGAAACTTCCTTGTAGAGGTGGGCGACTTCGTAACCGCCGACAATGCCGATAAAAATGCTCAAGATGGTAAGCACCGGAAGCATGATGACTGTTGCGATGAGTCTTGGTGCAAGCAAGTACTTGTAAGGGTTAAGCCCTAATACTTTGTATGCATCAAGCTGCTCCGTAACCGCCATAGTTCCAAGTTCCGAACACATCGATGCTCCGATTCGTCCGGCAAGGACCATTGCAGTAAGGATGGGGCAGAGTTCCACCATCACGGACTTACCGACGGCCATGCCCACAAACATCATCGGGATCATATCGCCGAACTGGTAGGCGAGCTGCCAAGACATAATGGCGCCTGTAGCAAGCGAGGCCGCAATCACGACTGGGATACTCGTGTTGCCCACGTGGTACATCTGTTCGACCGTCGTATGAAGGTTGGTAAATGCTCCGGGAATGTTCTTGAACAATTCCCAAATGAACAGTATGTAATCCACAACCTTGTTGAGGAAGCGTCGAACGGCCCGCCCTAAGCCTTCAGCCATTTTGTTTATAAGTGCAATCAAGATGAACCGTTACTTCTTTGCTGCTTTTTTCTTGGACTTCGGCGGAGCGCTGATGGACTTCTTGTAAAGCTGCATATCGCTCAGGTACTTGATGGCTTCGTTCAACTGCTTGTCGCGCTTGAGCGAGAATGCCGTGCTGACAGAGTCGTTCACGAATGCCGTCAAAAGTTCGCGCTTGATGCCATCCTTGATGTAATCCTTGTTGGCTTCGAACTGGGCGTCGCGGTTATCTTCGAGTGCCTTGCGCATTTCGTTGATACGCTTGACGAGAGTCGAATCCGAGATGGTCTTCGCGCTGTCGCCCATGTAGTTCTGTTCGCGGATGATGCTCTTTTCAAGCTGGTCCACGCCAACGAGGGCATTGCTCTTGACCTTCATGAAACTCGTGTCTTTCTTGCAGAATTCCTTGAACTGCGTAAAGAGAGAGTCCGGAACCACCCAGTCAGAGTTCATCTTGACTTGGGCCTTTTCGAGGCTCGGGCGGATTTTTACGGCAAACTTGAAGTACATCGCCATACGTTCCTGCACCTGGACAACCCACGGCATCGGATCGAGTTCTACGTCCACGTCCGGCTTGATGCCGCCACCGCCGAACATCATGCGTCCGTTGTTGGTGTAGAATGTGTCACGTGCTGCGGTATCCTTCTTGACAGAATCTGCCTTGGCGACTTCCTTTTCGTCGACTTCTTCTTCGTCTTCTTCCTGGAGCTTGAGTCCCTTGATGCCGTTTTCGGGCTTGTTGATGCAACGTCCGAAGGGCAGGTAGTAGAAGGCCGTCGTAAGCTTGAGGGCGTTACCTTGATTGTCGAGCGGGAAGATGGTCTGTACGGAACCCTTACCGAAAGAAGTCTTACCGACGATGAGGGCGCGGTCCCAGTCCTGGAGTGCGCCGGAAACAATTTCGGCGGCGCTAGCGGATCCCTGGTTGACAAGAACGGCCATCGGAACATCCGGCTTGAGGAGCGGGACTCTGTGGGCGGCACTTTCGGTCTTCTGGGTGCGTCCACGCGTACTGACGATGACGTTGCCCGGCTTGAGGAAGAGTTCGCTGATTTCGATAGCCTGGTTCAAAAGTCCACCCGGATTGTAGCGCATGTCGAGGATGAGCTTCTTCATGCCCTGCTTCTGGAGGCTTCTGAGTGCGTTTTCGACATCGCTGGTCGTCTTGTCGCTAAAAGTGGCAAGCTTGATGTAGCCGATGTCCGGAGTGACCATGCCGTAGTAGGGAACGGCGTGGACAATGATTTCTGCTCTCGTGATGGTAAAGTCCATGAGGTCAGGAACGCCTTCGCGCTCTATGGCGACCGTCACGTCTGTGCCGATCTTGCCGCGGAGCTTGTTCACGGCGTCGTCAAGCGAAAGACCCTTGGTTTCCTTGCCGTCGATTTTGCGGATGCGGTCGCCTGCGCGGATGCCGAGTTTGAATGCTGGCGTGCCGGAAAGTGGCGAAATGACCGTGAGGATGTTGTCGCGGAGGCTGATGGTGATGCCTACGCCACCGAACTTGCCTTCCATGGAGACGCGCAAGCTTTCGTAATCCTTAGGCGCAAAGACTGTTGTATGCGGATCCAAAATGTTTCGAATGCCATTGATGGCGGCGTCCGTGATTTCTGTCGGATTGACTTCTTCGACATACTTGCGGTTCACCTCGGAGAGAACCTTGTTCAGGCGAGAAACTTCGTCGTAAAAATCTCCGGGAGGAGTTTTCTTTTCGGTAGCAGCGTTCGCAAAGCAAAGCGCGGACAGCGTTGCCATAAATACAGAGCGGAAACATAAAGATTTGAACATCATACGTTAAAAATACAATTTCCTATAAAAAATCGCCACCTTATATGGAAAAAACCGGCTACGAATAGCCGGTTTTTAATGAAAGGAGAGAGTATGAAAAGTCGTTTGGTCAAAAAATTAAGCAGCTTCGCAGAGGAGTCGACCGACCTGAGCGTCACGGAGCTTGTTTAAAGCGTTTTCCTTGAGCTGGCGGACGCGTTCCTTGGAAAGTCCGACCATCGGAGCGATTTCTTTGAGGTTCAGGTCAGAATCCATCTTGAAACCGTAATAGAGCTTGATGATTTCCTTTTCTTGGTCAGAGAGGTTGTCGTTCATCACTTTGTCAAATACTTCGGAACGGTTGTTGCTGTTGGCAAGTTCGTCCGTGCGGTTTTCGGCATCCGAAAGCGTATCGCCAAGCGTGACATCGCCGTCTTCGTTTACCGGGGCGTCGAGCGAAGAAGAAGTCGTTCCCATCATGAGAATCTTTTCGATTTCTTCGGCCTTGTACTTGGAGAGTCCTTCGAGCTTTTGCGTGTTGACGGTGAACGTGCCTCCGATAACCTGGTGAACATCGTTTGCGTGACGGTTGAAGCGGCGGAGCATGAGTTCCTTTTCGGCACTGATGCGGATCATGCGGCCTTTTTCAGAGAGCGCGCGGGTGATGTTCTGGCGGATCCACCAAACGGCGTAGCTGATAAACTTGATTTTCTGGGAGCGGTCAAAACGACGTGCTGCTTCGATGAGGCCCATATTCCCTTCGTTGATGAGTTCCATGATGTCGAGACCGCGGCCCTTGTAAAGGTTTGCGATGTTCACGACAAAGCGCAGATTGGAATTGACGAGCATATCCAAAGCAGACTTGTTGCCTTCAGCGGACTTTTCGAGCAATACCTTTTCCTGTTCTCTTGTCAGTAACGGGTAGCGGGAAATATCCGTCAGGTACTGCATGTAAATGTCTTTCTGATCTCGATTGTTAAGGGTTTTCATGGTTGACCTCCTCTTTATTACGTATTCAAATTTACCTCCTGTTTGAATTCCTTGTGTCATTACTTAGAATAGTGCGTGCAAAAGTTAAATTGAGTTTTTGTTAAAAAAGTTCGTGATTTTTGTCACAAAAATGTCATGATGGGCAAAAATAAGGGCTGAATAACTAAATTTTGTGCTATGAATGACAAAACATCTACAAACTGTACAGAAAAACGCCAAGGCTTTTTCCAACGAACCCGTGACAAATTTGCCGTTTTACAAGAGAATGACTTTGAACGCAATGAAAACAGGCTACGGGAGCTGTTGAAAAACGAGCGCGACCTGGTCCAGTTTCCGATTCCGCTCTTTTTGCCGTCGTTTTTAGTTTGGCTGTTTATGATTTTGTTCCCGCTGGTGCTTATCCTGGACCCGACTAACGCTTTGAATATGAGTATGAACGTTAAGGGTCTGGTGGGCTTTTACATACCTATGCTGAGTACGGTGTTCATCTTTATCTTGAACCAGAAACTTCTGGTGCCGCAGTTTGTATTTAAAAAACGCCATACGCTTTATTTCTTCTGTAACGCAATATTGGTGGTGGCGACGCTGTTCTTTAGAGAAGTAGCCTTCTTTGTGATGGAACGTTCTCCAAATGAAGGCATTTCCGATTTCTTTAGCTCGTACTGTTTTTCTTTTGTCAAAGGTCACTTTGGTGTTTGGCCTGTCATATCGTTTACTTTCTTGGTGGGGTTTGTCTGTATACTTTGCGTGTTGTACAATGTGATGTTCCGCCAGATTGTGCGAGCTTTTGTGTTGCGCGAACAGAAACGATCTGAGCTGCGGTATGAGCTTGATTTTTTGAAGAATCAGTTGAGTCCGCACTTTCTCTTTAATACCTTGAACAACATTTCGGCCTTGATTCAGATTGATCCGAAGCGCGCTGAAAGTTCTATGAATAAACTTTCGCAGCTGTTGAGAATGATGCTGTACCAGGTCAAGGATCAGTATATTTCATTGCGCGAGGATGTGGATATTTTGCAGAAGTACGCAGACCTGGAAAAACTCCGCTTGGAAGAAAGTTTTGACTTTGTATTCGATGTAAAACTTGAAAATCCGAACTTGATGATCGAACCTCTGCTGATGATGCCCTTGATGGAAAATGCGATGAAGTATTGCGTGAATCCGAATGGCAAGAGCTTTGCGCATATCTCTATCACTCAGTCCGGCAATGAACTCCACTTCCATTCCGAGAATTCGAATTTTCCGAGAAAGTCCGGCCGAAAGAACGGCGGTCTTGGTCTGTCGACCTTTGAAAAACGCCTGGACTTGATTTATCTGGGTTCTTATGAGTATTCTGTGAATGTTGCGGGTGAAGTTTATATCAGTGATTTGATTTTGCACTTGAAAAAAGAAAATGCATAAATTTTTTTAGAACCCCTTTACAGGACGAAAATAATATTGTAGTTTGTCTGATGCCTTGATGATGTTCAGGGCATCTTTTTATATCGTTATCTAAATCATTCCTTACATCCTTATCTAAATCCTTACGGCTAGAATAGCCTGTTTATTCTCATATAACGTATAAAGGAAAATCCTATGACAAGTAGGATGTTTAGGGGCATTGCCTTGATGGGAGCGCTTTTGTCTCTTGAAGGTTTTGCCAAGGAATGTAAGGGTGTCGCGCTGTATTCGGACGGCCGCGACGGTGGTCAAATGATCCAGACGGGGATGACGTTTCCGGAACCTCCCGAATGGAAAACGAACTGGGGATATTTGGACGGGATGGAACCGCCGTATATCCGTTTGTCGGGTATGAAAAACGTGCAGGGCGATTGGAAGGGCCTGCTTTCGTTTCCGGCGCTCCCGCTATATGTCGATGACGGCGTACTCCGTTTGAAAGTGCGTGCGACGCAGAATGTGTCCTTTGGCATTTGGCTTACGGACGGTTCGAAAAACAGCAAGGTGCATTACGTCAATTTGGTGGCCAACGTGACGCAGCCGCTAGAAATTGCGCTGTCGAGCTTCGGCGTGAATTCCGGGATGAACGTGAAGAATGTGGGCGTGGGACTGTTCCATGTTCCGCAGTATCAATACACGACGCTCTTTATCGACGATGTCGGATTCAGTTGCGTCAGTACAAGTCCGGATCCGGCGTCGGGGACGGTTTCTGCGGGTAGCCAAGGTGCTATGGGGGCGATGGAATATGCGTTCTCCAATGTGGAACCTTGGTCCGAAATTCGGGAATCTCGTTTTCTGCCGACTCTTGAAACGGAATACAGTGCGGCCTATTCAGGACAAAAGAGGAGTGAACTTTTGTCGAGAACGGATGCCGATTTTGTTGTGAGTGAGCTGGAACATTTGAAGGTGGCTGATGTTGTGCTGGCTGCTGAAATGACGGCGAAAAAGTCACGGTTGCAGTGGTACGATAATCTGTATACAATCGTTCGCAACCGTTTGCGTGAAAACGTCGTCGCAAATCCGAAACAGGTTTATTTCGAGGCCGAGGCGATTGCTGCTGAATCGGATTATACGATGATTCCGCTGCTTGTTGCCGATTTGGATTATGCGTATAGCGCCTGTATGGATAGCCTGTGCCGTTCGACGCAGATAGTGAATGCGCATCTCCTCACGGCAGGGCTTCCGACGTCTTTTGTGCGCGGGTCGAAAATGAGCCTATTGCTGGATCCGTATTTTATCGTGACAAGGCGAAAGGAATTGCCCGCGATATCTGTTTGTGTCTCGGGAACGTGCAAGTCGATTTCTCCGAAGGAACGGATTGAACTGGAGTTCCCTTCGACGGGGACGCAAAAGCTAGTCGTCAAGATGACTAGCAATGGGCGGAACGTGGAACAGAATCTTTTTGTGGAGGTGAGATAATGCGATATCTGTGGCTTGCTCTTGTCGTGCTTCTGTCGGCGAATGGTTGGGCTTTGACGAAGGACTTCTCGTTCTTTGTGGATTTTGTGGACCATAACTTGTGTGTGAAAAAAAAGCCGCTATCGCTTATCGATTATGGCGTAAATGCGCATGGTGGGGCGTGCATCGGATTGGCTAACTCGGTGCGGATACGTGTTATGGACGCTCCTGAAGATGGAAGCTATCCAGAAGGCTTTTATTTGGAACGCCCATTTATAATCATTGACGGTATCAATCTTGATCCTGATGAAAAGAGGACGCTCTCGGACCTGGAAAGTGATGTGCAACAGGTCGGTCTTCCGGGAATTCTGAAGAGTCTTGGGTATACTCCGATTCTTGTCCAGTTCAACGAGACCGTGCGAACTTCGCTTCAGGACAATTCAAGCGTCTTGAGTCGGCTATTTAGCTTTTTGAGCGACAATAAGCATTTCCCGTTCCCTGGAGCCAAGGATGATGGATTTGTGGTGATGGGGATCAGCCAAGGGGGCGTTATTGGTCGCTATGCGTCTTACCAGTATGATTTGCACCGTCAAAGCACGGATGCTCCGATTAGGCTATTCTCGTCGCTGGATTCTCCGCATCAGGGGGCAGTCATGCCGATGGGACTATTCAATACGATAGCTTTCTGGAGTAATCAGGGCGGATCTTCTTCTGCCGAAATGTTCAAGGATGTTCTCTTGGCGAAGGGTGCTGCAGACTTGTTGCTTTACGAAAATAAGTGCAACGGGAATACGTGTACTTCTGAGGTGAATACGAAAGGGCGATTCCTTTTTGAAGATTATCGCAAGGCTGCGGAATATAAGGGGTTCCCTTCGGTTCTTATTGCTCAGGGGCAGTTGAAGGGGTTTAGCCCGGCGCATAAGAATGAATATTACCGTATGGAGCGTCATGTGGAAAAGGGCTTTTTGTCGCTCGGTTCTGTGATTAGCCGTTTAAAGTATTCCGATAACGGCGGAACGGTTGCGTATAACCGCAAGAAGGAACAGACTGATGATCCTGATGTGGTTGATTTCCGTGGAACGTCACGTTATGACTTTATCCAGGGATCCACTTATCCGTTTTCTGCTACGATTTATAATTCGTTGCGCGAGGGATTTCTGGATGCTATGCCGGAAAATATGAAGAAAAAAATGCTGTTCTTCAATATCAGTCTTAATGCCTCGTGGGTTGAAGATAAGCTGATTCAGGATAAAAGTACTTTTATCCCGACGGCTAGTGCAATGGATATGAAATGCAATGGCGATTTGGCGATCCGTTCGGATTGCGGTTTTACGCAGTCTTATAAGGGGTTCCCGTTTGAAAATCCGGGCGACAGGAGTACTGCTAGTGCCTCATTTGCTGTCGATTCTACCCATCCGCGCTTTGGTGAGGCTATGAGCGGGCGCCATGTAGAAATGCCCGTGAGCGAAAATGGAGTGAATCAAGTTGTGTTGGCGGGAATGCAGGTGGATATGTGGCGCATTTTGTGCGAAGTGGCGAAATACGACTATGACGCAAATGTGGGGCGGTTCAGGAATCCTAAATTGGTGGGGTATTTTTCGCCGAATACGTCTTGTATGGATTTGACCAAGATTCCTGATGTTATTCTCAATGCCGGTGCGGAACAGCAAAGGACTTTTGCGTATGCGCGTTATGATTACAATCAAGCAGCGACCGAAAAGGATGCTGCGGTGGTGTTCAAGTCTCCGGCTGGATGGAAAAAGGTGGCCGTTTGGGACAATGGCGGAAATATTCAGGCGAATAGTACGTTCGAGGTGAATGTCAAAGTCGAAAATCCGAAGGGCAACTGGATGAAGGCTGAACTGCTTGTTTGCCGCACGAAGGGCTGTTCGGGGTATTTGCAACTGAACGAAGTGCCCGTTCCGCTAGATGGTGCACCTCATGCGTTGCGCTGGCAGATGCCTGCAAATGCGGGGGCACTGAATGGACTCCGCTGGTTCCGTTTGGTTCTTAATTCCGATGGCGGCGATGTGACTGTATCGAATCCGCGTATTGTCCTCAATACGCGTGGTGATGCTGTTGTTCCGCCAAAGATTGTGTCGGCAAATATCTATCCGGGTTCCTACGAATACTTCCCTTGGGATTCTTTTACTCATTTGAATCCTTATGTCGATGTACAGGGGACGGGGCTTGAAATCGTGCTTGACAAGGCAGGACGAGGAATGCACTTCGAGTTTGGAAAAAGTGTTTCTATGGATGACTATAGGAATCTCGTTGTGGATTATTGGCCGGGAACTTGCCAACATACTTCAGCTTATTTTGATTCCAAGAAATTGACGGTTGCGAATCTTGCGGGAGGCAGTTTGCAGAGCGTGTGCAATGCCAATGCAAACAACTGTTTGCAAAATGGCTTTGTTCGAAAAATTTTACCTTTGAATGAAATTATAGATCTGAATGTTACCCCGCAGGGCTCCAAATCCGCTCACCGCTTGAATTTGCAGGCCGTTGGGGGGAGTGAACGTTGCGTTATAAAGTCGATTATGTTGAATTGAACCCCCGTTGTTGTTTTAGACAAAATGTGATATATTTTTGACGAAACATAATAGAGCAGGAGAAAATATGAAAAAGTCGTTTCTTGTTGGCGTTCTTTCTATTGCCACTATGTCATTGTGCGGGTGCCTGAATCCCCACTTAAGTTCGATGGGCGCTTCGCAGATGATTGTTGCTCACCAACCGCGTCTTGCTGTGAATGGGGATTCTTCGGCGATGACCGTTTCGGTGAACGCATTTGGCGGTGCCAAAATGACGGGGCGGAATATCAAGGACGGATTTACGGGAGGTGCGACTGCGTCTCTGAATTATAGGCCGATGGGGTTGTCTGCGCCGTTTTATGTAGAAGCGTCTCTGGGCGCCAAGGGCGGTAACGTGTCCTTGGAATGTTCCGAAAGCGGTAAGTGCAATGACGCTTACTATAAGTGGCTTGCGTCGTCTGCAGGAAAGAAAAAGTATTCGTTCTGGAATATGCAGGAACGCTTGGCAGGCGGTGTGGACTTTGACCTTGGCCCCTATGTGATCTTTGGTATGGGGGTAGGCGTTCAGCTTTTTGAAGGTGCTGGCGAGTTCGATGATATTCGCGATTATTTGGGCAAGAGCATGGCGGATAACGATGACGAAGGATTTGGAATGAAACTCTATTCTTCGGCTCGCATTGGTGCCAGGCTTGGGCGGAAAGGCGTGATTGCATTGGATGCCGACTTCATGTGGCTCAAGACGATGAACTTTGGGCTGATGCTGAATTACTACCATCCGTCTGGATTTTACGGGGGCGTCTTTGGTGCTGAAAAGGTCGGCTATGGTATGAACTTCGGTAAAACGTTCCGATTCTAATGCTGGAATCGCTTTAATCGGTAAGTCTTCTATTTATTCGTATTGTTCCTTGATTCGCAAGGGCTTCGAGATTTTCTCGAAGTCCTTTTTACGTAATTTATTTGTACATACCAACAAAAAAAGGCTTCGAGCGGATGCTCGAAGTCTTTTTTGTAAAGTCTTGAGCGAAGCCCAATGGACTTCGCGAAAGTCTCTTACTTGCTGAGGGTCTGAACTTGGACGTCCCAGCTCTGGTTGCCAAGGGCGATACGGTAGGTGCTTGCTGCGCCAGCCTTCATATTCTTGGTGTCGACAGCCGGAGCGGCGTTCGGGTCCTTCTTCGGCACGCCAATGTGACGGTTGCCCTTGAGGAATTCGATGCCCTTGTTGCCAGCCTTCGTCTGGAGGCAGCCCGTGATGAAGATGGTTTCGTCGGTGACCGGGAGACCATTTTCTTCGAGGAGCTTCTTGGCAGCCGGGATGCCCGGCGGAAGGATTTCTTCGGCGCACTGGATGCCCGGGTAGGCTTCCTTGAACGGCTTCATGTTGAACTGGTCGGCGGCGATCTTCACGAGCTCCGGATCCGGTTCGCACGGGGTCTTGCCCTGGTAGCCGAGGAGCATCTTGCCGTAGCCTTCCGTCATCTTGAACCACGTACCGCGGCCTGCGGCCTGGTTCAGGGTGTTCATGTAGGCCTGCTGGAAGTAGAACTGAGAAACCGGCGTCACGGAAGAGGCAAAGCCACCGCGGCGGACGCATTCACTCATGTTCTCGATAACCTTCGGGAACAGGTGGAAGGTCTTGGTTTCGCGCATCATGAGGGTGTTGGCGGTAAGAGCGCCACCCGGCATGGGGCTGAAGATCACGTCGGTAGTGATCTGACGAGCTTCAGGCGGG
>JBGVAT010000081.1:0-15473 GCA_045224895.1 Fibrobacter sp.
TCGTTTCTTCGTTTCGGCCTCGTCTCTCAGGAACGGCGCCAATTATAGAATTTTCAGGAACTTTTGCAAGGGGTAATTCTGAAAAAAATTCACTTTTTTTCACTTTTTTCGATAAAAACGGGTTGTGCGCCGCCGCCGTACCACGTTATGCACATTCTGTGAACAGAAATCTTTTTTTGCTCGGGACGAATTGAGACTGGATTCCCACCCTCCGGTCGAGAGCAAGACAATAAGGGGGAATGTATAAGGCGGCCCCGGAACGGGAGTCCGGGATGACAGTGTAAGGGGAGCCGTGTAAGGCGATGCCCGCTCGGAGGCGGGCATGACAAGTCGGGATGGGACTGAGTAAGGCGATGCCGGAACGGAGTCCGGCATGACAGTTGGGTGACAAATGAAAAACGCCCGGGAGCGAAGCTTCCGGGACGTTTTCATTGCGGTTTCGCGCTTGCGCGCGTTTTAAAAAAGGTGATCCCGGAATAAATCCGGGATGACAGTGTAAGGGGGGGGCCGTGTAAGGTGATCCCGTCCCGGCACAAGGCCGGGATGACTGTGTAAGAGGTTTAGTTCGGCTTGCAGCCGTTCGGATATTCATCCGTCAGGCATTCCTGTTCTTCGAGCGGATCGCCTTCCTTGTAGGTGGACCAGTCATCGTGCCACTTATAACGGTTATCCTTGGTCTTGTTGATACGCGTCATATAATGGTCGATGAGGTACTGCGGGCATTCCACTTCTTCCCAGTGATAGGTCGGATTGTCAGCAGCCATGTACCAGTCAGCAAACCAGTGGCAGCCACGGAGCAAGTTCGGGAGTCCTGCAGAACCGAATGCGGCATCGCACATATCCTTGACGCATTCCTGATAAACTTCAAGCTTGTTGTCGTAACCGTGCTTGCTCTGGCATTCCGTGAGGAACCCACCAAAGCCTGCGCCCCAGTTGATATTCGCGCCATTCACCTGCGTAGAGAGAGCGTCGAAGGCGCCCACGCCACCACCCGGCACCATAAGGTCAAACTGGCCGTTTTCCACATCATGACCGATGTTGGACGTCATCACGACAATGTGCTTGCCCTTAAGAGCCTTGTGAGTTTCCTTCGGAGCGTTGTTACCGCTAGCATCCTTGAAGCTACCATCGTACTGCAAGTGGAAGCACTTGCCGCAAGTCGTCTGGGAACCAGGACCAGCCACATAAGCGTAAGAGAGGTTTTCGTTCACGGCGATAGGCGCCATGTCCGTACAAGTGAACACGCCCTTGTCCTTAGCATTTCCGCAGGCGCTGTTCGTACCCTCAAAACCAAACCAGTACTGCTGCACAGCGTGGCCAAGCGTAAAGGTCGGAACTTCGACGTCGTGGATGTTGCAGTTACGGGCAGTCGTCATTCCCTTCTCGTAAGATTCCTGCGTAGTCGTATCGGTCTTGCCTTCCTGACCATCGCTAATCCAGGAGCAGTGCGGCTTGCAGGCGTCCCAATAGCGGCTGTTCCAGCCCTTGTTTCCGTTGCTCAAGATGTCCTTGGTGTATTCAGCCGGAGGCGGACCGTAGGATTCGAGAGTCGGGAATCCGCTTGCATCCAGCTGCGGTTCAGCACTGCTGGAGCTTTCGACGGCAGACGAACCCGGAGTTGCGCTAGACGTCGGATTCACAGACGAACTAGACTGAACCGGATTGACGCTGGAGCTGGAACCCGGATTCGGGGCAACCACAGAAGAACTTGAAGACGGCTCAGAACCGCCACCCAAGCCCGGATCAATGGACGAGCTAGAACCCGGATTCGGAGCAATTGCGCTAGAGCTGCTTTCGACATTCGAAACAACGCTAGACGAAGAACCCTGCGTGGCCGGCGTAAGCGGCGATTCAGAATCCGAACAAGCGGTATACATCGATACCGCACCAACAGCAAGAATGGTGCTCAATAAACGTTTTTTCATAATTTTCCTTTTCCACATCTTGTCTAAAATTAGATTTTCTTGACTAAAAATGCACAAAAAAAAGTTTTTTGAAAGAGAATTTGTGATAGGAAACAAGTAGTAAACAGTAGACAGTTAGAAGTAGGAAGTGGTTAGTGGTTAGGAAAAAAGAAAAAGGCCGCACTTGCGTGCAAGCCTTTTAGACCCTTCGGCTCCGGACTCGTTCCGGAACCCAGGATGACTCAATCGCGATTAGTCGCGGAACTTCACCTGCTTGGTGCCCTTCACGACTTCACCGATCTGTACCCACTTTTCGCCCTTGGCTTCGAGGTGAGCAACGACTTCGTCCTTGTCCTTCGGATCGATGAATACGAGCATGCCCATACCCATGTTGAAGGTGGAGTACATTTCGTCCTTTTCGACAGAACCAGCCTGCTGGATGAGCTTGAAGATCATCGGAGGATCCCACGTGGTGCGGTCGATGATCACGTCGACATCGTCCGGGAGGATACGCGGAATGTTGCCCTGGTAGCCGGAACCCGTGATGTGAGCGAGGCCCTGGATGATCTTCTTGTTGCAGAGATCGATGAGGCTCGGGTAGTAGCTGCGGTGCGGAGTGGCGAGAGCTTCGCCGATGGATTTGTCCATACCGTCCACGACCGTGTCGACCTTGTAGCCAGCCACGTCAAAGAGGACCTTACGAGCAAGAGAATAACCGTTTGTATGGAGACCGGTGGACGGGAGACCGAGGATGATCGTACCCGGCTTGATCTTCTTGCCGTCGATGATGTTTTCGCGTTCGACGACACCCACGATTGTACCGGAGATATCGTAGTCACCCGGACCGTAGAAGCCCGGCATTTCGGCAGTTTCACCGCCGATCAAGACGAGACCGTTTTCGCGGCAGGCCTTGGCCATACCGGCAACGAGCTTGTCCATGACACCCGGTTCCAAGCGGCCCGTAGCCACGTAGTCGAGGAAGAACAAAGGACGTGCGCCCTGCACGAGGATATCGTCGCAGCAGTGGTTCACGATGTCCTGGCCCGGCAGTTCGTGCGTGCCCATTTCGATGTCGACCTTGAGCTTGGTGCCGACACCATCCACGGAACTCACGAGGACGGGATCCTTCATACCGAGGTGGTTCAGAGTGAACAGGCCACCGAAGTTGCCAACGTCACCGAGAACGCCTTCGTTGAAAGTGGTACGGACGGACTTCTTGACACCGACCATTGCCTCATCGGCACGTGCCAAGGAAACTCCTGCGTCTGCGTAATTCATCTTTTTTCCTTTGCCCTACGAGCGGGCAGCGATTGGGCCCTATTTACGGGCACTTTGTTTTTCATCAATATTTCTGAGCGCATCAAGGATAAGACTTGTCGTATCCGACATCTGGTTGATGTTAACCACATCGGGCATCACGTGCGTGTCCAGCTTGAACAGCGTTTCGTCACCCCAGGAAAGCATCTTTTCGAGAGCGTCCGGACCTGCAAGCTTGCCGCACTTGGCACAGCAGATTCGACCGTCCTGGAAGGCGATAAAGCCCGACTCCCCGGCACATTCAAAAATGACTGTTCCCGTAATACGACTCTTTTCCATCGTCTGCGCAAAATCTATAAACGGAAGCACCTTCGCCGAAGCCAGGAGCGACAAACGTTCAAATTCGTCCAACGCCTGGTTCTTCGCGCGGAGACGGTCCGCCATCACCTTGTACAGGTATACCATGATGCTCGGGTTCTTGTCCAGGAACTTCACGAACTGCGCCTTCGGAATATGAAGCACTGTGCAACCGTCCTCGGCAGCAATAACCGTATTGCTCGTCGGTTCGTTGCACAAGATGGACATTTCACCAAAGCAGGAGCCACTTTCCAGGGTCGTCAAAGTGCTGTAATGGCCGTCAGGAAGAATCTGACCGCAAATCGTAGCACGCCCGCTCTGCAAGACGCAGAAGGATTCGCCTTCGACTCCGCCCTGGAGGATGATCTCGCCAGCATCGTATTCGCGGATCTGCGCATTCAAAAGCAGAAAGTCCGCATATTCCCTCGGCACCAGTTGCAACAACGGTACACCAAGGTCGTACTTAGCGACGATCCAATCTCCAATACCTGTGTGTGACATCATACGCTAAAAATTATAGATATTTCTGTACCATTTGTAACTGGTATCCAAGGAATTTACCCCCGGAACGGAGCCTTTTATGCATTTTGTAAGATTCCACAGGAGTTCCGCAGGCCGCGTGACCGCCCCTTCGTAAAAATCGTTACCGGCGCCAATCCCCTTGCGACCGTCATTCTGGTAAATCTTCTTTTCCCGGAAGGCCCTGATGCTTTCGATACGAGGTTCCAGCGCAAGCATCTCTTCGACACTCCCGAACATCGACGGATTGACCCACACGTCGACACTATCGGCAAGCGCCACGATTTCTTCGAACGCAAAAGTCAGTTCACGGGACGTGTCGGACGCCCACAGGTAACAGCCCCCCGCATCGCGGACAAGATTCGCCGTAAAGCTGCTTCCGCCGGACGCGTGCCACACGCCGCCATAAGACATTCCAGCCAAAACGCGCGGGCAGGATTTAGTAGGAAGTGGGCTATGGGCTATGGGGTCGCGACCTTCGGTCGCTTTGGGGTTCATGCTATCATTTGTGACAGAAGAGACTATCAGTTTTTTTAGGGTTTCGTATTTATTCTTTTCGTCTTCGTAAATGGAATCGGCCAACGGACGGATACCGAACAGAATTCCGTACAACTTAATCCATTCCAGCTTTGCAAGCGGACTACTTTCCTGCCACTCGGACGTGAGCATCAACGGAAGGCTCGTCCGTGCAATTTGTTCGTAGTTATCATAGTCGCCACCCGTGGTAAAGTCAAAGATCAGGTCGGGCTTGAGCGCCATAAGCTTTTCCAAGGCGCCAGCATCGTAACCGATACTTTCCACGAATTCCGGCGCACCAGTAACAGCCTGGGTCTGCTCACGCGAAGAACTGCGCTGGGTTCGGTAATACAGAATGCTATCGGCAATGTAGTTGCCGTCCGAAACGCCGATGATCCTGTCGCGAAGCCCAAGCCTCAGCAGATAGCCGACCTGCGAAGTCGAAAGCGCCACTACCCTACGGAGCGGAACCTGCAGCACAAACGCCGACTGCCATTCCTTCGGAAACCCACGACGGCGCAAGTCCGTACCAAGCGATGCCGCCGCAGAATCCATCATCACGAACTTGTGGACAAGCGTATCCCTCCCGACGACAGAACGCAGCTCCGCCACGTCGACTCCGCATAGCTTGCCCAGCGAAAAGTAGCTGCTCCCGACCGACTCCATTTGCGCACTTTCGTTGCACTCAGCAACAGCCGAACCATCATCCCCCTTTTCGCGGCATCCCCAAAATTCTATGGCACAAACCAAAACGCATAGCGGCAAAACGCCGGAAAAATTAAACCTCGGCATGCGGAACGAATGGTAAAACTGCCTTAATTTGTTGATTTCAGGCAATCTATAGCAAAAACTAATGCACAAAACCAGAAGATAATGTATTTTATTATTTGACATAGTATTGTTTTAGAGATTCCTATTAGGAGAGAGTCTTTATGATGAAAAAAATAGCCTCTTTATGCATGGCTGCGGTGTTTAGCATTCTCGCATTTGCCTCCAATTCACACGCCGCCGAAGCCGGTTTTTACGACAAGGACCACATCCGTGGATTTATTTCCGTAGGTGCAGACTATCGCGGCATGCGCAGCGAATTCCAAAGATACGTGAACAATATCGCCTTTGCCGACATCGGCCACATGACAAAGGCTATCGTAACCGACACAAGCGGTAAGGCCGATACCGTACTTGCCAAATACTACGGCAACTACAGCTACAACAAGTTCAACGACTACTACCTGGGTCTACATTTCATTGTGGGCGCACAGTACAAGCAGTTCATGACCTGGTTCGACATCAACTTCATGCCGAACCAAGAATCCGAACGCAAGGCCAGCTCCTATGTAGCCACCATCGAAAGCAAGTACGCCGACGCAACGCCCTCTAGCCGTTCTTACAACCTGTACGACGTCGAATGGTTCTCCTACGGCGCAGACTGGATGTTCGGCTGGAAAGTCCTTGGCGAAAACGCATTCTTCAACCTGATTCCGGCCGTGGGTATCGGTTTCAACCTGATCAACTTCCACTTTGCATCGGGCTTTACCGTCACGGACCAGGACCGCACCAAATACGAAAATCTCCGCGACCGTTTCTATAGCACGCTCGCCTCCACCTTTACTGCCGAACTGGAACTCCGTCTCGAATTCGATCAATTCGCCATCGGTGCTTACGGCGGCTACCGCGTCGTGCGCTACAGCGAACTGGAACTTGAAGGATTCAACATCGACCCGAATCCGTACGGTACAGACAACGTTGGCGACACCTGGTATGCAGGTCTCCGCTTCACCTGGATGTTCCTCAGCCCGTGGGACAAGAAACAGCAAGACAAGATTTAGCTTACAACTTTGCTAACCGAGCCTCGCCATAGCGGGGCTTTTTTTGTACCCCGTTTTTTCGAAACCTGGTTTCGGTTCGTCGAGCGAAGCAATGAGCTTCTGCAGGTATGCGTTCCAGACATCCTGCCCCTGCGACGCGCGAGAACTGTACGGAAGCAAGAACAAATTCTTTGTGGAATGACGGTCAGGCGGATACATCTCCGCCACCTTTTCCATCGCGACATAGTAACCGCACATTTCACGCAAGCTGGCGTCCGTCCTCCAATACACCGTCGAATTTTCCTTCTCGTACATAAAGTTCCACCCCAAAAGCAACACGGGAATTCTTTCCTTGCGGATGCGTTCCGGAAGTGACGAATACTGCCCCTGCGTACTGAGCAGAACAAGGACGTCGATCTTGTGGTAGAATGCACAAAGGTACGCATCTTCCACAAGCTGCATGTTGGGCCCCATCTTGCCCATCTCCTCGGGCAAGTTGTAGTGCATCTCGATACCAGCAAGCATCAGCTGCTTTTCAAAGCGCCCCATCCCCGTATCTATCACAGAGAGGTCGGTATCCTCAAACCTGACATAAGGGTGATAGTAATGCGCCTCGATTTCGACAATGCAGCCATCCTTCCCGAAAAGTTTCGTGGTGTAATCGCGAACCCAATCCTTGAGCGCCCTGAAGTCCAGCCGCGCATGATAGCGATGGTGCTTGGAATAATATTCATTCACCTTCTTTAACGTGTAGCCGTCCAAAAAGAAGCCGACCCGCAATACGGAACCATGACTCGACATAAGAAAACCTCCTGATATGTTAACGAGCTTCTACTTATTAACACGCTTTTTTGCGGAGGTTGTCCGGGTCATTTTATGATAAATTTTGTTAACAATTAAAAACCCTGCAAAAAAGCAGGGCCAAAGAACAACAATAAGTGTATAAGATGAACTATTTATCTATCATAATCAAATTTTGGATTTTCTTTTCCATCTTCAAATTCAAACATCGGGTCATCCTTTGTACAGAATTTTTTTATAAAAGAGTAAATGGGTAAATGTTTCTTGATATATCTTATGAATTTTTCGGGAGCTTTTCCTTCTTTATATAACAAATGTACCGGAAGCATTCGACCAGGCATAATATTATGAATCATACGATATTCTGTAAAAAAGTGGAACCCATCAGGATTATCTTCTTCCCATTGACGTCCATTCCCAGAAAACCAGTTGTAGAACAACATTATCTGCTCAGTATTAGTCAGCTGGGCTCGAAGGATACGCAAAAGATCACGTTTTTCATCATTAGACAGATAATCTTTTTTTTCCTTTGCAACGGTCTTTACCGTTAAGAACAGATGGCGATAGTAATTATTCAGCTCTTCAAAATGGCCTTTGAAAAGAGGTTGTAATTTAAAATAATCTTTGAAATAAAAAATATGATCCAATGTTATTAAGACCGCAGGGTGATTGTGAAATAAATCATAAAGGGGATCCGAGGGATCATCAAAACATAAAGAAGCACTCAATGTCGAATTATATTCTTGAATAAAGTTTCTTATTTTTTCTCTTACATTCGCATTAAACAACTCATCAGGAACATTCTTGTAAAAAAGATTGTATGCTTTTTCAATCTTATCTTTGACATCCAAGTCAGAATAAAGAGCATCAATGATTGCATATATAAAATCAAATTCAATCAGATAATAATAAAAAATCTGGCGGCCTCTCTTTTGAACACAATCATCTTCTTTTTTTAAGGTATCTTCCTTTTGATAATGAATACCTTGAACCCATTCTAACTCCTTGACATTATCCCGGTGGATTTGCAACATTTCATAAAAGCGACTAATAATTTGCTGTTTTTGAATACGATCGGCCGCTTTTTTTTGTTCTTCCCTATTCTCTTTACGATCTTTCTCCGCATCTTCACGAAGTTTTTCATTCGCAATAAACTGCGCTGCAAATGCAGCAAAAGTTAGAATCGCTGCCGCAATCGCAATAAATGGATTCATAATACCGAATGTATCACCAATCGGTCCCGTATGTTCATCAAATACAACGCCGAAACTCAATTTTGTAAATAACACCGGTGCAACAAGTGCAAATACAATCAGGCCAATAAACGTCCCTGTTAATTTTTTTGGATCCGTCAAAAATTTAATAAGACCAGATTGATTTTTAGAATCAGGTTGAACGGTTTCTTGAATTTTATCTGGTTCAGGGGCATTCGCCATAATCGACCTTTTGCATTACGATTTTTGGCAAATGATAATTAATTTATTCTATATTAAACGTAATCAAAAGCAAAAGAAAAACATACAAAATGCTTCCTTTGCTTTGCAAATACATTCCATTACCCAGCAGCAATCAGTTCTCTAACAATTATAGCCTATATTCTACAATCTACAGTCAAATCAATCCGCGGTCCTTAAGGTCGTCCATCAACGAACCAGGCATCCACTTTTTGAGCTTTCCGTATTCGGGATCGTCGATTTTTTTACGTTGTTCTGACGCTTTGTTTGCATCGCCAGCATCGTGGTAAATGCGGATGAGGTTCAAGACAGAACACCAGTAACGGATGGATTTTCCTGTACGTTCCAAATAATCGGCGGCACTCTTCTCGTAAATGGCGGCGGCCTCATCGTATCGCTTCAGCCTGTAAAGCATATCCGCCTTGATCTGGAGCATGACCGGATGGTTCGGGGCTTTTTTAAGCCCGCGTTCTGCAAGTTCCAAGCCCTTCTGGAATTCCTTGCGGTCGTAGTGCATCCAAATGAGCGGCGTCAAGAACAACGGCCAAAAACGCTCCGACTTGATGGATGCCGCATCGAGCGTTTTGAGGTACCCTTCTCGGTTATCCGACTTGAACGGAAGCCAGCCAAGACTGTTATCGACGTAGTAGGCGTAAATGGCATAGAAAGCCTTGGATTCGTAATCCTTGGCATCTTCGAACTGGTTTGCGGCCGAGCGCGTCTGCATGGCACCTTTGACGGGATGCCCGGTCTCAGTAAGCACGTAGCCGATTTCAAAATTGCGGAGAGCGTCCCAAAGCCCTTCGGTCTTGCAGGATTCGAGATTTTTTGCGGCGACCTTGAGCGATGTGGTATCACCTTTATCGTCGTAGAGGCTGACGCGAATGATGTTCTGGAATACGCAGCCGATGCCGTCATTTTCCAGGCGAAGCTTGCGGGCAACCGAGAACGCGTCGGCGTACTTGAGCTGCATCGTTTTTTGAGTGATCTCTTCGGCGAGAGCGTTCTGCGTCGGCGGAAGTTCAAAAGAAGGCGTACCTGCAAAGGACACGCCAGCAACAACTAAAATCGGTGCAACAATTCTCGAAAGCATTGAAAACCAATTTAGAAAATTTCATATTCCCACGCCCTGTTCCATTTTGGAATATGGCAGACCTTGTCCTTTTTTATAAAAAAATGTATAAATACTATAGATATCAATAAGAAGTAAACATTCTATCAACAATTTTAGAACTAAAATGAAGCTAAGTCGTTGATAGAAGGGAAGTTACAACAAGTTGGGCAACGCACTACGGGACAACCCCAAGGCGGCGACCCAACGAAAGAAGGACGAAAATAGATGTAGGTCTAAACTTTTAAACTGGAGGTTTCTATGAAGCTGTTCCACAAAACTCAGACTGCGGCTCTATACTACCTGTTCCATCCGGGGTTCCAAACCTTCAAGGAACGGATTAAAAACGAGCTGAATTCGACGAGCGGTATCAATCTCGAAGATATCATGGACGATTCGAACCTCTACGCCTATTACCAGCAAGGCGAATCGGCGGACTTTGTCGCCGCCTGCATTTGCGCCGGAAGCTGCTAATAAAAAGGAACTCCTCCTAACACAAAAAGAAAGACCCTGTGGTTTAAAGACCACAGGGTTCTTTTTTATGACAGCTACTCTCGCCATTTGAAATTGTCATTCGCATGCGAGAGGGAGGTGCCCGCTCTAAGGCGGCCCCGTCCCCATACGCGGATCATGACCTCGTAAGAGCTAAAGCTCTAAGTGGTCAAAGAGAACGGAGTCCGAGGTGACATTGCTCAGTTACTTCTTTTTCTTGGACTTGGATTCCTTTTCCTTGCGGAGATCCTGCTTTTCGCAAGTCGTCACCACTTCGAACTTGCCCTTCTTCACGGTCACGATTTTCGTGTTGGCGTTAGCGCCGCGACGGAACTTGATATCGCCGTAAATGCCCTTGAAGTCCTTGGTCGCATTGATGTAATGCGTCATGTCGTCCTGCTTGCCAGAAATAGCATCCAAGGTCGTGAAGATGATGTTGGCGGCATCGAAGCTGAGACCGCTTACCTTGTCCTCACTCGGTTCAACGCCCCAGCGATCCTTGAAGTTCTTCACAAAATTCGTATAGGCAGAATTACCCTTGTCCATATCGAGATCGGGAACACTGAAGAACGAACCTTCGACAAGGCGCTTGCCCTGAATCAAGAGTTCGCGACCGTACCAGCCCGAAGTTCCGAGATACGTACCGGAAACCTTGTTGAATGCGGCCTGGCTAACCATGGCACCAGCATCGGCAGGGTTCGTGGCCGGAATGAAGAGACCCGGGATTTCGACTGTGGAGTCAGCGAGATAAGCCTTGCGGTCTCTCGGGTTCACGGCGTTCAGGTCATCGGCGCCACGGGCAATGTTGCGGCGGCGGTTTTCCTGGTTAAAGCGCACATCGCGCAAGAGGTTGAATTCGGTCTTGTAGTCCGGACGGCCTTCTTCGTAATTGCGGAAGGCAACCACAGAACCGCCACGGCGTTCAACGGCACGGGTAAAGTCTTCGGACATCGTCGAACCGAAATCACCGAGCGGGCTCATAATGCCAAACTCGCGGATGTCGAGGCACTTGATGGCAAAGTCTGCAATCGTCTGCGAAAGAATGTCCATGGTGATGTTCACCTGGAAGATGTTCGGACCAAGCTTTGCAATGCCGCCATCCGTTGCAGTCGGGGTAAGCATCGGCACATGCTGGTAGTTGGCACCGAGCCAAGCAGCCACAGCCGTAGCCGGGGCACTCATAATAGGACCGACAATGGCGATCACGCTATCCTGGTTCACTGCACGCTGGGTACGCATCAGGGCAATGGCGGCATCGGCGTGGGTATCCTGGATGCGGATGTTGACCTTGTCCTTGAGCCCAGCCTGTTCATAAGCGAGAACCGTTCCCTGTACGGCAGCCGCACCGAATTCGGCAAAGTCACCGGAAAGCGGAGCCAGCACAAGAACCGTGGGGAGACCGGCGCCAAGACCTTCAAGAGCGCTCAGACCCTTCTTGGCAGTGTTCTGCAGACTTTCGGAATTGCTGCTCTTCAAGACCTTCTTGTACCAGTACCTGGCAGCCTTGTAACGCTTGACGTTCTGGCATTCACGGCCGATCTGGAGTTCAAGCCAACCGATCACGTCACGGTCCACCGGGTACTTTTCGAGGAGGGACTGGAGCTGTTCGGCATTGAGGAGGGAGGCGGCCAATGTCTGGATGACCACGTCTTTGGCGCGAGTTCTTGCAGCCGGGTTCGTCGAATAGGAGAGTACCTTGAGCATCGATTCGACACCGTCAAACACGGAGCCGTTTTCGACATCGACAATGGCGCGGGCAAGTTCCATACGTTCGCGGTAAGCGGATTTCACATGGAATTCCAGGAAACGCGATGCAATGTCGTGCGCTTCGGTACGCTTATGTTCACGCAGGTAGCATTCCGTGAGCATCACGGCAGCCTTTTCACCTTCGACCTTGCGGAAGGAAGATGCGTAAATCTTCTTGAGCGGAGCAATGGCCTCGGAGCAGCGTCCGCCCTTGACCATCGGCTTGATACGTTCTACATCGTCCTGGGCAAATACTGCAGTGGAGAGAAGAGCGACTAAAATTGCGGGAAACAAGCGATTCATATCTTAACCTCGCCGTTACTGGAAGCTATCGGCAGCTTCCTGAATGACAGAATGTTCTTTCTTGATTTGCTTCTGGAGAGATTCGGGGAGCTTGGACCAGTCGACAACATCGACACGGAACGGAAGTCCGCTTTCGACAAATGCCTTTTCCACCGAAGTCATGTCATCGAGAGAAATGGGGGAGTCCGAGATGACGACCAATTCCAATTCGGTATCCGGGGTCAAATCCACACCCGTAACACGCGTACCGTACGCCCATACTTCAAAGCCCTCAAAGTGGAGCCCAAGGATTCTCTGTACGGTTTCTAACTGATCTGATTCTAAACAAAGAGCCATAGTTCGTTAAAATATAGTTAATGAAATTTGACACTCACTGACATTACAGGTCGTTAGGTACAAAACGGAGGAACCAGACCTCGGTTTCGCTGCCTACGCGCACAGGAGGTCCCCAGGAATCAACACCGCTAGAGACGAGCCACTTTACATCGTCGAGTTCACCAAGGCCGTATGCCAGGCGCCAAACCCAGTTGATAATGACCGTTCCCGGAAAGAACTGGCCATTGTGCGTGTGACCGGACATCGCAAAGTCGGGGCGTCGACCCGGATGATCCTCTTCAATACCGCGGGGCTGATGGTCCAAAAGGAGCCAGGGGAGCTTTGCGTCAGCGGCCGACGGACGGAGTTCAAAAAGCGACTTGCGCTCGATATCGCGTATTTTGGCAACACTGTGATCCACGCGTCCCGTAATGCAGACGAAATCGGCACAGACCGTAGAATCTTCGAGGACGACGAATCCGTTGTCCTGCATCCATTTTTTGTAGTCGCTGCCTTCGCGTTCCACAAACCCTTCGTGGTTCCCGTCAATGGCAACAGCGGCCACCTTGGCTGTCGCGGCAAGCTTCTGCACCAAGAAATCGTATTCCCAGGCAGAAAGCGTCGAGTCGACCACGTCCGCAAAATCGCCACCAAACAGCACAAAGTCCGGATGGAGGCTGTCGGACACATGCACGATGCGTTCCATCTTTTCGCGGTTGAAAAGCGGATCAATGTGGAGGTCGCTAAAGAACATCGCCGTAAATTCACGTTCCGTAGGCACGGTCACCTTGAACTCGCGCACCTTGAAGTTTTCGTTGTTGCCGACCCCCATCGCGACAATCACGACAGTCATCACGACCGAGACAAAAAGCAGAAGTCTAGAGACCGAAACGACAAGACGCTGTTCAATCGGCTTCTTTACGACAACGCGGCGGATGATGCGGGCGATCCACCACAGGATATAAACCAGCAGCGCTTCGGCAAGCCAAACCGAAAGGAAGGACATACCAAGCGACGATATATAATTTGTCCTAAATAAGAAACAGAGGGGGAGGAGGATAACCGTAGCACCTGCAATGAGGCTGCCCTTGATTCCTGGCGCAACATTCCTCACGTTCACGAACAGGAACACGACACCGAAAATGAGTATAAACAGAAAGATCATATCAGTTTCGCATGTATCAGAGAAAGGACGTCGCGCTGGACTTCATCGGGAGTGCGGGCCGCGTCGACCACGGTCACGACATCGCTGTAATCGCGGGCCGCTGCAAGGTAACCTTCGCGGACACGTTCAAAGAAGTCGAGCTTTTCACTCTCGAGGCGATCGGGCGCTCCGCCGCGCGTCGCCATGCGGGCACGGCTAGCTTCGACGGTCAAGTCAAGCACGATCGTGAGTTCCGGGAAGCAGGCGCCACACGTGAGTTCCGTCAGGCGCTGTACCTTGTCGGCACCGAGTCCACGAGCGTAACCTTGGTAGGCAAACGTACTCCACGCAAAGCGATCCGCAATGACGATGTTCCCTGCATCAAGTGCCGGCTGGATGATTTCGTGAATCACTTGGGCGCGGGCAGCATTGTACAGCAGGAGTTCGGTATCGTCAGCCATAACACCCTTGAACGCAGGGTCCAACAGCAGCTCACGAATGCGCTCAGAAATTTTTGCACCGCCGGGTTCACGCAAGCGTACAACCTTGTAACCTTCGGATTCAAGTGCTGAAACCAACAAGTCTATTTGCGTCGACTTGCCGGAACCGTCAATGCCTTCGAGGCTGAAAAATTTCTTCGCAGTTTTCAATTTTTTAATAGGCGACCCCGGCACAATGGCCGGGGTGACAGATAAGGATTATTCCACGTCCTTGCCGTGGCACTTCTTGTACTTGAGGCCAGAACCGCACCAGCAGAGGTCATTGCGGCCGAGCTTTGCACCAGCCTGCTGCTGGGCACGCTTCACAGCGGCAGCGAGGGCCGGGTTCACACGGTTCGGGCGAGTTCCCGGAAGGGCGCTCTGCGGCATCGGCTGGCCATCGGCCTGATCTTCAGAAATCGCATTCGTTTCGGAAGCGGCTGCCTGACCGGCAAGGCCAGCGGCCTTCGCGCCTTCGGCACTCAGCTGTTCAGATGCGTCTTGGGATTGCTTCGCTTCGTTCGCATTGGCGTCGGAGGCGGCATTAGCGTCGCCAGCATTTGCTGCGGCGTTAGCGGCGGCAGCTTCTTCGGCGGCCTTGCGTTCGGCGTCGATCTGTTCCTGGCTCTTGAGCTGGAGCTGGTCCGGAGAAACCGTCACACCGTTCGGGAGCGTGATGCGGATGTTCAAGATACGGAGAGCCGTGAGCGTTGCGATCTTTTCGAGGCAACCTTCGAACAGCTTGAAACCTTCGCTCTTGTAGACCATCAGCGGATCCTTCTGGGCGTAGCCGTGGAAGCGGATGGAATCCTTCAGCTGGTCCATGGCATACAAGTGTTCCTTCCAAACCTGGTCGATCGTCATGAGCAAGAAGCGGCGTTCGATGTTGCGGAAGTCGGCATCCGGAATGATCTTCGTGAGCTTGTCGTAGCGGGCCTTGCAAAGGCCGATGATTTCGTCGAGAACCTGTTCCGGAGTCTTCGAAACGGCATCTTCGAGCGTCAAGTTGTATTCCATGCCGAGCGTGCGCTGCAAGTCAGCATGCAAATCTTCGAGCTTCCATTCTTCCGGATAAGTCTTTGCCGGAACATACTGCGAAACCTTGATATCGCAAGCATCTTCGATGCGGTTCATGATTTCGTCACGGATGTCTTCGCCGTTCAAGATGCGGCGACGGAGGCCGTAAATCACCTTGCGCTGTTCGTTCATCACGTTATCGTAGTCGAGCAAGTGCTTACGGATATCGAAGCTCTGGCCTTCCACGCGG
>JBGVAT010000082.1:0-10758 GCA_045224895.1 Fibrobacter sp.
GGCCCGATGAGCGCTCCGTTCAAGTACTTCGCCGCTCGCCGCGACGAATGGGCTAAGACTGAATCCTACACCTACCCGGGTCCGATCCAGTACTGGGGTCCGAGCGAAGTTTGCGATATCACGAACTTCACGATCAAGCTCGAACGCGGTGCAATGTAATCTTTGATTGCATAAAGCAAAAAGAGGAGTCCTTCTGGGACTCCTCTTTTTTTTATTTAAAAAATGCTATTATATTTCAAGAATAAAAGAGGTTTATGCAATGCACGAACAAATCAAGAATAACATTCACGAAAACATGCCTCGCTTTATCGACATGCTTTCTAGCCTCGTCGCCATACCTTCGATCAGCTTCGACAATTTTGACCAAAAATACGTTTTGGAATCAGCAAACGCCGTCAAGGCGATGTTTGAAAAAGCCGGACTCACCAACATCCAGTTTTTGGTTCCGCCAAGCGGACGCCCGAGCGTCTACGCCGAAAGCCTCACAAGCCCGGACAAGCCGACCGTTCTTTTGTACGCCCACCACGACGTGCAGCCTCCGATGAGAGAAGCCCTGTGGAACACACCGCCGTTCACGGCAACAAAAATCGACGACCGCCTCTTTGGCCGCGGCACCGCAGACGACAAAGCCGGCATCATCACGCACCTTGCCGCCCTTGAACAAGTCCGCAGCCTGCTCAAGGACAAAGGTCCAAACCTCAAGTTCATCATCGAAGGCGAAGAAGAATCCGGAAGCGCAGGCTTCGAAAAGATTCTCACCGAACACGCAGAACTCTTGAAATGCGACGCCGTGATTGTCGCCGACCTCGGAAACTTCGCAAAGGGAACGCCCTCCATCACGACGACGCTCCGTGGCATGAGCGCCATCAACGTGACCCTCCGCGCCACAAAGGCACCCCTCCATTCCGGTTCCTGGTCCGGCCCGATTCCAGACCCCGCCCAGGCCCTTTGCCGCATGATTGCAAGCCTTACCGACAAGGACGGCAACATTCTTATTCCGCATTACGAAGACGACATCATCCCGCCAACCAAGGAAGAACTCGAATCATACAAGTCCCTTGGCATGACCGAAAAAGTCTTCAGGAATGACGGTGGCATCCTCGAACAGGTAGAACTCAACGTTCCCGAGGACGAGATCCTTATTTCGCTTTGGCGCCGCCCGAGCATCATCGTAAGCACCATCGAATCCGGTTCCCGCGTGAATGCCGGCAATGTCTTGCAGGACTGCGCTTACGCCCGCATCGGCATCCGTCTCGCGCCCGGCATGGATGCCGTAAAATGCACCGATATGCTCGCCGACTTCCTCAAGGCACAGGTTCCCAACAATTTGGAAATCACGATCGACAAGGAAGATGGAGCCAATCCGTTCGTCACCGACACGTCGCACCCGTTCTTCAAGAAGATGAGCGACGCGATGAGCGAAGCCTACAACTCCCCCACCAAGTTCATTGGCTGCGGCGCAAGCATCCCGGGAGCAGAACTGTTCCGCAACACGTTCGGGAACATTCCTATTTTGCTGACCGGCCTCGAAGATCCGGAATGCAACGCCCACGGCGAAAACGAAAGCCTTTACCTGCCCGACTTCGAAAGCGGAATCATTGCAGAGTCCTTGTTCTTTGCATCCATCTCGTAGGAGGTTTTATGAAACGTTATAGATTAGTCGTCCTGACTGGTGCCGGCATCAGTGCCGAATCCGGACTTCGCACGTTCCGCGGAAACGACGGAATGTGGGAACACGAGAACATCGAAGACGTCTGCACGCCGGAAGCCCTCCGCCGTGACCCGAAACGCGTCAAGGACTTCTACAACTTCTTGCGCAAAGGCCTCCCCGAACACGAACCGAATGCGGCGCACATCGCGCTTGCCAAGCTCGAAGAGCGCCTCGGCGACAAATTCCTGCTCGTGACGCAGAACGTTGACGACCTCCACGAACGTGGAGGCAGCAAGCGCGTGCTGCACATGCACGGCGACCTGATGAAGCTCCGTTGCATCAAGCACGAACACGAATTCGAATTTACGGGAGAAGAAACGATGGAGACCAAGTGCCCCATTTGCGGAAGCCCCGTGCGCCCAGACATCGTATTCTTCGGCGAGACGCCCCTGTATATGGACGAAATCCAAGACGCGCTCCAGAACTGCGACGAGTTCGTCTACATAGGCACTAGCAGCGTCGTCTATCCGGCAGCAGGCTTCAAGAGCTTTGCCCACACTTACGGAGCAAAGGTCACGTGCCTGAACCTTGAGGCCCCTTATGGCGACCCGTACACTGACGTAGTCATCCAAGGAAAGGCTACAGAAATCGTGCCTAAGTGGTGCGAAGAATTCAAATAAAAAAGGAGATGTTTCCATCCCCTAAAAAGTCAAAAAGCGCGGGTCATCGCCCGCGCAATTCTTTATTCAGCACAGAGTTTACCGAGTTCTTCCTTTTTACTGAAGAAATCCGCAAGCAACTTGCTATAGTCGATGTTGTCACGGGAACGCAAATGTTCCGTGATGTCGACCGCCAATTCATAAAGAGGCGTGAGCGAAAGGTTGCCAAGCACACCTTTCAAGGCGTGAGCAGCTTCGAACGCGCCATCCAAATCCTTGGCCTCCAATTTCTGATTCAACCTGTCGAACGAAGCATCTTCAG
Organism: Fibrobacter sp.; assembly: GCA_045224895.1. Taxonomy (GTDB): domain Bacteria; phylum Fibrobacterota; class Fibrobacteria; order Fibrobacterales; family Fibrobacteraceae; genus Fibrobacter. The sequence goes on from JBGVAT010000082.1 coordinate 2,633, forward strand.
GAATTGTGGCAACCAATCTCAAATACAAAGCTTCGTTCCCAAAGCAACGTTCAAGACCATCTGCAGTATCGGCTCCAAAAGCCTTTAATTTTTCAACTGTAATCACGATTAATTCTTCCTTGTTTCGATTTCATCTTCGATAAACGAAGCAAAATCCTTTGGTGGCACAGGTTTAGAGAAATAAAATCCTTGTATGATTTCGCATCCCATCTTCTTTAACGTATCGAGCTGGGACTCCGTTTCGACTCCTTCGGCAACAGACGGAATCTTGAGGAACTTCGCGATGTCAATAATGATCTTCACGAGCTTCAAGTTTCTTTCGTCCTTTTCCATATCACGGATAAAGGACATATCTATTTTCAAGACATCCACCGGGATCGTGGTAATCATGTTCAACGAAGAATAGCCCGCGCCAAAATCGTCAATTTCGATGCGGAAGCCTTTCTTGCGCAGGTTTTCGACGACCTCGACAAGCCTCTTCATATTTTCAGAATAGGCACTCTCGGTCACTTCGAGCATGAACTCGTCGGCAGAAAGATCATACTTGGTGCGGATCTGTTCCAGCTTCGATTCAAGTTCCGGATCAAGAATATTGATTCTCGACACGTTCACGGACACAGGGATCGTCCTTCCATACATATCCTTCCATTTTCGAATCTGTGCGGCCACTTCTTTCCACACATAATTATCAACCTTACGGATAAGACCGTTAGACTCGAACAAAGGAATAAATTCACCAGGATTGATATATCCGAGTTTCGGATGGATCCAGCGGACCAAGGCTTCGGCACTTGCAAGGCGCGGTTTTTCGCCTACAATATTATACTTCGGCTGGTAATAGACTTTCAAGTTCTTGTTGGCGATAGCATCATCCAGATCGTGGATGAGCATTTCTTCAAAGACGTACTTTGCATGCAATTCATTATTGTAGTGTGAGAAGCATCTCGAAAAATCACCACGGTTCGAATTACAGGCAATCTTGGCACGGTCAAACCAGGCTTCGATTTCAAAGTCACGGCTGACATTTTCCCAAAGGCCATACCTAATGCGGATATTACTGATATGGAAGAAATGGGATATCACCTTCTGCAACGCACAACATAATTCACAATAATCATCTTGATGTGCAGCAAACACGTAGAACGTATCGGCATTGGCGCGGCATGCAATCGCATTCATCGAAGAAAGTCTTTCTTGCAGGACTTCACCAATCTTGGCAAGCACCATATTGCCAAAGGTTCTTCCACAAAATTCGTTCACCAAATGGAATTGTTCGATATCGAATACCAAAGCATCGCGCGGGATTTGCTTACCCAGGAGTTCTATGCGACGGATATATTCAAAAAAGTAGTCCTTTACAAAAAGGCCCGATACCGTATCCTTTTCGGTGTGGCTAATGATTCTTTTATTCTCAAAGAGTTCGACAATCCTTTCGCAACGCGCAAGGACGACTTCTGGAATGTTAAACGGTTTTGCAATAAAGTCAGCAGCGCCCAGCTTTAAGCTTTTAATTTCAAGATCTTTTTCCGACGTCATCACGATGACAGGAATTGTCTTGAGCTTTTCGCTATTGACCCGATGTTCGAGGAATTCGATGCCCCCCATCACAGGCATCATCAAATCAAGCAGGACAAGAGAATAATCCACATCGGGATCCGTCAACATGTCCAATGCTATTTTGGCATTGCTTGCATACTCAACATCATAAATCGTCGAGAGAAAGTTGCCTAGGATTTCACGGTTAACCATTTCGTCATCTACTACAAGTACATGGCGCTTGATTACCTCATTCTGTCCTACTAATTCCATATAACCACACTCCAATCCATTGATGTGCAACTAAATATAAAAAGCACACACAAAAAAAACATCTTTTTTTTATATCACAAATATATAGTATTTAAACTCCCAAATTATACACACTACACAAAAACTGAAAAAAAAATTATGTTAATGCTAATCAGGGTAATAACAAGGGATAAAGGGTCCCCTGATGTGAGGTTCACAATGAAAAATGAAAAAAATAAAAGGAATGGCTTATCACCGTCGACAAACGTTGTTATAGCCTTACTTCTCATCTTCGGCGTTCTCTACATGGGGTACAGCGCCGTCAAGAATATCAGCAATCTCTTCATGGAAGAAATTGCCAACAGACGCGAGCAAGTCGTAGCATCTAAGCTGTCTGATTACATAAGCAACTTGGATCTAGCCGTAAAACTCATGACAAAGGAAGATCTCTCAAGCGACACAAAATTCCAGTCGTATCAGGAGAGAATGAAGCATTTGTACGGTCTCGAACGCTTCGCTTTTGTCGATACGAACGGCACAATTTACACTTCTCGCGGCACACAAAACGACATCGACCTTTACGATTTCGACTATAAGAAATTATCGGAACCAAAAGTTTCACTTAAGAAGGGCGAAGGCGACAAAAGAACAATTTTTGTGGCAATTCCTGTCAAACATCTTACATTTAACGGCCGTGATCTAGTTGTATGCCTCATGGAAATCAACATCAGCCGCCTTTTGGAAGGTGTTTCGTTGCAATCCGACAGTAACGGGGCAGCATTCTGCAATATTTATACCAAGGAAGGCCTCTCCCTCAAGGGAATGGTCCTTGGCGGCCTCGACAACGAAGAGAACTTCTTTACGGCTATGAAGGGCGCTTCCTTCAACGAAGGTTTCTCCATCGAAAAGCTGAAAGAAGACTTTGCAGCCCACGTTCACGGAGAAACATCATTCATCCTCAACGGAATCCGTGAAACAGTCATTTACATTCCGGTTCATTCCACCGACTGGATGCTTGCTTACCTTGTTCGTGAAAGTGATTTCTCGGCACAGTTTGCATCCATCTCCGAAGGCATTGTTGAAAGGAGCCTCCTTATGGCTCTCATCATCATGCTTACGCTTCTTCTTTTGTTCATATTCATCATTATCCAGACGCGTCGCACGGCAGCCCTCCGTCTCGAAAAAGAAGTAACCGACGCCGAAAACCGCGTGAAGCAGAAGAAGCTTGAAGATGAACTTATGCTCCAGCAAAAGCTCATCGATCAAGAACGCAAGAGAAACGAACAGAGCTACATGATTACGGCTATGGCTTCGGACTACCAGAGCGTTTTCTATGTAGACCTCGAAGAAGACATTTCCATTTGCTACCGCAAGAACGAAGCCGTTCCGACTCCGTTCAAGATGGGAGAAAAGTTCAAGTTCAGTGAAGCCTTCAAGAGCTACGCCGAAAAGTATGTCGCTCCGGAATATCAAAAGAAGTTCCTCGAATTCATCGACCCCGAACACATTGTCAAGAGATTGCAGAAAAACGCCCTCATCGCCCTTCGCTACATGGTCATCCGTGACGGCAAGGAAACCTACGAAATGCTCCGTATGGCAGGCGTGAGAGACGACGAAAACAGCGAGACGCTCCGCATCATCGGTGTCGGATTCTCGGACATCGACGAAGAAATGCGCGATTCCCTCGCCAAGAACCAGACGCTCATTGACGCCCTCAAGGTGGCCGAAGAAGCGAACAAGGCAAAGACCGTGTTCCTCTCGAACATGAGCCATGAAATCCGTACCCCGATGAACGCCATCATCGGTCTTGACAGCCTTGCGCTCCACGAAGAGAACATCTCCCCCAAGATGCGCGACTACCTCGAAAAGATTGGTTCTTCTGCAGAACATCTGTTGAGCCTCATCAACGAAATCTTGGACATGAGCCGCATCGAAAGCGGTCGTCTGACGATCCGCAACGAAGAATTCTCGTTCACCAAGCTCTTGGAACAGGTGAATACGATTTTCAACGGACAGTGCGAAGAAAAGGGCCTCAATTACACCTGCAAGGTCGGAAAGAAACTCGACAGCTACTACATCGGCGACGGCATCAAGATCCGCCAGGTACTCATCAACATTCTCGGAAATGCAGTCAAGTTCACACCGAAGGGTGGAAGCATCACCTTCAGCGTCGAAAAGGCCGCAAGCTTCGACAAGAACTCGACGCTCACCTTCAAGATCAGCGATACGGGTATCGGCATGAGCAAGGAATACTTGCCCAAGCTCTTTGAACCGTTCAGCCAGGAAAATTCCGGCACCACGAACAAGTACGGCAGTAGCGGTCTTGGCCTTGCCATTACCAAGGGTATTGTCGATATGATGAACGGCAAGATTGAAGTCGAAAGTGAAAAGGGCAAGGGAACAACGTTCACCATCACCCTCACGCTCTTGAACTCTTCTCGTTCTGACGTTGTCGAAAGCAACGAAATCGAAATCCGCCCGAGCGAAATGAGCGTTCTCGTGGTTGACGACGACGATGTCGCCTTGCAGCACGCCAAGGTCGTTCTTGAAAAGTCCGGCATTGCCGTAGAAACGGCTCCGTCGGGCCGCGAAGCTGTCGAAATGGTGAAGCTCCGTCACGCCAGATGCAACCCGTACAGCCTTGTTGTGCTGGACTGGAAGATGAACGAAATGGACGGTGTGGAAACGGCTCGCCAGATCCGCGCGGTCACAAGCGACGATACAGCCATCATCGTGCTTACGGCCTACAACTGGGACGATGTGCTTGACGAAGCGCTTGCCGCAGGTGTCGACAGCTTTATCGCAAAGCCGATCTTCACTGAACACCTTCTCGACGAACTCAAGGACATCCTCAAGAAGAAACGTCTGCATCTCGCTCCGCAAAAGAAGAAGGCGGAACTGAGCGGCCGTTGCATCCTCCTTGCCGAAGACATGGAAGTGAACGCACAGATTATGATCGAAATCCTGAAGATGCGCCAGGTGACAACGGAACACGCCGAAAACGGACGAATCGCCGTCGAGATGTTCGAAAAGTCTCCGGTCGGATACTACGACGCCATTCTCATGGATATGCGTATGCCCGAAATGGACGGTCTGGAAGCCACAGCAGCCATCCGCAAGCTCGACCGCCCCGACGCAAAGAAGATTCCTATTATCGCCCTCACGGCAAACGCATTCGACGAAGACGTGCAGCGCAGCTTGCAGGCAGGCCTCAACGCCCACTTGAGCAAGCCTGTAAAGCCGGACATTCTGTTCGAAACGTTGGAAGGAATGCTTTAATAGCAATCCGGATTATACAAGGAAGGCAGCTCGTTTTGAGCTGCCTTTTTTTACTTTTCAGTCTTTTTCTCTGCGGTGTCGTCTTTGATCAACCGGATGTAAGACTGCGAATGTGTGCTGAATGACACTCGACCGGGAAAGATTTCAAAACAGTACTTGTCCTCGGCGGTCCAGAAATGGCTAAAGAAATTGTTACTGATACCAGTGCTACATTTGACCGGAGTTGCCTCAAAGCCCAGATTATCAGTCGGGGTCACGCTGCACTTTTCCCAGCCCTTGCGGGACATAAGCACGCTCGACGGGTCTCCAACGCCCAAACTTGCAGCCGTCTTGACCAAGGTTTCAAAATCCTTTTTGCTAGGAACACGCCAGCCCCTGACAGCGCAATACTTATTCACAGCGTTCCATTCGTACAGGCCTTCCCCCGTATACCCCACGCACTTATACTTCAAGGGTTCCTTCATCCACACTTGATCGCCAATCCTTACGGTCTTGTAGACCTGACCATCGCGAGGGTCAACAAATTGCGATTCAAAAAGATTCGGAGAAAGCGAAAATCTCTTTTGCCAGATATATTCTTGCAAGATGTCGAGCATTTGCGCACATGGTTCAAAAGACAAGCCCAAATCGACGCAGAGACGTCTTTGGCAAGCTTCAAGAATCTCCTGCTGTTCGCCATCCGAGAACGTCTTGACCGCATACATACTCGACGGGATCTGCTTCAAAACTAGCAAGAACAACCTGTCCCTGGCATCGGCAAATTCAGGATCGTTCAAACTGCGCAATTCATTTTCTAGTGTAGAGTCATCGGCAAAAATGGCGTCACCGACTTTTTGCACAAGAGCATCGCACAAGGTCTTGACATCCTTTTGCGGCACCTTGACCGGAGGGCGAACCAATTTTGCACCGCAGAACGGGCAATTTTCCATTTTGTCGATTAGAGCGTCAAAGTCCTTTAAATTCTTATGACATTGCCTACAAAACATAGCTTTTTCCCCAATAATCTTATCGAGATTTGAACAATTCAAAGATATAATATTAATTTGGGAAATTATGGTTTTCCGCCACTAAAAAATTATTAACGAAATAAAATTCATTATGCGGGCGGGGCCCCAGCAATGTTTAAAAGAGCCTATAATTTTTTCAATTACTTGGCTCCAAAGCAATACGCAAAATGGTCCGCTTCGGCAATTTTCGTCGGGAGTTCTGCCGAGAGACATTTTTCACGTTCTTCGGCAGAAGCCTGTGCGCATTTGCAGCAACGGTCCGCAAAGCGGCAACCCTTGGCAAAGTCCTTTGGATGAGGCACGGAACCCGGAATCGAAACAAGCGTACGCAGATCGCTATGACTTTCGGGAATGGCCGCAAGGAGACCTTGTGTGTACGGATGCATCGGATGGTTGATGACTTCGCGAACAGGGCCTTCTTCGACGATGCGCCCAGCATACATCACAGCCACGCGGTGAGCATACTGCGAAACGATCCCCATATTGTGCGTGATGAGGAGGACGGCAGTACCAGTCTTTTCGGCCATATCCTTGAGAACGGCGAGAACCTGCGCCTGAACAGTTACGTCCAGAGCAGTTGTCGGTTCATCGGCAATGATCAGCTTTGGCTTAGGGAGGAGCGCCATCACAATGCACACGCGCTGCAACATTCCACCCGAGAGTTCGTGCGGGTAAGAATTCAAGACGCGGTCGGGATCTGTAAAGCCGGCAAGGCGGAGCTGATCGCGAACAACGTCTAAAGGAGATTCCCGATCAAGTCGGGAATGACAATCCTTTTGAGACTGCGCATACTTAAAGACTTCGAGAAGTTGCTTTTTGATGGTGACGACAGGATTCAACGCTTGCATCGGTTCCTGGAAGATACAAGCGATTTCGGAACCGCGAATATTCTGGAGTTCTTTAAGCGGAAGAGTCACCAAGTCACGGGCACCAAACAAGATGGAGCCATTCACAATCTTTGCGCTTGGCCACGGCAACAGGCGCAAGATGCTCATCGCGGTTACACTCTTTCCGCAACCAGACTCGCCCACCAGCGCAAAGAATTCACCGGGGAAAATGTCGAACGAGACGCGATCCGTCACTTGCAAGGGTTGCTTGCCATCACGCGGGTTAGCTTTCTTGTCAAACCCGAACGCCACCGAAACATCTTTAACGCTTAAAACAGCTTTGCTCATATCTAGATTCTTATAGCTCAAAGATGATACAATCAGCATTGTCATGCCGCACTTGTTGCGGCATCGCCTTATACAACATTGCGTAAGGTGATCCCGGAACGAAGTCCGGGAAGACAGGATCGAAAAAGACGAGACCGCAGCTTTCGTCTAATTTACACATATCTATCTCCCGACTTCGGGTCGGTTGACGACTCCGCAATTGACTTAAAAAAGCTATCAGAACATCTGGAGTCAATTGCTCCGCGCTCCCACGGCTCGTTAATACGAGCCGTTCCCGCTTGGCAAGGACCACTCAGTCGTATCGCATTAAACATATCTATCTCCCGACTTCGGGTCCATTGCATCTCGTACGCCTTCTCCGACAAACGTCGTGAGCAAAAGCGTCACGAAAAGCGCTGCGACAGTGCTCACGGAAATCCACGGAGCGTAGAGGTTATTGAGTCCCTGGCTCATGAGTTCGCCCCAACTCGGCGTGGGCGGCTGGAGTCCAAAACCCAAGAAATCAAGCGACGTGAGGCTTCCGATTCCACCGATAAGCGTGAACGGGAAAAGCGTCACCACGGGCGTCATTGCATTCGGCAAGATTTCCTTAAAGAAAATGTGACGATGCCCAAGTCCTAGAACCTTCGCAGACATCACGTACGTCATACTGCGAAGCTTCAGGAATTCCGCACGCATATAATAGCTGAGCGAAAGCCAGTTAAACGCCGCCATAATCAAAATCAAAAGCCAGAAACTGCGGCCATAAATACTGCCAATGAGAATCACCACATAAAGCATCGGGAGCGACGACCAGATTTCAATCATACGCTGCATGCCCGTATCCCAGAACTTTCCGAGATAGCCCTGGATACCGCCAATCACAATGCCAAGGAAC
>JBGVAT010000083.1:0-4097 GCA_045224895.1 Fibrobacter sp.
AATGCGGGCGTATGTGGCCTGGATCATGTCGAAATTAAAAAGCATAGTTACCTCATGAATTTTTCGAGCGAAAAGATAGAAATTTTAGGATGGATTGTACAAAAAAGAGGCCGGTAAAGACCGACCTCTTTTTGCGTTGTCAACTGCGCTGTCACCCCGGATTAATTCCGGGGGCGCCTTTCTCGTATTAAATTCGGGCTTTACTTCCCGGCGATTTCCTTGGCTTTGGCTTCGATAGCGGCGATTGCCTTTGCGCGGCCTTCGGCGGTGTCTTCGTTGGCAAGCACGATGTTCACGAACACGGAACCTGCGACAACTGCGTACACGTGTTTCGAAAGCACCTTGGACTGTTCGCCATTACGGATACCGAATCCGCCGAGAACCTTCGCGCCACCCTTACCGACGGTGTCGATAAAGTCGAGCGTATCCTGGTCAATCGTTGTTTCGCTACCGGTGGTACCAGCGCGGAGTGCAGCGTAGATGTACTTGAATCCCTTGGATGCCATCGTTTCAAGGCGTTCCTTGGTCATGCTCGGTGCGGCAACCGGGATATTTTCGAGGCCATGCTTCTTGCAAGCTTCGGTAAGGCCTTCGTCGCCGTCGAACGGCAAGTCCGGAATGATGCAAGCGGAAACGCCCGCGTCCTTGCACATCTTGACGAAGTTTTCGACGCCCGGAGTAAAGGCGAGCGAGCCGTAGGTCATGATGTAAATCGGCGTTTCGGGGTGGCGTTCGTGAATCTGCTTCACGATGGCAAGGCCCTGCTTGGTGGAATAGCCTTTTTCGAGAGCGATGGTGGAGGCGGTCTGAATTGCCGGACCGTCTGCGCTCGGATCGCTAAAGGCTAGCTGGATTTCGAGGATGTTTGCGCCACCCTTCACAAGAGCGTCGGCGATGGCGATAGAAGTTTCTGCGTCAGGAAAACCCGCAATAAGATGAGACATTAAGTTCATAATAAATTCTCGCGGCTTTGCCGCTGTTGAAAATGTTTTAGTAGGAAGTTCGAAGTCGGAAGTAGGAAGGAAAATTCGGGACATTACTGTCTACCGTCTACTTCCTACTGTCTACTATTTATTCATAATCTCCGCGTCGTGGATGTCTTCGTTGTTGTCAAGGCGCTTGAGTTCCGCCTTGAGGAATTCCTTCCACTTTTCGGGACGGAACACCGGGCTTGTGATAAAGATGTCCTTGTCACCGCGACCGCTCATATTGATGACGAGCGCCTTGTCCTTCGGGAGTTCCTTTGCAATCTTCATCGCGGCCGCACCGGCGTGAGCGCTTTCGAGTGCGAACAAAATGCCTTCGTTACGGGCAAAGAACTTGACGGCTTCAAGAGCTTCCTTGTCGAGGATTGCCGTGAATTCCACGCGGCCGGATTCGCCGAGGGCGGCGAGCTGTGGGCCGATGCCCATGTAGTCGAGACCTGCCGAAATGGAGCGCGTCGGCATGGATTGACCGTCTTCGTCAATGAGGAAGCGGCTCTTGTAACCCTGCACAATGCCTTCGCGGCTTGCGTTGCCTGTCATACGGGCTGCGTTTTCGCCGACGTTCGGGCCAATGCCACCAGCTTCTGCACCAATCAATCGCACATTCTTGTCTTCGATAAACGGAGTGAACACGCCAATGGAGTTGCTACCGCCACCCACGCAAGCGACAACGGCTGCGATGTCGATGTTGCGTTCGGCAGCCTGGCGCTTGACTTCTTCGCCGATGATGGACTGGAACGTGCGAACGATATCCGGGAACGGGGCGGGACCGAGAGCAGAACCGAGTACATAGTGCGTGTTCTGGAAGTTTGTGGCCCAGTCGCGCATGGCTTCGTTCACGGCATCCTTGAGCGTGCGGCTACCGCTTGTGACCGGTACGACCTTTGCGCCATACATTTCCATCGTTGCGACGTTCGGCTGCTGACGGCGGACGTCCACTTCGCCCATGTACACGACACATTCGAGACCGAGCTTAGCGCAAGCGGCTGCAGTGGCGAGACCGTGTTGACCAGCACCCGTTTCGGCGATGATGCGGGTCTTGCCCATCTTCTTAGCGAGGAGGCACTGACCGATAGCGTTGTTGATCTTGTGGGCGCCCGTGTTGGCGAGGCCTTCGAGCTTGATGTAAATCTGCGCACCGCCCAGAAGCTTGGTTGCCGTCGGGGCAAAGTACAACGGAGTTTCGCGGCCAATGTAGTCGCGCTGGATGATGCGGAGTTCTTCGAGAAATTCCGGATCGTGGATGTACTTGTTGAATGCCGCTTCGAGGTCGTCGAGCGGGCGGCGGATGATTTCGGCAACGTACTTGCCGCCGAACTTGTCAAAGAAACCGTTATTAGAAGTAATCATAGTAGGTTCTGGGTTTAGGTTTATAATTCAAGGCAAAAAATAAAGGCCTTCGGTGAGTCCGAAAGCCTTTTACAAACACTTGATGAAATCAGCAAAACGGACTCTATTTCGTAGAGCCCCACCACCAACGGTTGAAACGGATTGCAGAATTCATCTTCACGATGGATAATATAGGAAGGTGGTCTGTTTTTGGCAAGGGAATAGGAAAATTTTTTTATGGGTTTAATTTGCCTAAAAAAAAGACTTTGGGAAATCTTATTATTTAATTATATTTACATTCGCTTAATTTAGAGCCCGCTCCTAAATCACAGTGATTGATGTTGGACGGACCCCTGAGTTGGTTTTCTACAAATGGAGAAAAAATGAGAAGTCCTCGAATCAAATGGACTGGCTTTGTCGGCGCTTTTGCCCTCGTTGGAATGTCCCTTCTTTCCGCATGCGGTGATAATAACAGCTCTAGCAGCATCACTCAACCCCAAGTCAATGAAAAAGTCACTGAGAGTTCATCTTCTGTGGATGAGGGCAGCTCCGTTATTGTGAGCGAAGCCGATGAGTGCCGCTTGGGAAGCAAAAAGTTCCCTGAAAATTATTGCTGTCAATATTATGGTGTTCAATGCGCATCCACACCGAAGTCTTCTAGCTCGGTTGAATCCAGTTCTTCTGTGGCTTCTGATGTATCCGCTGTATGGACCGGCAAAATGGAAATGCCGAAGACGCAGACCATCGACGGCAAATCATACATGATTATTGAAACGGCCGAAGAACTTGCCTATTTTGCGGACCAGGTGACGAATAAGGGAAATGAAAGGCTCAATGCCCGTCTGGTCAAGAATATCCGTTTGAACGTCGATAACATGGTCGATGAAAATGGTAATCTTCTTGTTGATGCGTTGACCCTCAATGAATGGACGCCTATCGGTGGTGGCACGAATGCGGTTATGTATAAGGGTACTTTTGATGGGAACGGTCATAGGATTTCGGGCATTTATGTGAACAAGCCATCTTTCCAGCGTGCAGGCTTTATTGGTACTTTGGGAAGTTCGGCTGCTAGCGATAGCGGCTTTGTGAAAAGGCTTGGCATCGTCAATTCTTACATTGTTGGCGAAGAACAGGTGGGTGGAATTGTTGGTCGTGAAAATAGGGGCCGAATTGAAATGGTCTTTAACAGAGGCTCGTATGTCAAAGGAAAGTATGCGGGGGGAATTGTCGGGGTTCAAGTAAACGGTGGACGCATTGTTGCTGCTTACAATACTGGCATGGTTGTTTCTCCGACAACTCGCGCGGCGGGAATTGTTGGAATGAAGGAAAGCAATGCTGGCGCTTTGCTCCGCAGCTACAATGTCGGGTTTATTATTGCTCCGTCGTCCGGTGTTGCTGCCGGAATTTCGACAAATAATTCGAGCAAGAATTGCTTTTATGCCGCTCAATCCGATAAAGAATTGAAGGCAAACGGTGCTACCGAAAAGAACAAAAACTTTATGGCGACGAATGAATTTGTCAGCACGTTGAACGGTCTTGCCGATGGCGAACGCTGGACCCGCAACGATAACATCAACAATGGATTCCCGATATTTGATTGGGAACTGTAATTGATCTTTCTGTAGAAACAGAAAAAAATTAGGCTTCCGGTAACGTCCGGAAGCCATTTTAGTAAACACTTGATGAAACCAGCAGATCCGTTCCGTTTTACGGGAACCCCTCCCGCAAGCGGTCTGAGTGGATTACCGATTTCACCTTTACGTATATCAATATATAATGTAA
>JBGVAT010000084.1:0-3666 GCA_045224895.1 Fibrobacter sp.
GATAAAAAACGTCTCATGAGCTCTAAATTTCATCTAACGAACCTCTTTCGTTTTCAAATACTTTCCCATCAAACATCCCATTGCTAAGACAGATTGATTTACACACATTTTGCAATGAATGCATTTATTTTCATCAATATGATAACCTTCAGCCGTTATACTAATCGCACCAGCCTTACACACGCTTTCGCACTTCAAACATTTTCTGCAGCCATTAAACTTCCGAATCTGATAAGCAATTTTTCTTTGCAAGTCATCATGATCTGCAACATTCATTGTTCTTATCTTTACAGCATGCTCAAAACCATCAACAGTAAACGGTTGAAGTGAAATAATTGGAACATTTGTGCGAAGATCAAGCACAAGCACTTCATGAAGAAGTTTTCTTCCCAATTCTTTGCTAATCTTCCCAAACGGGACAAACATATTCACCAACTCATCATCAAAGGGACGGACCAATCTGTAATTTTTCGCATGGTCTTCAGCAGTGCAATTTGTGAACTTAATTTTGACATCATCTGCAGCGGCCAATCCATTTCCACCTTGACGCGCTTTCCATGCACCAGAATCCACATATTCTTCCGGATCAGGCTTTCCAATTCTTTTCGCAAATTGGATTAAAAAATTTCGCCATTTTTTTGAATTTTCTGGCATGTAGATTCTGCTCAAAAATTGAGCTCTCTGATTGTTATTTGGGCAACACCAGCACCCCACACGATCGTATCCTAAACGATATGCAGCATTAAAATCCACATTTTCAGACAAGAGATAAAGCCAAATATCAATATCTTTCCAGTCGATAATAGGCGAAGCAACGGTCTGTTTTTGAATTTTAACAGATTCCTTTCCACTTTCAACGCGATTGTATTTGCTTCGACTAGCACTTTCTGCTCGACGAATACCATAGAATGTCAAAATTTGTTGATTTCGATACAGAGAATTCAACACACGCGTGATTGGTCCTGTTTTGAACATAGAACAACACCAACGCATAATTCTTGCCGGTGGGCCAATATCTTCGCATACATCCATGAAATTTTGATCTTCATTAATAGAAGTTTCAAAAATTGCAAAGGGATGATCTTTCTTAAATCGTTCCGCGTATTCAACTGTTTGCGGAAATTCCAATGTTGTATTTCCAAAAATATGGACTAGGCTAGGATTGCCAAGAGCCTTTGTTACAATATCCGCTGTTACAGTAGAATCCTTTCCTCCAGAAAAAGACAAAACAATATTTTCCTCGGGGAAATTAGACGCTTCCTGCTTAATAAAAGCATGAGCCTCACCAACAATTGCATTTAATCGCAATTTATTCGCTTCTACAAATCGATGTATAAAAGAATCAAATTTTTTTGTAACTTCATTCGATTCGTTTAGTTCTTTATTTTCTTTCAAAAGCGATGTCAGAACTTCACAATCGTTTTCTCGAAATATTTTTGATGGAATCGCTTTAGCTTTTCCATCGATGTAATAACGACTATCTAAGGCCCACACAGAACTGTCCGATAGTTCCGTAGGTTTTCTTCCCAATAAGACTTCTAACAACAGTCGTTCTTCCGGAAAGACAGGACGCAAATCCGTAGACATAAATGATGTTGTCGAATGACAACATGGACAAACGCTTTTCCCATTGACCCCATTAATTTCATTTGGAGATGTTATTATAGGAACTCGGCATGTTGGACACCAAAAAACCTGCGCAGAAAGGAAACCGGAACTTTCATGCAATTCCTCATTGTCAATGCGCAATGTAGTCTTTTTATTTGCCAAACAAGAACCTCTTCATTCGCTCTTGTACTGGCAGTCTGACGACACGATTTCATAATCAGAAAGGGCGTGGGTATCGTCATCAACCTGTTTTAGTCCGAGGCTACCGCTAAGTGCCTAACAAAGAAACAGGCGAAACGACCCACGCCCCAAAAATTTCGTGGAAATTGAATACCACAAAACCACCGTTAAAAACGGCAAAAGGGCAATGCACCTAAGGTTCCCATAGTGTTACGGGAACGATGCATCAAACCATGCTGCTGTAGCAACATAGTCGCGTGAGTGTTGCCTTGTTCTTCTTTGTTTGAAGTATTAGCGGTATTTCGAACTAGAGAACAAGAGCAATAAAACTCTATTTTTATGGAAATTTAAATAAATCAAACCATTTTTACACGAGAAACAATTCAATAAGCAAGGAAAAAGACCGCCAAATTACCCCCACTTGTTTTTTCGTCACCGCATTTTGTACATTCTCCAATAGTCAAGCTATAGTGGCAGGATAAACCTGCGACAAGCCGTATTTCTTATATCTAAAGGAATACGGCTTTTTTTGTTATAAGGAGAAAAAATGAACAAAAAGACCGAGAATGCAGATATCATCGTCCAGAATCCACTCGTCAATTCATCCGTGGAAAAGATGATTCAAGTCATCCGAGACAAGCAGGTTCTGCTGGATCGCGACTTGGCGACGCTCTACGGGGTGGAAACGAAGCGTATCAATGAGCAGGTAAAACGCAATAAAGAGCGATTTCCTGAGGATTTTTGCTTTCTGCTGACTATGGAAGAAACGAAAATTCTAAGGTCGCAAAATGCGACCTTAGAGAAGGAATCTGCTAATCTGAAAGGAAAACATTCAAAATACCGGTCTTTGGCGTTCACGGAACAAGGTATCGCGATGCTCTCGTCTGTCCTGAAAAGTGAAACGGCCATCAGAGTGAACATTGCCATCATGCGTGCTTTTGTCGCAGCACGGCAAATCCTGATGCAAAACGGCGGTTTGGTCAACCGCCTGTCCAATGTGGAGTCCAAAATGCTCGAGCAGGACGCGCGTTTGCAGGAACACGACCATAAATTCGACACGATTTTCGAGGCAATGGACCGCGGCGAGCTCCAGTCGAAGGGGCTGTATTACAACAATCAGATGTTCGATGCCTATGTGTTCGTGTGCGGGCTAATCAGGCAGGCGAAAAGGCGGATTGTCCTTGTAGACCGCTACGTGGACGAGAAGGTACTTGCGATGATGCTCAAGCGCAACAAAGGCGTGTCGGTGACCATCTACACCTACGATAAGAGCAAAGTTTTCGAAGTGGATTTGGCAACATACAACGCACAGTATACCGATTGCCCAATAAAAATATTACCAAGTTACGGTATGCACGACCGATTCCTATTCATAGACAATATAGCTTACCATTTTGGCGCATCCCTGAAAGACCTGGGAACAAGCACATTTTTCTTCAGCAAAGAAGATTTCACACTAGATGAAGTGCTAAAGAAATCAGAGGAAAAGCGACAATTACAAGAGTTCTTAGCAACCGAACCGTCAAGGAATACTTGACCGTTCAGGCGTTATACAAGAAAGTAATAAGCAGTTTTTGCATATTACTCTTTCAAAATTCAATCGGATAAAGTCCCAAAAGTGATATTTTTTACGAGATTTTAGGAAATTATCTATCAAAAACAGCAGATATTTCCCCAAATCTCAAAAATTCAGCAGCATTTTGGGAAATTATGCGACATTTAGGAAAAATCTTCGAAGCGATGGGCTGCGTTGAACCCCAAACAAAAGGGCTATATTTCTATATTATCGTTCAATGGTTGATTCCGAAGTTCTTGAACAAGATGACTACGAGGTGAAAATCGGTTCGTTTAACGGGCCGATGGATTTGCTTGTCTATC
>JBGVAT010000085.1:0-9743 GCA_045224895.1 Fibrobacter sp.
CGATTTGAACTTCAGCTTGCCGCGCTCGGGTATCGTGGGCATTATCGGTCCGAACGGTGCTGGTAAGACGACTTTGTTCAAGATGATCATGGGCACGGAAAAGCCGGATGGCGGTACGCTCAAGATTGGCGAAACTGTCGAAATCATCAGTATGGAACAGGGCCGCGAAAGCTTGGACGATTCCAAGACGGTTTGGGAATCCATCACGGGTGGCAACGACGAAATCTTGGTGGGCGACCGCAAGATGAATGGCCGTGCTTACTGCGGTCTCTTCAACTTCACGGGTGCAGCCCAGCAGAAGAAGCTCTCGCAGCTCTCTGGTGGT
Source organism: Fibrobacter sp. (assembly GCA_045224895.1). Classification (GTDB taxonomy): domain Bacteria; phylum Fibrobacterota; class Fibrobacteria; order Fibrobacterales; family Fibrobacteraceae; genus Fibrobacter. Next base: position 326 of record JBGVAT010000085.1, read on the forward strand.
GAACGCAATCGCGTGCTCATGGCAAAGAACTTGCAGAAGCCGGGCAACCTCTTGTTCCTTGACGAACCGACGAACGACTTGGATATCGAAACGTTGCAGGCTTTGGAACAGGCTATCCTTAAGTTCGCAGGCTGCGCCGTGATCATCTCGCATGACCGCTGGTTCCTCGACCGTATCGCAACGCACATTCTCGCTTACGAAGGCGATTCCAAGGTTGTATGGTTCGAAGGCAACTGGAGCGAATACGAAGCTGATCGCCGCAAGCGCCTCGGCGAAGACGCCGACAATCCGAAGCCGATTCGCTACAAGACTCTCACGAGACAGTAAAAATTAACGCCCTGGATAATTCCAGGGCTTTTTGCTTTTATGGTTGAATTTATTGATATATTGTAGTAGACTATGCTGCGCTTTATAAAGCATTCACTGATTCCTATATTACTTGTTGCCTGTGCATCAAGTAATTTAGAGCCGTCTAAAGAATTGACAAAAGTCCCCCCGCAAAGTGAATATAGGACTGAGTTAGTTCCACCGACTGGTGTGGGCTATTATGTTGATTTTTACGGCCGTATTAGTGACGATGAAATATCGTGGAAAGATAAGGGGTTCTATATTCTTTTTGATAAAGATGACCAAAAGAAAATAGGCTTTATCCCATTAGACTCAAATAAAATTCGTATTTATAAGTTTCTTAACTTTCCATCTTGGGATGTTGGATATCCAGATATTGGTTTATGCGTAGGGGAAAGTTACACTTCCCAGGAATATGAAAATTTTTTCATGGACAAATGTCGTAAAGAATACACAATAGACTCTATGGATTACAGACTCGTTATGTCCTATTTTTCTGAAAAAAGGATGTCCATTAAAAAAAGAGGAATTCCTCCACGTGAATGTGTTGGTGAAACATTGAATATCATTTACTATGACGGAAAAGAATATCAATATTTCGACATGATAAGTCCCAAGTGCTTTGATAACGCCTTGAGGAAAGACCCTAAATCACTTGAGTATAAACTTTTTTATGAGAAAATAGATGGCATTATGGAAGGTGATTTCCAAGAATGCCGATGGGATAAATTTTTAGACTCATACGTTGTGAAGAAATGTGTATCAAAATATAGATGATTCCTAGGCGGGAATCTTCCTTCTAAGCGTGTCATCCTGAGCGAAGCCCGTAGGGCGAAGACGCCGACAATCCGAAGCCGATTCGCTACAAGACTCTCACGAGACAGTAATTTTTAGGATGTCACCCCGGCCCCAGTGCCGGGGTGACCTTTTTTTGCGGTTTTATTCCGGCCTTAAAACGCCCACCAAATGCCGAGTCCGCCTAAAGCCGCTATGCCTAAGCCTCCGCCAATCATCGCTCCTGCTTTACTGTCTTCATCGTGAATTTTGCTTAATCCAACCCCTGCCCACGCAATTCCAAAAATGAGGAAACAGTAGGAATATACGCCAACGAAGATCTTTATTGGGCTCCAATCGAACTCTGGAGTTTCTTCTGTTGTAAAATCCGAAGCTGCCATCGTTCGGTCTTCTTGCATCTTTAGGACCATCGGTGGCGTAAGGGACACCGCAAAAGAGCTTGTAGCTAACAAAGAAAGACTTAAAATAAATACAGCTAAAAATTTCATGAACTTAATATAACTATTTTTAATGCTAAGTATGTTTCATATCTTCAAACACGAACTTTGTCTGATTTTTCGGGAACCTCGTTTTTGGATTCCATTCGTGATTCCGCCGATGATTTTTGCGGTAAGCCAGATGCTGGCTGTGTCGCGTTATGGTGCGCAAATTATGGCGGGTATGGAAGGCTATATGATGCTTTTGCTCGGATGCTTGATGGCTCCGATGGGGGCGCCTTTGGCCGCGGATTGCTTTGCGGGCGAACGCGAACGCAAGTCTCTTGAACTTTTGCAGCTTTTGCCAATCAGGCCGTCTAAACTGTTCTGGGGAAAGCTTTTGGCTGTCATGCCGTTCCCGGTGGTTTTTGCGGTTGTCGTGCAGCTCGCTTATTGGCTCGGCCGTCCGATGATTCCGAAAGAAACGGCACTGGCCGCATTTATCGGTGCGGTTTCTGTGGCGCTTGTCGTGAATGCGTCTACTTTGCTCGTGTCGCTTCGTGCAAAGACGGTGCGCGCGGCGACCCAGAGCGTGCTGTTCCTGGTCGTCCCGATTTTGCTGCTCGTCCAGATGAATTACGAAGTCTTTTTGGCGGGGCTCACGATTCCGCTGATTACGCTTGCGGTCAGCCTGCTTCTCGTTTTGATTTTCGTGAAAATCGGACTCCGCCGTTTTGTAGAAATGTAGGACGGAAACATCCCTAGTTATGGAGAAGGCTCCCGCAGTTAGCGGAAGCCTTCATTAACGGGTAGTTATAAGCCGGGTTCTGTACTCCTTGCGGAGCGATGACCATCTCTCTGGACGAATCGTTACCGACCGCCTCAAGCGACCTACCCGGATATCCAGCTGGCACGGGCCGCACCAGGTCCTTGCGGACGGATTCCTGCTTGGTCTTGCACCGGATGAGGTTTACCTAGCCACTCCTGTCACCAGTCGTGCGGTGAGCTCTTACCTCGCCGTTTCACCCTTACCCGCATTGCTGCGGGCGGTCTATTCTCTGTTGCACTTTCTGTCGCGTTTCCGCGCCTGGACGTTATCCAGCATCATGCCCTGCGGTGCCCGGACTTTCCTCCAGCCGTGAAGCCGGCGGCCATCCGCTACCCAGCCCAAATGTAGAAAAAGCGGTGGGAATGTGCAAGATGAGAACGTCGGGCCAACTACGTTCTCCCAACGGGCTTCACCAGGCTTTCATATGCTCACTATTTTTATATATTGTAATTGTGAAAAATTTGATACTTTGCTTATTTTGTCTAGCTTCATTTTCTTTTGCAGGGGTCTCAGCTGCCGATTCGTCGGCGGCTTCTGCTGCTGAATCTAAGGTTGATTCCAGTGCGGTGTTCCGTGTCGATGGCATCCGCTATTTCATTGGTGATGCTTTTGACGATTCGCGTGCGCATACCAAGTACGACCGTTGGGCGTATGACTTCTTGAACATGATTCATATCGAGACGCGCATTGCGACGGTCCGCAAGCTTTTGCTTTTTGATCAGGGGTACTTGGTCAACCTGAACTTGCTTTTGGAATCGGAACGTTTTCTGCGTGACCAGAAGTTCCTTTCGGATGCCAATATCACGGTGCTGAATGTCGATGGCAAAAACATCGTTGACGTCAAGACAAGCGATAACTGGACGCTCACGGTTCCGTTTGCCCTTGGATTTTCGGGCAGCGAGTGGAAGTACAAGAACCTTGTGTATGGCGTTGGCATTCAAGAAAGCAACTTCCTTGGGCTAGGGCAAAAGCTTGGCTTCTATTTTGGCCACGATGAATTCCGCGATATGTGGCAGGTGGAATATGGCGACCCGCATTTCCTTTTCCGCTACAACCACTTGGACTTCTTGTATAGCTACAACACGGACGGTTACCTTGCCAGCTGGAAGATGTACGTGCCGTTCCTGACTCGTAGCGTGAATCAATGGGCTTACACAATCGAGGGCCTGAAGAACAAGCGCTTCGATTACATTTATGGGAGTGGCGATCTTCCGAAGGGCGCTGTCGTGACGAACTCGAGCCGCCCGCTGGATTCGCTTCAGCTCTTCAACGGAAAGGAAGCTGTTGAACTGTTGCGCGTTGAAGACTATATCGATGACTCTCTGAGTTTCCGCATTAGCCGTTCGTTTGGCGGAACGTTGCGTAAGTTATATCTGGGCGCAACGTACGATTACCACCGCGCGACAGCGGATGACGGACGCATATTCTCAAGGCTGTTTACGGATGGCAAGCAGGCCTATGCTATCGATTCTGCCAGCGCACGTGACGAATGGGTGCCGGAACGTATGGACTCCCGTTTGGGCTTCTACATCAAGTATTCGAACATCCGTTACGAAAAAATAAAGAACTACCATAACGCCAAATGGAACGAGGATGTGGACAAGGGCTTTGCCGTCAAGGCCCAGATTTCCAAGAACTATGAACAGCTGGGTGCTGGCGACAACGATATCCGTTTGGACTTTTGGACGGATCTTTTCCTTGGACGTGATTGCCATCATCTGACGCTCCAGTCGTATATGAACTTCTACCTGGATCACGGCAAACGTCACGACTTTTACGGAAGTGTCAGTGGCGAATACTTGTTCCATCCGAGCAACAGTTTTTCGACGGCCTTGTCGGGCCTTGTGGACTTGTATGACAATGCAAGGCTTGGAAATCAGCTGACGCTTGGCGGTTCCGATGGATTTGTTGGGTTCCCGACTGGGTATTATGCAGGCCAGGCCCGTGTTTACGCAAGCCTGGAACCGCGCTGGTTCCCGGATTTCGAAATTGCAACGCTTGTTCCGGTGGTTGTCGCTTTTGGAAGTGTGGGGGAGACGGCTTCCCGCATTATGGATATCAACCGCAAGGATTTGATTTATGTGCTTGGCTTTGGCCTGCGCTTGGTGCAGACAAAGTCCATTACTCGCCTGGTGAACAAAATCGATGTGAGCATCCCGCTGAACGGTGTGCGCAAGGGTGAGGCTCATTACTCTGTGACAACGGCGTACACCCTTTAAAATAAAGAAGATATCAAATGGCTCAGGACGAAGACGAAAAGAAATTGGCGCAGCTTGCTCGCCGCGAGAGGGCTCGTGAAGTCAAGCGCATCTTTATGCGTGTCGAAATCATCATCGGCATTATCGCGATGATCGCTGGCGTTGGGCTTACGATTCTTGTGTGGAACGAGGGCTACTATGCGGGTGCGTTGATGCTTGTGATGACGGGCTTTATCAATGCATTCTTGGCTGCAAAAGAGCTGATCCATCCGACGGATCACATTCTGCATTGGCAGGCCATCTTCTTCTTGATCGTGCGCCGGGCGATGTTCTTTTTGAACGTTGTCCTGATTGCTCTTGTCGTCGGAACGATGACGCGCCTGATTTGACGCTTGGCGCGTTTTAATGGACGCCGTCCTCGTTTGCCGAGGGCTTCTCGTTATACCAGGTCTGGATCTTTTCACGGGCGGTTTCGCTGAATGCGGAACCGTCTTTGAGTATATGCTCGGCGCGTTCAAGCGTCTGCGAAATGAGTTCCTGGTCGTGGATCCAGTCGAACCAGCGGAACACCCAGGCGCCACTCTGTTCGTTGCCTTCGAGGTTTCCTGCGCCACGGTTCTTGAGGTCGAGTTCAGCGATCTCAAAACCGTCTTCGGTGGCGGCAAACTGCGATAAACGTTCCATGCTAGTTTCGGCGGTTTCGCTCTCGGGGATCATCAAAAAGCACCAGGCTTCCTGATTGCCTCGGCCCACGCGCCCGCGCAGCTGGTGGAGCTGTGCCAGACCGAATCGGTCTGGCTGGTCGATGACCATAAGGTTTGCGGCAGGGACGTTCACGCCGACTTCAATGACGGTTGTTGCGACGAGAATCTGGATTTCGCCGGCGGCAAAGCGCTTGATGATTTCGTCTCTTTCACCATCGTCCATTTGTCCGTGGACGCCGGCGACCTTGAGTTTCGCGATATTCGGGTCGGCGTGCCCGGTGGCGGCAATGAAGGAACGTAATTCGTTCACGATGTCATCGACACTGCGGGCGCCACCTTCGTCGGCATTGTCAGGGCCTGTCGAACCGTCAGCGTTCACGCGGCTCGCAATCCAATAGCAGAGGTTTCCGCCTGCGGCTTCCTTGCAGATAAACTGCTTCATCGATTCACGCTTGGCGGCATTCACGAGGCGCGTCTTGATGGGCTTGCGTCCGGCAGGCTTTTCCTTGATGCTGATGACTTTCAGGTCGCCATAAAGCGTCATCGCGAGGCTTCGCGGAATCGGCGTGGCGCTCATCACGAGCATGTCGGGATAGTCGCCTTTGGCGAGCAGCGCTTCGCGCTGGCTCACGCCGAATCGGTGCTGTTCGTCGATGATGACGAATCCGAGTTTTGAAAAGTAGACGTCCTTGCTGAACAGCGCGTGCGTCCCGATGACGACATTGCAAAGTCCCATTTGCAGTTCGCCTAAGATGACTCGCTTTTCGGCGGCGGATGTGGCTCCGACCAAGAGCTGTACGCGGATGCCGGCCGCATCAAAAAACGGCTTGAGCGATTTGAAGTGCTGCCTGGCGAGAATGTCGGTCGGCACCATCAATGCGCACTGTTCGCCTGCGCCGCAAACGGCCATAATGGCGAGCATGGCGACGACGGTCTTTCCGCAACCTACATCGCCTTGCAACAATGCGTGGAATTGTTTTTTGCCGTTGAGTCCTTCGATGATCGTGTTCAGCGCGGAGTCCTGACCGGCTGTCAGCTGGAACGGTAAACGGGATTTCGCCGCCATCACGTTCCCTAAATCAATCTGCCTTTCGTGTCCGCGGATTTTCTGGTTCTCGCGTCGCTTGACCATACGTAGGCAAAACGGCAAAAGCTCCAGAATCTTGAGTTCGCGTTTGGCCCTGTAGATCGAGTCAAAGTCCTTGGGCATGTGAAGCGCGCGGAGATTGTCCATCACCGGAGCAAAGTGCAAGTAGTCCGTGAGTTCGCGCGGGCAGGCGTTCGGGAGCGTAAGACGCGGAAAATTAAAAATAGTCTTGTAGAGCCCGCGGAAAAAGCGCTGCTCCATCTTTGCTTCGCGGCAAATTTCGCTGATGGGGTAGACCGGGAGAATTTGTCCGTTAAAAGCTTCGCCTTCGTCGAACGGCTGCATATCGGGGTGTACTAGCTGGAGCCCGCGGTACGAACCGACCGTGCCCGAGACTAGCCATCTTGTGCCCGCCTTGACACGGTTTGCGATGTACTTTGTGCCGCGGAAGAACAAAAGCTGAATCTCTCCGGTCCCGTCCGTGAGTACCGCCATGAAACGTGACATGCGCCCCTTGACGATTCCGGCACGCGTGATGATGCCGATGACGACGACGCGGTCGCCTTCGTGGCATTCCGCAATTTTCGAAACTTTGGTCTGGTCGAGGTAGGTTCGGGGAATGTTGTACAGAAGATCGGCGATGGTGTTTAAACCGGACTTGCTTAACTTTTCAAGTCTCTTGGGGCCGAGTCCAGGCAGATTAGATAAATCCATTTACTTGCCTGCTTTGTTCTGCTCTTGCTGTGCTTTGGCTTCTTCCAATCGCTTGCGAGCCTTGCCTCTAGCTGTTTCGCCGACGATGTTGATGTTCTTCCACGTGATGAGATGGATCTTGTTGCCTTTTTCGTCCTTGAAGCCAAAGTTCTTGGTGTCGATGGCCTGGATGCCCTTGTTGATGGCGGCAATGGTGTTGTTTATGTTTTCAACAAGTTCCTTCGATTGCAAAAGCGTTTCGTTGTCGATGCCCTTTTCGATGTTCGTAATCAGCTGGTTCGTCTTTTCGGCGTTTTCCGAAAGCGAGATGATGACGGAATCGATGAGCGAAATCTTTTCGTTTGCGGCCGCCGTCACGGTCTTGATGGCCGTGTCTGCCTGGAGCGTCGATTTGGTCAATGCCTTGCTGGACTTATTCACCTGATTGAAAAGCTTGTTCAGCTTGGGACCAAGCGTACCGACGGTCTTTTCGGTGTGGGCAAAAATGTCTTCGATGGAGCGCATCGCCTCTTCGTAAACTTCGGGGGCGGACTTGTGCGTCGAATCGCCTTGGGCAAGCAGAAGGACCATCTTTTGCACGGTTTCAAGCTGCTCGTTTACGTTTTCGATGAAACGCAGCGTTTCTGCAATGCCCGGTTCAAAATGGCCTTCGAATACGTGATTCTCGGGCATGACGGCACCCGTCTTTGATGGAATGACTTCGAGACGGCGCTGGCCCATGAGGGCGTAGTTCACGTTGTTGAACTGTGTGCCTTCGCGGATGGTGATCGGTTCAAAAAACTTGATTTTGACGCGGGAGCGGTCTTTGAGCCAGGTCACCTCGCCGATGGTGCCGATGTGGTAACCGCGCAGCACGACGGGATCTTCGGGTTGCAATGAACCGAGTTCCTTGAAATCGACAATTGCCGTTTTGTTGACGTTCTGGTGGGCGGCCCACATACCAAAGGAAATGCCGCCAAAAATGCCTGCAAATACGAGAATCGAAATGTAACCGAGCGCTCTGTCAGAAATCTTCATATTTTCGAAAATAGAAAAAAATGAATTGGAGCTTGGCGCGGGCTGGTATAATTGTTTGAAAAGATGTTAGATTTTTGAAGCATGTTTTTTAGGTGGTGATGATGAAAATTCTAATGAACGTGTTTGGGTTGTTTTGTGCTTGCGCCGTAGCTTCTTTTGCAGAAGATGCTGTGGACGTTTTTGGCTTTCAGAAATTTTATGAGACTAAGGCGGGCTCGGTTTCTTGGACGTCCGAACATTGGGCGAACGGGAATGCGCGTACTTTTGCAGACTGGTCGGACGATCCCGATGATCCCTTGCAGTGGTCGGATAGCCGTGGTGTCGATGGTGAAGGTTACACGGTCGATGGCAAGGGGGTGATGCAGATGTTGGGGGAGGGCCCCCGCTTCCATATTAACGGACAACGCGAATGGGCTTCCCAGAAACAGTTTTTCCTGAATACTGAATATACTGCTTATTTTATGCGAAATGATGCCGGCGGAAAGAATTACGGCGGTATGGTGGTCGGAGTCCGCAGCGGTGCCTTGGGGCATGGCTCTAGCGGGGGTAACAACTGCGACGCCAATACTTATTATGCTCGCTTTCGCAATGACGGTCGTTGGGACTTTGAAAAGGAACTGAAGCACCCGTCGAGCTATTACCGCAGTGGTTCGGGCATTGGCAAGCAGGATCCGCTTTGGGGCGGCGAATCGCTTCCTTTGAACAAGTGGATCGGTATGAAGTACATCGTCTACAACAAGGATGAATCGACGGTGCGTCTAGAACTCTACATCGACTCGACGAGTGGTGCGACACCGCCGGGCAAGTGGGAACTCGTGGGCGTTGCCGAGGACGCTGGGTTGGACTGGTCCGGTGCCGAAGCGGGAGCCGCAAAGATCGAAGGCTGCAAGGATTATAACGGACTCGAAAATGCCTATGACGCCATATTGAAGGGCGGGGGAGTCGTCATCATGCGTACGGATAACGACCATCCGTCTTACAAGTTCGTCTCGATTCGTGAGATTGACCCCGCGTTACCGATAAAGGCGGATTCGACAACATCGATTCGGCGCGCATCTCGCCGTGCATCCGACCGCGTTCATGACAAGCTGAATGTCAAGTATTTCGATCTCCTCGGCCGGGCACTCCCATTTACAAAACGCTAATCACTAACCATTTTTTTAACAAAAAATTTTTGAGCCTCTCGTCTCTAGTCTCTAGTCTATTCTATATTTACATCGTCTAAAAATTTTTCTCAAAGGACATTCAAAATGGCTAAAACAGAATCCAAGAAGAAAGTCGTCCTCGCTTACAGCGGTGGACTTGACACC
>JBGVAT010000086.1:0-24987 GCA_045224895.1 Fibrobacter sp.
GATAGCGTCGTCAGAGATCATAGCGTCGATGATCACCATCGTTTCGTATTGTCTCATAATGAGTCCCTTTGGTCTATCGCCCGGAAACCGACATTGGTTCCGGGAGGGTTCCGATTAAAATCGGTGCGCCTAATATAGAAAAAAGAGATTTCGATGTCAAACCGGAAGGGGTGGTTGAAAGCTAAATGCCGAACTGGAGACCGATAAAACCGGCCACCGACCATTCGTTGACATCGCGGTTGAAGTAGCGCTGGAACACCATTTCAAAGGAAATCCACGTGGAACGGAGGTTCTTTTTGGCCCAGGGCCACACTTCGCGCAAGTTGAAGGCGAGTCCCGGACTGATTGTCACAAGCTGGGCCCAAGAAAAGTTGAATTCGTAGCTTGCGCTACCCGTCAAACCGATATACCGGGTCATCACGACGCCAAGGCCTATTTCGAAACCCAGCGTGAACCCATCCAGCGAGAACATCTTTTCGCAGTTCTTATCAAGTGCCGACGAATCCTGGACATCCGTAGACTCGCCATCTTCGACAACCTCGCCAGAGGAACCGTCATCAAGCTCATCTCCAGAGCCGTTCGAGGCCGAGCCATCTGAATCTCCGCCGTCGGAATTATCGGACTGCTTTTTGCGGAGGCCATGACGCAGCTCCTTACGGAATTCCGAAAGGTCCGTCGTCTCAAGCCCAAGCATCGCCGAGATGTAGAAATCCGCCCCCGGGAACACCTTGTGCAGCCTGCCATTCAGGCGGTAGCGCTGGTAAAGCAACATGACATCGCGGTCGAGAGTTCCGCCAAAGAAGCGGACATCCAGACCACCCGTAATATATTTCCGGTAATGGTACTCAAACTGACCTTCCCAGACTCCCAGGCAATCGCAGTCCTGGGACGGATTGAAAAGTCCGGCGCCAATGCCGACGGAAAGCCCTTCCCTCAGATAAGCCGACTGGTGCGGCAAGGGGACATTATATTCGCGCTTTCTTTTTTTGTGGGAGGAATCCGGAAAAACGACGTAAACCGTATCGACAATCGTATCGCGGACTACAACGACATCTTTAGAGGGATCCGCTACAGAACTCGAGGATTCTACAGCGTAGACTAAAGAGTCCTGAAGATCCGCTTCGCTAGAACTGCTTGAGACAGACGAAGACGACGAGATTGCATTTTTCTGTTTCGACTTGGATTTTTGCGCAGGTTTCTTTGCCTTGGCGACAACGGCCGTTTTAGCTTTTTTCGTGGACTTGCCACTTTGAGCGGAACCGGAGCCCTTGGCTTCGGCAAAAACGTTCAAAATCAGCAAAAGAACTAGAAAAAAGACGCGCATTGATTGTAATTTAATAAAAAAAGCTCCTGGAGGATAACCAAGAGCAATTATAAGATTTTTACAAGATTTCAGAATACCCCTCCAAAATCATTCAACAAACAATATATTCCGTGAATCTGCACATTTTTTTACGACTTCCCAATAAGAAAGCGTGGTATAAGTTTCACGAGGGGGCATAAAATTTTCGAACGTCTTTTCAATCGTCACAGCATCATATACTCGAGAACGTTTTGCATTCGGGAAATACAGCCAACGACGAGTTTTGCGTTTGTAGTCTTTGAGAACGACCGAAGACGCATTGCCATCCAAAACATCTTCTGTGGAAAGTTCCTGGCTGTAATTTTCAACAGATTTTTTCAATTTGCGGACGACCGCTGTTTTTTCCGAATCCAGCAAAATCCACTTGCCATCTGAAGAGACTCCGCGCTGACTTTTTAATTTCCATTTAGCATAATCATAATCGGTATCGTCACACATATTATAGGTAAACTTAAAAAATACGGAATCGTTCTTTTCGCGGAAGGAGACGGTTTTGAAATCATCACCCCACGCAACAGATTCAGACAGAAGCATTTCATAATCCGCATCTTGGGAGGCCGCCAAGTCGTCTTGTTCCAAAGGTTCATCGGAAATTTCGCCGTAAGGATGAACCATGAGATTCCAACCGAAGAGCATAAAAATAAAGAGAGGAACAATCACAACAAGAGAAACGCACAACCGATGCCAGATTTTCTTCGCATTAAACGCCCGGCCAAAAAATCCACAAGCCACAAAAAAGAAGATATAGGACCACATCGCCACAAAGGGCAATGCTAGAGAAAACAAGTCATCAACGTCAATGTCATTAGTTTTATTAACCGCCCAAAAATAACAGCAAACGAGAGCGCAAAAGATTACAAACCAAAGACCGAGCCAAAGTTTTTTAAAGCGAAACTTCTTATAAAATAAGGCAAGAAAGAAACTCAGCAAATGCGGCAAAGTAATCAAGAATACGAAGAATAGAATGACCGAAAATCCAGGATCTCCGTAAAAACCGAGCGTATGCATTTGCCAAAAGAAATTTATCATAAAGTCCAATATACACAAAAGCTCCCGGCAGAAAAACCGAGAGCCTTGTAAAATGATTTAAAAGGAGATGCCCGGTCGAGCCGGGCATGACAAGCGTCGAGCGGTCTTTTCCATCAGCTTCGGCATCTGGAAAAGGAGGGTCTGTGAGCGAAAAACGCCTCGTATCAACGAGGCGTGATCGCGAGAGAATCCGCCAACCGTCATATTCCAGTTAGATTCTAGCGGATTCGGTCTCATATTTGGGGAGGGCGGAGCCTTCCCTAGTCGTAAGGAACTTACGTTTAGTAAGTTCCCAACAGATGACGGACGCGGTCCATCATGACCTTGGCCTTTGCGCGGGCGCGTTCCTTACCATAAGCGAGAATCTTTTCGATTTCGTCGGTATGGTCGAGCAAGTAGAAGTACTTTTCGCGAGCGGCACCGAGATGTTCTTCGAGAACGTTCTGAAGTTCCTGCTTGGCGTGGCCCCAGCCCATACCGCCTGCACGGTAGCGTGCTGCAAGAGCTTCGGTCTGTTCCGGCGTTGCAAAGAGTTTGTACAACTTAAATACGTTGCAAGTGTCCGGATCCTTCGGTTCTTCGATGCTCTGGGAGTTCGTCACGATCTTGCCAAGACGCTTCTTGAGAGCCTTCGGTTCAAGGAAGATATCGATGTAGTTGTCGTAGGACTTGCTCATCTTGCGGCCGTCGAGACCCGGGATGACACCCGTGGATTCCTGGAAAACCGGTTCCGGAATGGTGAACACGTCTTCGCCAAAATGCTTGTTGAACTTGATGGCGATATCGCGAGCAAATTCGACGTGCTGCTTCTGGTCCTTGCCCACCGGCACAATGTCTGCGCTGAACATGAGGATGTCGGCATCCATGAGGCACGGGTAGCAGTAAAGGCCCATGTTCACATTGGAGTCCACGTCAACACCAGCGGCGGTGTTGGCTTCGACCTTTGCCTTGTAGGCGTGGGCGCGGTTCATGAAGCCCTTCGGCGTGAAGCAGCTGAGAGCCCAGCTCAGTTCAAAGATTTCAGGAATATCGCTCTGCTTGTAGAACAGGGATTCTTCCGGGTTAAGACCAAGAGCGAGCCAGGTGGCTGCGACCTTGTAGATGTTCGCACGCATTTCGGCGCCGTTCTGCACAGTCGTCAAAGCATGATAGTCCGCGATGAAATAGACCGTGTCGTAAGTCTTCGTAAGTTCAAGAGCCGGGCGGATTGCGCCCACATAGTTGCCGAGATGGGGAGTGCCCGTCGGCTTGATACCGGTAAGTGAAATCTTTCTCATGGCGTGCAATTTAGGAATTTTTAGGAAGTATTTGTCTTGAATTCTACGTCAACAAGGCCTTATGCAGCTCGTAAGTCCATTTTTCAGCTCAAATAGGGTATGTTTTTCACCATTCAGCCATAAATAAAATCCATATCTGGCTTCTTTTAATTACATTTCTTTTCCAAATGATTAAAGACGAGAAATACATACTGGTAGATAGCGAAGAATCGCTTGCGAACTTGCTTGCCGATTTGGAGCAGTACGACATGGCCGCGGTCGATACCGAAGCTGATTCCATGTACCATTACACGGCTCGTCTATGCCTCATCCAAATTACCATCGGCGATCACCATTATATAGTGGATCCGCTTTGCGGGATAGACCTTGCACCGTTGTTCAAGGCCCGCGCTATGCAGACTCTCATTTTCCATGGTGCCGACTACGACCTGAGACTCTTGTGGCAAACTTACGGGTTCTCGCCCAAGAGCATCTTCGATACGATGCTTGCCGCAAAGATTCTGGGAGAACAGCACCTGGGGCTTGCCGACCTGGTCAAGGAATATTTTGGAGACGAGCTTAAAAAAGAAAACCAGAGAGCCGACTGGACCATCCGACCGCTTTCGCTGGACATGTGCGAATACGCCATCCACGATACGTTCTACCTTCACGAACTTTGTGCAATCCTAGCAGAAAAGCTGCAAAAAGCCGGGCGCATGAGCTGGCTCACCGAGCAGTGCAACGCGCTTATTGAACACGCCAGACATCCGAATGCCCCCAAAAAAGACCCTTGGCGCATTACGGGTTCGAGCGTCTACGGTCCCTGCGCATTGAACATTCTCAAGCATTTGTGGGAATGGCGCGAAAAGCAGGCCGAAGAACTGGACCGCCCACCCTATAAGGTGATGCAGTCCGACCTGATGCTTGCAATCGTCTGTGCCCAGCAGGCGCATTTTCCGGAAGTGAACGAAACATTCTTGCCCAAGCTCCCCCGCAACTTCAAGGGCGACCGCCTGGAATCGTTCCTCAACATGCTCCGTACCGCAGTGGCGGTTCCGGAATGCGATTGGCCGATGAAGCTCCCCAAGGCACCTCCACCGCCAGTCATTCCGCACTCGGACTTGCTTATCGCCCTCAAGACGTGGCGTGACGAAAAGGCCGAAGAACTGAAAATCGACGCAGCACTCCTTGCAAACAAGTCCCAGCTGATCTGGCTTGCCTCCCCGGGCAACATCCCTTGGCAGACACGTTACGAAGAAGCGCACCTGATGCACTGGCAGCAGAATCTCTGGAACGAAATTTTGCGCGACAAGTTGCCCACGGCAAAGCGCGTCGGCGAAGAATAGTTGACGACGATTAACCAAAGGTTTCAAATGGCAGCGTCCATCGTTATTGTAATTCTTGTATTGCTGATCTTCGGCAGCAGCCCCATTGTCGAGATGATCCTGAAGATGCGCCGCATGAAAAAAGGCGACGACATCATCAAGGAACCGTGGCAAGAAATCCACGACATTCCGGGCTACCATGACGCGAGGAACATCGCGGCGTTCTACCCGCTCAAGGGAGAACCGAACATCATGCCGATCCTCGAAGAACTCGCCACCGAAGGACGCCTGCTGCTCCCCCGCTGCGAAGGCGAAGGCATCATGCACTTTTATAAAATCGGCAACCTCAAGAAGGACTTGGTCAAAGGGCACTTTGGCATTATGGAACCCCGCGAAGGCATCGAAAAGTTCGAAGGGGACATTCCCGTGTTCCTGGTTCCCGGAGTCAAGTTCAACTGGGACGGAAGCCGACAGGGGCACGGCAAGGGATACTATGACAGGTTCCTCGCCAAATACCCGAACGCATTCAAGGCAGGCATCATGACTCCGGCGCAACTTTCCAAGGAACCGCTAGAGCAGAAAGAGACCGATGTGAAAATGCACACAGTGATAGCCTGCAGAGAAAGATACTAACCGACACAACACAGGCGATCCCGGAATGAATCCGGGATGACAAGCCTGAATGACAAAGCAAAAGAAAAGTTTTTAACAAATCACGGAGATTCACAAAATGAGTTTCAATAATGACGATAGCCGTCGCGGTTTTGGCAACGATCGCAAGCGCAACTTTGGTCGTTCGCCACGTCCGAACTTTGACGAGAACAAGTTCAACCGCGAACATCCAGACGAACCCGAACGAAGCTTTAGCCGTAATGAACGCGGTGGATTCGGAGAACGCAACAACGAACGCCGTAGCGGCATCGGTAGCCAGGCGCATCTCCGCCGTGACCGCGACGATTTTGCCAACCGTCCGAGCCGTTTCGACAGCGACCGTCCGAGCTTCAGTGAACGCCCGAACCGCTTTGAAGGCGAACGCAATTTTGGCGAACGCCGTGACTTTGACAAAAGCCGCGCCAACCAGGAAAACTTCGTGCCTGCAGTCGGTGATGCCGATGCAGCCCCGCAAGTTGCCGTCGGTGGCATCAAGGAAGTCGAAGAACTCTTGAACAAAAGCCCGCTCCAGGTTCACCGCGTACTCTTCATGCACAAGTCCGGCAACCCGAAGCTCTACGAACTCCAGAAGCTTGCCAAGCGCGCCCACGTACATGTGCAGCAGGTCGATTCCAAGATTCTCGATAGCTACGCCCGCCCGAACCATGGCGTCGTCGCCCTCATGAACGAGAAGGAACTCCTGAACTGGATGGACGTCCGCGAAGAATTCTTCAAGGCCCGCGACACCGGCGAAAAGAAGCTTATCGCCGTCGCCACGAACATCGAAGACCCGCGCAACCTCGGCGCTTGCATCCGTAGCAGCCTCGCCCTGGGCGTCGATATTTTGCTCCTCCCCGCAAAGGGCATGTGCGGCATTACGCCGAGCGTCGCCCGAACCTCTGCTGGCGCACTCGAAAAGCTCCGCATCTGCCGCCCGGACAACCTTGAAGGCGCCATCGGCGAACTCAAGATGGCCGGCTACCAGATCCTCGGACTCGATGCCGACACCGAAACGAACCTCGCCGATTTCCAATTTGCAGACCAGGTAGTTCTCGCCGTCGGTGGCGAAGACGTAGGCCTCCCCCCGTTCATCAAGAAGCAGTGCGACGCCGTACTCCGCATTCCGATGAAGCCCGAAGCCCATTCCTATAACGCTTCAGTCGCCCTCTCGCTTGGCCTGTACGAATACGCCCGCTTGCGCATCAAGGCATAATCGCCCAAATCGCGCCAAATAAGCCGTTGTAAGGTTGTAAACACAAACAACGTGTAAACAGAAATAAACGCACCCTTTCGCCGAGGGTGCATTTATTTTTATATGGGATGGAAAAGGAGTGTGGATTCATTATGCTAAAAAAAGCCCTAATATCGTGTTGCTTTGCCGCAGGTATGTCCCTAGCGCAAACATACGACTTACCGATTCTTTTCGTTGACACCAAGGGCAAATGCCTCGACAAAAATGTCACCGAAAAAATTCCTGCTACAATGCGCGTGCTAGACGGGGCCACGAATAACGTGGCCGACAGTGCCAAAGGCACGCTCTACGACATTGGCATCAAGGTAAGAGGACAATCCTCCGCCATGTTCCCGAAGCCCGGTTACAGCATCGAAGTTCGCGACGAAAAGGGTGAAGGCATGGACGTGAGCTTGTTCGGGCTCCCTCCTTTTGACGACTGGGTTTTACACGGTCCGTATGTGGACAAGAGCATGCTCCGTAACGCACTTGCCTACTGGCTCTTTAGACAGGCTGGCCGCTACGCCCCGCGCACCAAGCACTTTGACCTTTACATCAACGGCGTGTATCGCGGCGTGTACGTGCTTGTTGAAAAGATCAAACGCGGCAAGTACCGCGTAAACGTGAGCAAGCTTAAAGAAACCGACATCGCAGGCGATAGCCTCACCGGCGGTTACATCTGGGCATTTGACAAAGTCGGCACCAACACCGGTGGCGGTGGCAGCAACAACCAGGGCGGTATCGAAGCAGAAGGTTTCAACACCTCCGACGGTCTGAACGTCATCATGCACTACCCCAAAAAAGCGAACCTGCAAAAGCAGCAGGAAGAATACCTGAAGAAATACTTGAACGATCTTGAAGCTCTGTTCAAGAACGGCGGTAACGGCAAAGGTTACGACAAATACGTAGACGTCGGCTCCGCAGTGGACTACGTCTTGCATCAAGAAGTCACGAACAACGCAGACTCTTACTGGTGCAGCTTCTTCTTGCACAAGCCCAAGGACAAGGGTGGCAAGGACGGCAAGGAACTTAAGGAAGGTAAGGTGACCCTCGGACCTCCGTGGGACTTCAACCTCGCCATGAGCAACGGATCTCAGCCCGAAAATGGCGGCGGCCAGCAAGGCGGTGGTGGCCAATGGGGCGGCGGCTGGGGCGGTGGCTTCGGTGGCGGTTTTGGAGGCGGATTCGGAAGTTCAGGCACAACCGGCTGGCAAATCGAAAACTCAAGCAAGTCCGGCGGCATGATGAGTTCTTTGAAAGCTCCGAACTGGCTCATCAAAATGTGGAAAGACGCCGATTACCAGAAGGAACTTAAAGCACGTTGGGCAGAACTCCGCAGTGGCGTCTGGCACACCAAGACATTGGACGTTTACCTGGATTCCATGAAGACGTACCTCAAGAACGCAGCCGACAGAAACTTCCAGCGTTGGCCGAACTTGGGCAAGGCTAGCGGGCAGAATGACGCAGATCCGGAACCAATGAAATACTGCAACAACAGCAGTGGCGGTGGTTTTGGTATGGCCATGGGAGGCTACAACGCAACGACTTGGGACGGCGAAGTGGAACATCTCCGCAAGAAGATGAAAGAAAGAATGGCATGGATGGACGAACAGCTCGGCTTCAAGGAACCGGCTCAAGCCATCGTAACAGAACCCATCATCCACGATCCGGATTGGCAGAACGACAAGAAGGATTCCATCCCGCCAGAAGAAACGCTGCGCAATGGGGCCTTGGATGACTTCAGCAGACTGTCTCCGACAAACTACTTCAACATCATCGGGAACCATCTTGAAATCCACACGGATTTGGGCGGAACGTTCGCCATTATGGACTTGAACGGCGCTGTGCTTTACAAGACCCGCATCAAGACCGGAATAACGACGCTCGAAGTTCCGGCCAAGGCTAGGGACAAACACTGGATCGCAACGCTCAACGGCAAGATGCTTTCAAAATAGATTTCTAATTGAATTCCTCACTTAAGAAATGCCGGCTCATTCATGAGTCGGCATTTTCCTTTTTAAAATGAAACTGCAAAAAAAATGTGTAAGGTGATCCCGGAACGGAGTCCGGGATGACATTGCGCCCGTGATAATAATTACGTGTTCCAGAGCCATGTGCTGAGGTAACGTTCGCCGGTATCCGGAAGCACCGCGACGATGCGTTTGCCCTTGAATTCCGGGCGCTTCGCGACCGTGAGTGCGCATTCCAAAGCAGCGCCCGACGAAATCCCGACGAAGATTCCTTCTTCGGCAGCAGCAGCACGTGCGGCGTTCCCCGCCTTTTCGGTACTCGTGAGGTAGACTTCGTCAATCACCTTCGGATCATAATTCTTCGGAACAAAGTTTGCACCGATGCCCTGAATCTTGTGCGGGCCAGCATAACCCTTAGAAATCATCGGAGAATCGTCCGGTTCAATCGCAATCACGTAGATGTTCGGATTCTTTTCCTTGAGGAACTTTGCCGTGCCAGAAACGGTTCCGCCCGTGCCTGCAGTCGCAATGAACACATCCACCTTACCGTCCGTATCGCGCCAGATTTCAGGACCGGTCGTGAGGTAATGCGCTTCGGGATTTGCAGGATTGTCGAACTGCTGCGGAATGAAGCTCCCCGGATTAGCAGCGGCGATTTCGTTTGCCTTAGCAATGCAACCCGCCATACCCTTTGCGCCTTCGGTCAGTACCACTTCGGCACCGAGCGATTTGAGGAGCATACGGCGTTCCATACTCATGGAATCGGGCATCGTGAGCACCACCTTGTAACCCTTGACGGCACCTACGTAAGCAAGGCCAACGCCCGTGTTACCGCTCGTCGGTTCGATGATGAGCGCACCCGGCTTGAGCTTGCCTTCTTGTTCGGCACGATTAATCATGTTCAGCGCCACGCGATCCTTTGCACTACCGAGCGGGTTAAACATTTCAAGCTTCACATAGACTTCGGCATCGCCCTTGTTGAGCTTGTTGATGCGGACGAGCGGCGTATTGCCAATCGTTTCGAGAATGTTGTTGTAAATAGCCATAAAAAAGTTCTCCGTACTGTACGGAGAACAATCTAGTATTTTTTGATATAAAGCTAATTCAAAACAGGTTGGGCTATAGTCACATACGCATTTTCACACAGATCCGCCTGCTGTCCAAGAAGCGCATCAAACGTTATGCCAGAGAAATTCTTGACAGCACAAGCCATCCCTACATTCAGCCACATTCCCTTTGAGGGATAATCATAGAACGAGCCTGCCGTTGATTCACATTCTGTTCTGAACAAAGTTTCTGCACTTTCCCTTTCTGCAGCAGTCATAGATCCAGCCACTAAATAAACAATTACAGAATCAGAATACTGAAGAATCGTATTATCAAGAACTGCTACATCCGAACCTCCATAAGCCTCAATCGACCAATCTGCATCACGCTTTAGTCCGTATTCATCCCTGATTACATCAACTTTGCAACGATTTGTGCCTGCACCTACATAATATTTCTCCGTAGAAGGGCTAAACACATACCACCGAGCAGCATCATAGGCAGTCAGTCCACCGAATGCATCTATCTCAGATTTTGCGGGGAACGCCCTCGCAAGGCTATCCAAGACAGACCGTTCCGCATCAGACACATTCAAAGCTTCGACATTAGGCTTTACGACAAAGGAACGATTTGCATTTGTATCTATACCAACAGCAGAATAGGACGGCATTTCCTGACGCGGGGCCACCACGGGTTGCTCATCCGTTTCGCCACACTTTTTCCCAGTTTCTTCTATGCATTTCCCATTCGAATCAATAGGGTCTATCGGCGGAACATAATCACCACTTGAACTGGACATATCGCGGGACGTCGAAGATTGAGAAAAGCGCCCAGTCGTTGAGCTAGCGCCTTTGAAAATAGCGCTGCATACTTCACCCGAGAAATTCGAGAGGCTCTTAAAGATTTCATTGAAATCGACGGTCGTTTCCGCAGGAATTGTCGTACAAGTTCCAGGATTCGTCTCCGTACATACACCCATGGAAACAGCTCTATCATCATAGCAATAAACCTTCACGTTGCCATTTTCATCACAGGATTCTTTGTTATTACTACCATTGAAAACAAGTGCCCTGGATTGACACGAAGCGACAAATACCGTAAGCACGCTATCGCAAGCGCTTCCAAAGTTTTTCATTTCTATGGTATTTTCTACAAGGCCATTATTTACCTTGATTTTCGCCTCATAAGATTTTTCATCAGCTGTGCAACCCACTTCAGCGCCATTTTCTTCGCCATAGATAGAAATATCGGCATTGTCTACTTTTCTAACCTCTGTGGCCTTGGTCGAGAAGACAATCTGATTAAACCCGTTCATCGAATCGCTACTGTTATTCGCGACCGACGAGCTACTGTTTTTTGCAATGGCGTTGCCTTCAATCGCTGCTCCACTGACACTGTCACCGGAACAGCCCATTAAAGCGAGAATACCCGCTGCCATAGTGAATTTAATGATGTTATTCATTGGTTTCCTCCTCGACCTTTTTTGTTAAAGGGAACAACTGAAGATTCAGTCGATAAACTTGGTTGATGTTTTCATATTCGGCAGCGATGTTTGCCACCTTGCGTACAAACGCGTCCAGTTCCTGCGAAATGCGGGCGTAGGCTTCTTCGCAAAGCCCAAGCGTCGCTCCCGTGAAATGACGTTCTTCGACCGGGAACTTGTCTATAGCCGTCCTCGCAAGCGATGCCATTTCTTTGTGCATTCCACGAACTGCAATGGGGAGCGATTCTTTTGTGCCAATGACCGTCTTTTCCGTCTGCACATAAGTATGCTCGGCCTCGCGCTTGAGGAACCCTGTCTGCACAAGGAATGCAAGCGAGTCGCGCACCTGTTCAGCAGAAATCACCTGATGGCAAGTTTTCGCCACTTCGAGCGGGCGCTTTCCAGGCATCATCGGAGCGAGTTCGCGAATCGTCGGATTTTTCCACGATTCATAGAATTCAAAAGATTCAGCATCGAGAACACGCACTTTGTGTTCATGAGCGATCTTCTGCATTTCAAGGAGCGCCTCTTTTTTTACAGAGTCCTTCGTCGCATTGCCGAATTTGACCATTTGCGTAAAGTATGCGAACTCATTCCCAGCAAGCCCCATCGCATACGCGACCTGTTTCATCTTGACAAGACTCAAACTGCTCTTGCCTTCGCAAACAAGCTTTAGGTAAACCGGCGACTTGAACCCCGCTAGCTTGGAAAACTCACGCCACGAAAACGCACTCGTCCTTTTACGCTCTTCGTAAAAGTCCTGCATATACAGGCGATAGTCCTTATATTCTGTTATCGGTTTCATAAGAGGTTGGTTTGGTTGTAGGTTTCAAGGATTAGGTGTTCGTCGCATGCGTAAATTGTTAGAGTAAAAGATCTTTCTTACATACATAAATTTAAGTTTTTACCGAATCTCACGCAACACCAAAATGATACAAAATTAGAAAAAATTAAAAAATTTTAGATATTTTGCTAAACAAAATTCATTTTTAAAATCTAAAAGATACACTCCGTATCATTTAGTAAAAATGATTTATTCCAACTTATTACAAAAATGTGTCACAAAAGTTTACACACGAGCACAAAATAGGGTATATTAAAAAACAAACCTATCAAGAGAGGGAATTTATGGCAAATAAATACGCAGGTACACAAACCGAAAAGAACCTTGAAGCCGCATTCGCCGGCGAATCACAGGCTCGCAACAAGTACACCTACTTTGCTAGCCGCGCCAAAAAGGACGGATTTGAACAGATCGCCGCATTGTTCCAGAAAACCGCTGACAACGAAAAGGAACACGCTAAGATGTGGTTCAAGGAACTCGAAGGCATCGGCGACACCGCACAGAACCTGAAGGCCGCCGCCGAAGGCGAAAACTACGAATGGACCGACATGTACGAAGGCTTCGCGAAGACCGCTGAAGAAGAAGGCTTCACCGCGCTCGCCAAGAAGTTCCGTATGGTCGCCGCCATCGAAAAGACTCACGAAGAACGCTACCGCGCACTGCTCAAGAACGTGGAAACGGCCAAGGTCTTCGAAAAGAGCGAAGTCAAGGTTTGGGAATGCCGCAACTGCGGACACATCGTGGTCGGCACGAAGGCCCCGGAAGTCTGCCCCGTCTGCGCCCACCCGCAAGCCTACTTCGAAATCCACGAAGAAAATTACTAAGAGCCGAGAGTCGCAGAAAAATGCTTGCATTTTTCTATGACCGAGGCGAAAAGTAAGGCGCTTTAGCGCCATTACTAAGAGCCGAACATTGCAAAGCTCAATCAAGACTGCGCACCGCCAACGTTGTTGGCGGTGTTTTTTTGCGCAATAATAAAAGTCACCCCCAAACTTGAGGGTGACTAAAAAAATCAGAGAGAGTTCAACGTTTGGACATAAACATCAGCGGACTTGCATCTTCAAAAGCTGAGATGCAGAGCCTTGCTGAACACGGACTACATAGAATCCGCTGGGCATTGCCTTGAAATCATGGGCAAAGCTGCCAGAAGCAATCTTTTCGCTATGGCTTTCGACAACATTTCCCGTAATGTCAATGACCTGGACCTTAACGACACCGGCCTTGGCAACATTCACATGCAAGGTATTGCCCTGAAGCGTAGCCTTGAAGCTAGCGGGAGCAGCAACGGTTGCATTACGTGCCGTAGGCAAAGTACCGACGCACTTCACATTGTCAATAGCCAATTCAGTTCCGAGGTTAGCAGCAGAGAGTTTTTCGTCGACAACCCAGGTCAACTTGGAGACCTTTGCCCAGGAGAAAGCCACGATGCTGCTCGGGGCAACATCGGCAACCCATTCCGGCTGAGTCATGGTAGAAACAGTCACGGTTTTCCAACCTGCAGATGCATTCTGGTCGGGAGCAACATGTTCATAACCGCTGTTCGCCTTAACACCAGTCACGGAGCCACGCATGTGGTGACCAGAACCCTTGTAATCGTACTGAACAGCGGTACATCCAGAAAGCGTACCGGCATCAAAGGCAACTTCCATACCCACGGACGGATAAGTCGTGTCACCCGGAGTGATCCCTGCGATACCCTTCATAGCGATGTAAGAATTGGTCCCTTCGGTCACGAGCATATCCCAAGTGCCCTTGGCATCCTTCGTGTTGGTAAAGGTTCCACCCGCTTCGTAGAGATACCAGTAGGCAGTCTTGCCGAGGCTTTCTGCCGTAGCGTTGCCATCATTGAAGTCATCGATAACAGTGGTAGAACTCGGCGTCACGGTAGTCGGGCCGCCCGGATTGGAGCTGCCGCCAGCATAGCCGGCACAGTTCACATCATCAATGTAGAGATAATCAGGAGAAGCTTCGCCCTTGACTTCCCAAGCCAGCTGCACTACGCTAGCCATTTTCAAAGCAACCGTAGTTCCCCAGCCTTTATCCTGAGCAAGCCCAGAAACAGGGATAGATGCAGTTTTCCAGGCCGCACTACCAGCAACAGCCTTCGAATGTCTGTTGTATTCAGTCAACGCACCTTCTTCGTCGCCCTTCATTGTGGCTTTAAGGTTGTGGCCAGCACCCTTGTACTTATAAGAAATTGTCGTACAACCAGAAAGACCGCCCTCGACATTCAAGCCAAGCGTTACATAAGGATCGTAAGGATTGTCGCCCTGAACAAGCTTAATGCCAGTCAAACCAGCACCATACTTAGAACCTTCTGCAGCAGCATCCTCAATCACAACAACAGTGCCGTACTTGTCTTCTGTATTCGTGTAAGACGAAGCGCCCTTGTCATTTTTGTCGTTAAAAGCATACCAGGCATCTTCTTTGCCGGTTTTTGAAAGACCATCACCGTCTTCGAAGTCGTCGATGTTGGCCGTAGTTTGGGCAGAAACCATAGCTGCCGTTACACACACAGTAAATAGGATTTTCTTATCCATTATTCCTCCTAAAATGGTTGCGTATAATCTAATTTCAAGAGGAGCCTAAGTCAATACTTTATTCATCGAATTATAAATTTATAACGTATTTTTTAGACAAATTTTAGATACATTGACGACAATTCGCACAACATTAGGATTTTTTCGTCAATTTGCCGCCCGCGATGAGCACTAAGAAGGCGGCACCGCCCACACCAACAATTTTCTTGATATCGCTCCAAAATTCGCGACGTTTTTCTTTGCATGATTCGCAAAGTTTTTCGGAGTCCTCGGCTTTATCGCAACCGCATTTTTTGCACTTATTCCATAATTTCTGAAGCATAAAGTGGTTCCTTATTCGTTGGAGGTGAACGCGAAGTCTTTTTAAAATACCATTTTTTGTTAGGAATGAGAGTAGCGGGGATCACAGTTTTCTCAAATCAATTTTGTCAAAAAATCAAATAATTTGACAAATTAGGAATGGGATAAAGCAATAAAAAATCGCCATTTTTACGGGAAAAACAGCTATAATGCGTTTTTATTTGACAAATTATTAATCATCTATTTAGTTATTTGAAATAAACCATTCATGTCAAAAATAATATTCTTATTCGCTTCGTTCGAAACGATTTTGCAGTCTTTTTAACATCGCGTATGCGACTAGTTCACTTTCCATAACCGCCCCTACAAGAAGAAAGACTTACCTACAGCCGAAGATATTCCTTTTGAGATACCAAATTCTTGGGTATGGACTAAATTAGGGAATGTTTGCGTAATCAATCCTGAAAATAAGCCGAATTCTGATATAGAAGTTTCTTTTGTCGGAATGACCGACATTGAGGGGGGCTTTGCAAATAGATTTAATTCCAATATACGTCAATGGGGTTTGGTCAAATCAGGCTTCACTCGTTTTATGGATGGTGATATTGCTGTTGCGAAAATAACTCCTTGTTTTGAAAATCGAAAATCAGTTATTTTTACAGATCTAAAAAACGGATATGGCGCAGGAACAACTGAACTTCATATTTTAAGAACAACCATATCAACTTTTAGTAAATATGTATTTTGGTTTATTAAATCTGATTTTTTTATTCAGAACGGCATAGGTCATTTATCTGGAGCTGTAGGACAACAAAGAGTAGGAAAAGATGTTTTTCAAAACACATATTTTCCACTCCCACCGCTTGCTGAGCAAAAGCGCATAGCATCAAAAATAGAGTCGCTGTTTTCTGTTCTTGATGCTATGGAAAAAGAATGGGATTAAATCACCATGTCACGACAGTATCAACAATTTCCTGTTGTTCGCTTGCGGTTCTGCGCAGGTAGATTCTAGTCGTTTCAATGCTTTCGTGACCCATCAAATCGGCAAGTAGCGATATGTCGTTGAATTTCTCTAGAAAATTTTTTGCATAGCGGTGCCGGAAAGAATGTGGATACACGACCTTGGTGCTAATTCCATATTTGATTGCATAAGTCTTTAGTTGAGACGCAATCCCTCTTGTCGTTATCCGCTTGCCAAAGCGATTCAAGAAGATAAAACCGGAATGTCGGTCAATACTAGACAACCATTCAAGCGATTCTTTGCGAAGAATTTTGGGAATATACAGCCGACGAAGTTTACCTCCTTTGGAATACAGGTCAAACCAGCCGATTTTCACATGTTCCACCTTAATTTGCGTCAGTTCGCTAACACGCGCCCCCGTTGCAGCCAGGAACCACACCACAAAATACCATTCCAAATTACCATCAGCCTTAAGCTTTGACTTGAAAAACTGGTAATCAGCATTGCTGATGACATTCTCCAAAAAATTCTTCTGCTGTTCTTTGACGAATTTTAGTTGCAATCTCCCTTTCTTAATAAAAATCAGATACTTGTTCAATCCCTGCAAGCGAAGATTAACCGTCTTGGGTTTGAAGAATTCAATAAGATATTCCTTGTACGCCAAAAGATTTTCTTTTGAAAAATCCTCATAATGTTCGGAATAATATTTGAGAGTCCATAAATAGGATGTCAGTGTATTTTCAGAAAGATTCTGCTTTCGCAGATATCGCTCAAAAGGCGTTTGTTCCCGTTTTTGTTTAGGCATGTTGATTCCTTTGTTTAAATGATGATATCGATTTATAACAAAGAATCACTATACAAGTTTACACTGCCGCCCTTATGAGAAGATAGAGGATATTCCCTTTGAAATACCAGAAAACTGGTGCTGGGTAAGGTTAGGCGATATTCTTGAAATTGCAAGAGGTGGATCCCCGCGACCTATTCAAGATTATTTAACGGATGATGAAAATGGGCTAAATTGGATTAAAATTGGTGATACAGAAAAAGGTGGAAAATATATTGAATCCGTTAAAGAAAAGATTAAACCTTCCGGTCTAAGTCATACCCGTGCTGTAAAAACCGGTGATTTCCTGCTAACAAATTCAATGAGCTTTGGAAGGCCTTATATATTAAAGGTAGACGGGTGTATTCATGATGGATGGCTAGTTTTGGGAAATGTTGAAAAATCTTTAATTCCTGACTTTTTGTACTATATGTTAAGTTCGGATTTTGTTTATCAATCTTTTTCTTTATCAGCTGCTGGATCTACGGTAAAAAACTTGAAATCTGAAACAGTTCAAGCTACATTATTCCCTCTACCACCTTTAAATGAACAATCTCGTATAGTATCTAAGATTGAGGAAATTTTTTTCACTTTAGATCAAATGGAGCGTAATCTCATCTAGCGATTTGAAAAGCTTTTCGACTTTATCCACGATTCTTTTCTGTTCTGCCAATGGCGGAAGGTTTATTTTGATTTGTTGAATATTTGTTTTTGTTAAACTAGGAAGAGTTGTACTGCTATCAAGACTTGAAAAATCGAAATACAAGCAGAAGAAAAACAAATATTTTGCGAGAATTGCACTAGATGGGCATAAACCGAAAGCCGTATCAACATTCCAAAATTTTTCAGGAACAAAAATAGGATTGTTTATAGATCCTTTTCTTCCAATAATTGTACAATTCTCTGGACATAGGTAGTCATTGGCTCTGCCCATTATACCACCACTTCCATAAATAGGATACAACCCATCCGCATTTTCTACAGCTGATTGATTTTTACCATTAATTACACAAATAACATCACCCAAAAAACAGCTAGTCCAATTTGATGGAATAAATGGTTCTAGTTTCTCAGCATCGTCAAACTTCTCATAAGGGCGGTTATCACTTGTTGCGATATCGTCGGCCTTTTTCTTTTTCGAAGACTTTTTGCTGTCGGATTGAGCTTTTTCTTGCAGAATTTTTTCTAACAAAACGCTAGCGGGTTCATCGTTCTCATCTTGAGGAACGAGTCTTCCGTGAATTGCCAAGTCAAGGATTTTTTGTCGAGTTTGCTTGATGTGAGTTTTAAGGAGTTCCTTGTTCTTTTCAACAGCATCTATTTCGGCAAAGGCTTCTTCAATTTTTTCAACAATACGTTGCTGTTCCGCTAAGGGAGGCAGAGGAAGTCGCATGTTCTGACTTTGAGTCAAAGAAATATTTTCTTGACCAGCAGTTCCCTTTGTATTAATGGAATTTATTTCACCCATTTGCAACAAGAAATAACGAATATATTGATTCATTAATCTTGTTTGATAATGAGCACGGATCAAAACCGCAGCCTGATTAAAATTACATTCAGGCAATGAATCCGGTATAATCGCAATCTTTCCAAGTGGAGGACCAACAATATTCATTATAACATCACCAGGTCTAGCTTTAGAACGAGCTAATTTTCCCTCATGAGTTTCTCTTTTAATGTATTGTGGTTTATAGTCAAAATCAATTGCTTGATTTTTTAAGTTATACATTTTTAAATAAGGAACGCCATCATCAACAAAACATTCTTTTGATGGTGTGCTCCCCGACGCAATGTAAGCTACATCCCCCAATCTCACCCATTCCCAATTTTCAGGGATTTCAAAGGGAGCTTCACTTTTATCGAGGGGAACGATTGTTTGGGGCGATGGATTGCCGCGCTTCGCTCGCAATGACGTTTTTTCTTTGGTTCTGTCGCTAATTTCTTTCAACAGGTCGGCGGTAGTACCGTCGCTTTTGCGTTGGTCAGTAAGTTTTCCGCGGATTGCGAGGTCAAGAATTTTTTGTCTTAAAAGTTTTGTATTCATCTTTATCCTTAATTCTTTTCCTCTGTTTTTCTCATCCACAAGCTATGCTTTTTCCAATCTTTCGGGAAATTCATACAAGAAAGCGGGAGTTCCGAATATTCTTCAGTAAGGCTTTCGACACGCGAACGCCATTTAGAAAACGGGGCGCATTTGTCAAGCAACACGCTTAACATCAGCAGGACAACAAACGGTTTGTCATTAGAAACATTCGCCCATTCCGGGTGTTTTTTCACAGTCGGGATCTGAGGACGAATGCCAAGACGGCGATTCCACAATCTCGCATGGTGCGCACAAATATTACGCACATGATTCAAGGTCAAAAGCCAGGATTCCATAATAATGACAGGGATACCAAATTCAGCTGCAATTTCTTGCTGAATCGGGCGATGCATTTTGCGATATATCGTCAGAATATTTCCGAAAGTCAAGAGTTCCGCAACCATCCAGAACGGCAATTTATCTTCTTCGTACTTATTCAAATAGTGCGTTACAAACTGTTCCTTGCTCTTGATATGGCGATTTACTTCGGCGTCTATCGTAGCCATCAACTTTTGGAAATCTACATCAGAGAAATCATTATAATTGTCTTTATCCAAATAACCAAAAGGTCCATATTTTTGCGTAAAGATGGTAACAACTTTCGCCTTGAGAGCGGTTTCAATGCGTTCCAAAGCGTCCAAAATCAGACATCTAAATTGCCTATCAAAGCGATAGCGACGATAAATCTTATCTAGCGTTGTACCATCAACTAGCTTGTCTGAATTTTCCTGTTTAAACGGATAGAGATACGCACTCAAATGGTAATAGCTGACATTAGAAAGAATTTGAACTAGCGACCCTTTTTCGGCGATGAGTCCCCGTTCAATCAGTCGATCCGCTTGCTGTTCGTAAGATAAAGAAGGCTTTAAATACTTCACATTGCCCCCTAAAAACAAAACACCCCGGACATTTGAGCATTGTAAAGAGGCTTCCGGGGTTCGCTATATGCAAATATAGCATTTGACTTGAAAAAAGTCAAATCAGTTCTTGAAATCTTTACAAAAATAACGTTTTTCATTCCGAAATACCCTTAAGCATCTTGGAAAGATTTTCGGAATGCGCTGCAATTTTCTTTGCTTCCGTCTTGATATTTTCGAGAAGGTCTGCAAGCGTCACATCTTCGATATCGTCCTTATCCTTAATCCAGGTGATATCGAGGCTAGTCTTGTCGCGGGCAAGAAGTTCCTTGACACTATATTTGCGCCAACGACCATCGGGAGTTTCTTCGCTCCAGGTTTCCTTGCGCTTTTTAGCATTGTAGCAAGAAACGAAATCATCAAGGTCACTGCGCTTCAAAGGCTTTGTTGCCTGCGTGTGCTTCACACCCGTGCGATAATCATAGAACCAGGTTTCCTTAGTGGGAGAACCCTTTTCAAAGAAAAGGACATTCGTTTTCACTCCATTCGCGTAAAAAATACCCGTCGGGAGTCTAAGAATCGTATGTAGATTGAAATCGGTCAACAACTTTTTACGGAGGACTTCACCAGCACCATCCGCAAAGAGAACGTTATCCGGCAGCACAACACCAGCACGTCCACCATTCTTGAGCAAAAGCATTATATGCTGCAAAAAATTCAGCTGATTGTTAGTCGTCGTTGCATAAAAATCGGTTCGTTTAGCACAGATATCCACACTGCCTGCGGGGCGCGTACCGAATGGCGGATTCGCAAGAACCACATCAACGAGCTTGTCAGGTTCATTTTCCAATGAGTCCGCCTTATGAATCGGAGTAGAGTCAGAACCAATTCCATGAAGGTACATATTCATGGACGCAAGCGTCACCACAAGTGCAGTGTTGTCGTTGCCTGTCAAAAGTTCGTTATTCAACTTTTTGAGTTTTGCCTTTTCACTACTCTGGGCCGACATAAAGTCATGTGCGGCGAGCAAGAAACCACCCGTTCCGCAAGCCGGATCACAAACAGATTCGGTAATTTGCGGCTGAACACAATCTACAATCGCCTGAATCAGCGGACGCGGAGTAAAATACTGACCAGCCCCACTCTTCTTGTCTTGACCATTCTTTTCAAGGATATTTTCGTAAATGGCTCCCTTCAAGTCACCTTCCAAAAGCCATTGTTCTCCATCGACCATGGAGACAAGTTTGCTCAGATAAACAGGAGTATTCACCTTGTTCTGCGCATCGACAAAAATGGTTCCAATCAAGCCCTGTTGTTTACTCAAGCGTTCCAGAATGGAATCGTACTTTTCTACGAGTTCGGCACCCTTCATTTGCACGGCAAGCAAATCTTTCCATTCGCAACCCTTTGGGAGTGCGCTTTCGACACCAATCATTTCAACTTTTTCACTGTCCATTTTCAAGAACAGCAAATAAGTAAGCTGGGTTATATAATCCGTAAAACCCACACCAGCCGAAGACAAAACATCGGCCATGTTCCAAACTTTCTTTATCAATGATTGTTCATTTTTGCCACTTTGCGTAGCGGGAGCAGTAGTTTTCTTGGGCATTTTATGCAGCCTTTATCTGAAGCAGGAATTTGGAAAGATAATCTAATTCACTTTCTGCTTTTATGGGAGTATAAATTTGTATGGCCTGAATAGCCAATGTTTGATCAAAATCAAAGAGATCCTTACGGTTTGTACAACCATTTTGTGCAATGTATTCAGCCACCTTGCGAAGAACTTCAACTTGCGCAGGAGTAAAATCACGACCAGTAACACCAAGTCGCTGTCCTAAGTAAAGACCAAAACGTTGTGAGGCTATTCCCTGAATTGATTGCAATGTTTCTGTACGACCATAGGCAAAACGCACCAACTGAATCAAGTTCGTAATGGATTCAATTTCATTTTTGCCCTTAAGCGGAATGACTGTTTTCTTGTTCTCTTTCGCAAAGACCTTGTAGTAATCCCACAAAAGCGGGGCCTTGAACATTCTATTTTCGGTCAAAAGTTTCTGTTGCAAATCTAAAAGCATTGCATTCGTAATACTTTTGGATTCGTCATGGTAAATGATGCGAAGGGCCTCAATTTCATCACAATGTTCATTGATGTACTTTTCAAATGCGGAAGTGTGCTTAATAGCATCTTCTTCAAGGAATTCCGAATAAATAACCTTATCTTGGCCGGGATTCAATATGGATTGATACCCAGCATTCAGCTCTACAAGTTTTGAGCGAATATCTTTATTGTTTATGACAGGCGAAACGAGTTTTTTGCGTTCGTTATTCGGTTCGTTGATGTCCACATAATCCGGGAGAGTGCTATTTTCAAATGCTGCAAAAATAGAAAGCGAAAAATCTCTAAGCGTGAACCCGGCAATATCGTAAAATTCCGCATTATGCACTTCGTTCGTCTTGTTATGAACAATAGAACATTTTTCAGCAAGCAATTCTAGATTTGCATCGCTAACTTCGCCATGAGCAATACGCTCTAGCAAATCCGCAAGACGCATAGGTTTCTTGTCATTTCCGTTTTCGCAAGCATTGGGGATGCTCTTTTCGCTTTGCGAAACTCCAACGGCATCAAGCAATACAAAGTTTTCCTTTGTATCGGCATTCGGAGTGACAGTCCTCAGTTTGTCGTCGCTAACGCTGCGGCAACCACGACCTACCATCTGGATATACAAGACCTCGGAACGAACATCGCGCATAAACGCCACGACTTCAACAGGTTTTACATCCGTACCTGTAGCCACAAGCGTCACCGTCACAGCAATTCTAAAGTTTTTGTCATTGCGGAAAGCCTTAATGCGGTCATTCGGCTTTTCGATAGAGCAAGTAATCTCTTGCACAAAGCCTTCAGGAACACGACCTTCAGGGAACTTGCACGCAAATACTCGCTCTATGGTTTCAATTATGTTCCGAGCATGCTGACGATTCTTTGCAAAGAAAAGTGTCTTTGGAATATAGCGGTAATCAGGTTCGCCATTTTCTGGAATGCGATTCGGGAAAAGACGATCGTAAATAACGTCCCTATATTCGGTAATGACTTTTTCTATCTGCGTCGGGTTGACGACACTGCGATCCAGCTCTGCATTCGTGTAAACCGAAGTATCCTTTTGTTTCTTGCGTTTTGTCGCCCCTGTTTTCTTTGTTACCTCAATAACGGTATCTCCAGCGCCAATAACGCCACCACTTTCAGTCACTTCAGTCTTGATGCGATATATTCTCGGAGGAACATTAATTCCATCCGCATAAGATTGTTGACGTGAATAACGATAGGTCGGCTTGTTGTCGTTCTGGAAGAACGCGTAAGCTTGCGGCGTAGGCGTTGCGGTAAGGCCTATGATGCGAGCCGTTTTAAAATACTTCAGCACCTTACCCCAGCGACTGTAAATGGAGCGATGACACTCGTCCACAATTATGGTATCAAAGAAGTCGCTTGAAAGCTTCAAGTTATCACCAAGTTCTACCGGCGGAGCGGAATCATCGTCGTCATCAGAAAAGAAGCTTTCTTCTTCCTTTGCTTCATCTACATCGTCATCCTCAACCTCACCTTTGAGAATCGAGAACAAGCGCTGAATTGTACAAATGCAGACATTCGACTTGGAAAGTTCGCGCATGTCATCGTCATTATTAGCATCAAAATGACGCGGGCGTAACACACTATAAATTTTACTGAATTCTACACCATTTTCGGTTAGCCTGAACGAAGCAAATTCACTTTCGGTCTGCACACCCAAATTCGTACGGTCCACTAAATAGAGGATTCGTTCCGTCTTCGTATAATTGAGTTGCCGATAACAAATCATGCAAGCCGTGTACGTTTTGCCTGCACCTGTCGCAATATCAAGAAGCGCTCGGCGATCACCATGCTTAAAAGCAAGTTCCAAAGCTTCGATGGCTTCACGCTGGCAAAGTCGCAAACCATTCGGTCCAACAGGAGGGAGCGTTGGAAGGGCTGCAAATTCGCTATCAATAGCAACACCAAATTCAGCCGCTTTTTTGACAAGTTGTTTCGGCGTGAACATTTTCTTGATAGGTTCGAATTTACTCGAGCTATCAAGTTTATTTTTGAAAAGCAACGTGTCGCCGTTACTCATAAAGAGGAATGGCAAAGGCTTTGTCCAAGTCTGATACCACGGAAGCGTTCCTGCGGAATATTTCGCAGTCTGTTCCGCAACCACACCGCCAAGAGGATTTTCTTTTCGCTTAGCTTCGAGAACACCTATAGCTTTTCCACCCAGGAACAACAGATAGTCGGCTTCGCAATTCCCTTTTGTCAAAGCTTCGGTTACGGCTTGAGCATTCTGTATTTCTGAATATTCAGAACGAGGAACAACAGCCCAACCGGCTTCGGCGAGCATTTCGTCAATTAAGACGCGAGCTTGTTCTTCGGGCTTTAAATCGGACATAGCTTTTTCGATGTAAATATATATCAAGAATGAAGCGGCGCGTTTACAGAAACCGATGAAAAACGCCATTTTTGAGCTTAATTTGGATTTTTCCCAGCGAAAAATGAATGAAATACGGAAAGTGCAAAAATATTCCGTATTTCATTGAAAAACGTTCAAAGAAACGACTACAAATTTGAGTATTTGTAGTCGTTTTATACAGATAAATTTCGTTAGGGATAGTGACCACTGTGTGGCGGAGACTTGCGCAAGCAAGGCTCCGTTCTAGGAGGTGAGCGACAAGCGTAGCGAAGTCGATTGCCCCTAGAATATAGCCCGACCTTGCCCATTGGCAAGGGAACGCCCTATGCTATTAGAGATTGCCGCGCCTTCGGCTCGCAATGACGTACAAGGGTATCAAGCGAGAGGCCACTTGTGGACTCACATTTGATACCCGACGAGTCATGCGCTTGCGCAATGACGTGCAAGGCGAGAGGCGCAACCGTACTCGTACGGTTATGACCGAGCCGAAGTGTCATGCGCTTGCGCAATGACGTAATTTCGCCTGATTTCCAGATCCTTCGACTCCACTAGCGTTTCGCTCAGGATGACACGATTCGCATTCGTACTTTTTAACGTGTTTTTCAAAGCATTATTGCCTTGCTTTCGTATTCACACCACGCAAAAGTTCCTAAATTGTAGTTAGTAACATTCTCTACCGGGATCGCCATCCCGATGGATTAACTCTCAACAAATGAGGAACAAACAAAAAATGGCAAGAGCATTGATTA
>JBGVAT010000087.1:0-3318 GCA_045224895.1 Fibrobacter sp.
ACAGTAGACGTCGAACCCGTCGCCTTCAGAATTCTTCACGACAGAGCAGGAGGTTCCATCCTTACCGTCGGTACCGTTCTTACCGTCAGCGCCGTCTTTGCCGTTTGTGAGGTAACCGATGAATTCTGTACCACAGAAGACGTCGTAACCGTCTCCTTCAGAGTTCTCTTCGACTCTGCAAGAAGTTCCGTCCTTACCATCGGTACCGTTCTTACCGTCTTGGCCGTCCTTACCGTTGTGGAGTTCGCCAACCTTCTTGTCTCCACAGATGACATCGAAACCGTTGATTTCCTTGTTCTCTTCGACTCTGCAAGAAGTTCCATCCTTACCGTCGGTACCGTTCTTGCCATCGGCGCCATCCTTACCATTAAGGAGTTGACCGACTTTCTTGTCTCCGCAGATAACATCGAAACCGTTGATTTCCTTATTGACTTCGACAGAGCAAGAAGTTCCGTCCTTACCGTCGGTCCCGTTCTTGCCGTCGGCTCCGTCTTCGCCGTCTTTACCATCGGCACCATCTTTACCATCCTTGCCGTCTTTTCCGTTCAAAACAACACCGACAGAATCTCCGCCACAGACAATCTTGACGCCGCTATCGTCATCCAAGGGCTCCGTGGTACAGGCCAAAGAAGACATATCTGGTGCATCGGCAACTTCGTCAAGACAGCCACAAAGTACAGTTAAGCTGAGTGCTAATGTTGTAAGCAGACCTTTAGATTTCATTTCTTGCTCCCTATGGGTTTATTTTTGGCGCCAAATTTAGAAAAATTTGCAATTTTATAAGATTTTTGTACTAATTTTGTGTTGTTAATTTGTCCAACGGCGGCGTTTTGGAGGAGTTTTGTGCGTTTGACCTTATTCCAAAGTGTAGTGTGGAATGTGCGGTTTTTCACGGATGTTTTGCAATAGCGGAATATATTCATTATATTATATATCCGTAAGGTTTTTGTGATTATGAGTTTGCTTGAGTACGCGAATCATGTTTTTCTTGTCCCGTCCTTGCTTGTCGGGGGATTTTTCGTTGCAGCCCTTGTGGTCCTGGGCGAAAAGAAATACCTTAAGGAAGTTGTTTTTTGGGGCATACTGTTTTCGCTGTGCCCGTACATGATCATGTCGGACTGGATATACCACGCCCTGATGCATCTGGTATCGTCTGTGTTTGGGCAAATGCCTTTGCTGGTTGACGTCATTATTGATTACGTGAGCCGCGTGATTTTGATTCCTGTATCGATTTACATTTGCCATAAGCGTCTTTTTGTTCACTGGTCGCAGTCTCTGTTCATGTTGACATCCTTTGTTGGGATTGGATATCTGGGAATGGTTGTTGGCAAGACGCAAGTTGCTGCGCTTTTTGTGGATGCTGCGGCGATTGCTATTTGGTGGAAGTTTATTTGGCCCGAACTTATGTACATCCGTGAATCTCGGGCGTTTGTGCGGTTCGGCTTTATTGGGTTCGTCACTGCATTTAGCCTGTTTGTGAATCTGGCCATGTATGTGTGTGTGCGAATGATCGAAGTCACGCCTGTATTCTTGAATTACCTGGTGTTTGTGGCTAGCCTGTTCTGGCTTACGCTTACGATTGCCGTGAAACTTATTTTTAGGACGATCCGCTTGACTCAGGAAGCCGAGATTGCCCGCAACCACGACGAATTGACGGGGCTTCCGAATATGTTGCTTTTCTCGAATTACGTGCAGGAAGTAGTATCGAGGGATTCTAATTGCAATAATGCATTTGTCGTATTTGATATAGACAACTTTAAGTCTTTCAACGAAAGGTTTGGCTTTGACGAGGGCGATGCCGCTCTTAGATTCATGGCCGATACGCTTAGGAATATTTTCGGTGAACGCTATGTGACCCGTGTGTCGTGCGACACGTTCCGTGTACTGGGCGAGATTAACGGGATGAACATGAAGATCAAGGAAGTCCATGACACGGTCTATGCCTATTCAAAACATGGCTCCTTGGAGGTCAATGCGGGGGTTTATACGCAGCGAGAACCTAACGAAAATATCGAGAGGTGCTTTATGCGAGCCCGTCTTGCCGAAACATCCATCAAGGGGCGTTACGACGAGTATATCGCTATCTACGTTGACGAGATGAGTTCCCGAGAACGGTTAAAGATGTACTTGATTACGCATATCGATGAGGCTGTCGAGAACGAATACATCAAGGTGTTCTACCAACCGGTTGTAAATGTCAAGACGGGTAAACTTTGTGGGTTCGAGGCTCTGGCGCGCTGGGACGATCCAAGGCACGGGTTTATTTCGCCGCTAGATTTTATCGGTGTTCTTGAAGGGGCGCACCTGATTCACAAGCTGGACTTGTTTATACTCAGGAAGGTTTGTGAACGTTATCGCAGGGAGGCTGATTTAGGACATACGTGTGTTCCGTTCTCCTTTAACCTCTCTCGTCTGGACTTTAAGCTGAGCGATATCTTCAATGAAGTGGTGCGTTGTACGGAAAAGTACAAAGTTCCGCACAATATGCTGCATATCGAAATTACGGAATCCATTCTGGATGACGATGATGACGGGCTTGTCAAGTGCCAGATCGAGCGATTCCAAAACGAAGGTTTCGAGGTCTGGATGGATGACTTTGGTGCTGGATTCTCTTCGCTGAACATGCTGAAGGATTATGATTTTGACTTTATCAAGATCGACATGATTTTCTTGAGGAACTTCTCGGAAAAGTCCAGGCTGGTTGTACAGTCGATGATCGAGATGGCTAAACGTCTGAAGCTCGGTACGCTAACGGAAGGTGTCGAAACGAAGGAGCAGTTTGACTTTTTGAAGGAAATGGGCTGCGACTATGTCCAGGGCTATTACTTCTCGAAGCCGCTCCCGTATGAAGATGTCATGAAGGTGCTTGAGAATAAAGGGGTTTGTGCGTAAGACGTGCCGATGGAGCTTGGCATGAAAACGCAAAAAGCCGCAGCTTGGTGCTGCGGCTTTTTCTTAAATCGTGTAAGGCGATCCCGGCACGGAGTCCGGGATGACATCGTGGTCGGGATGACAAGGAAGCGGGCATGACAATGCTGAAAACAGACTGTCTACTGCCTACTTCCTACTGTCTACTAGGCCTGGTGAGCCTTGAACCAGCGGATGAGACCGTTGGTGGAGCTGTCGTGGTTGAGTTCAGCGTCAGCCTTAGCAAGTTCCGGGAGGATCTTCTTGGCGAGCTGCTTACCGAGTTCAACACCCCACTGGTCGTAGCTGTTGATGTTCCAGATCACGCCCTGCGTGAAGATCTTGTGTTCGTACATGGCGATGAGGGCGCCGAGCGTTTCCGGAGAAACGTAGTCCATCATGATGGAGTTG
>JBGVAT010000088.1:0-14280 GCA_045224895.1 Fibrobacter sp.
CAAGGAATCAAGACGAACGGTGAATTACCATGCCGACTTCGTTGGTTTTGAAATTGAAGATAAATTTGTGGTAGGTTACGGTCTCGATTACGCAAACACGTACCGCACCTATCCAGAAGTATGGGCACTTGAAGAAGTATGATTGGTAACAACAACAACTTAAACAACAACGAAAACGATGACCTGAACGAAGTCAAGAGGCACGCCACCCAGACGTTTGCGGCCCTCGAACGCAGTTTCACACGAATGGCCTACCGCAAGCGCAACACCATTCGCATCATCGTCTGCCTGCTATTTTTCATCTTGGGATACCAGGCCAACAACCTCTTCAGCAGCAAGATTCCGACCGAAAAAATCATCGAGAAAATTGCAGCACAGCCCGACCTTCCCAATAGCAAGTGCAAGTACCGCTATGACCGTCCTATGGAATACGCCATCATGCACGAATGCGTCTTTGCGCACGAAACCCCGACAAACGAGGTAAAGCTCATCCAGCGCATCAATTACTGCTCTTGCGCCCTTGAACGCGTACAAAAAAAGAAGCCCTACCAAAAGATGTTCGAGAACAACCTGGAGGACTTCACGTTCAAGATTCGTGAGGAGATCCTTTGCAAGGACGAAAAGATTCCTCAAGCTCTAGAAATGGATTCGACGTCTAATACAAAATAAGTACGCCATCCACTACAAAATAAGCATTCCGTCGCCGTAGCTGAATAACTTCAACTTATTCTCTACGGCCATTTTGTATGCAGCCAAAGTGTTTTCGCGGCCATAGAATGCAGATACCAGCAAGATGAGGGAACTCTTGGGCCAATGGAAATTGGTCAGAAGCCCGTCAATCAGCTTATACTTGTAACCCGGATAGAAGAACGCATAGGTCACGCCCTTTTGCGGTTTCAGGAATCCGTTTGCATCGGCAATCGTCTCGACCACACGCGTACTCGTCGTACCGACCGTCACGACGCGGCCGCCTTCACGTTTGGCCTTGTTGATGATGTCAGCATTTTCCTTGGTGAGTTCGTAATGTTCGCCGTGCATCTTGTGCTGCGAAAAGTCTTCGACGGAAATGTTCTGGAACGTACCCGGTCCCACGTGGAGCGTCACTTCGGCAACGTACACGCCCTTTGCCTTGAGGTCATCGAGCATCTGTTCGCTAAAGTGGAGGCTAGCCGTCGGAGCGGCCACGGCGCCAGCGTATTTTGCAAAGATCGTCTGGTACGCCTTCTTGTCTTCTTCGTCATCGGGACGGTTGATGTAAGGCGGCAGCGGAACGTGGCCTTCCTTGTTCATCACTTCTTCCATTTCGGCAGGGGTCTTTTCGAAACGGAGAATGCGGTTGCCGTCTTCTTCATGAATTTCTTCGACATGAGTACGCACGCCAGCGAGCGTAAGTTCACGACCCACCTGGAATGCCTTTCCCGGATGCACCTTCGCTTCGAAGCGAGCCTCCCCCGCCTCGGACGGGTTCAGCGCCTGCAACAAAAGCACTTCGACCTGGCCGCCGAATTGGGTTTCGCCATAAAGACGCGCCGGGATCACCTTGGTGTTGTTCACCACGAGGCAATCCCCCGGACGGAACAGGTCCACAATTTCGGGAGCCTTCATGATGCGGCGTTCGCCACCGTCTTTTGGACAGTAGAGGATATTGGTTTTGCCCTTGCCCGCCGTGCGGGAGGCAATCAGTTCCTTAGGGAATTCAAAGTTGTAATCAGAAAGACGACAGTCCATCTTTAAGCCTTCATTTCTTTCAATGTAGATTTCAATTTTTCAATCATCTCGAGCTTGAGCGATTCTGGCTTGAGGATTTTCACATCCGGCAAAACGCCGAACAGCCAAGTCTTAAAATCCGGAGTCAGGCGGATTTTAAGGGTCACGATCATATTGTTGTCCTTGTCTTCGGAGATTTCTGCAACCGGCGAAAAGCGGGACTTCAAGAACTGGGTCTTAAGCCAGTCTTCCTTGATCATAAGCGAAACTGTCTGCGGATCTTCGGCCGAGATATACTTGCTAAACGCATACTTGTAGTATTCTTCGACACTGAACGGTTCACGCAACGGGATCGAAGGAATGTTCGTCTGCGAGATGTTCACGATCTTTTCGACAAGGTAGTTCTTGAACGTATGCGTCTCGGGATACTCATCATCGGCGGCAATCAGGTAAAGAGTATCGACTCGCATCACGAGCTTTACCGGGCTCACGTCAAAAGTTTTCTTTTCGGCGTTTTCCTTAGAACTCTTGTACGTAATGCGGATTTTGAAGCCTTCGCGGATAGCCATCAGGAGCTTCGAAACGGTCGCATCCTGAGCCTTGTGGTCGCAGAACGGGCCGTAATCCATAATGTAGTTCGGGTCCAGCGTAATCGCCTCGGCCTTGAATCCGTCCGGATCCGTCGTCTGCATCGAATTGATGACGCTATCGATGAGCTTACGGTTTTTCAAGTCCAGCGGAGTCGTATCGTTCATCGTCTTTTTAAGCTTTTCGAGCTGCTTGACGATTTT
The DNA here is from genome assembly GCA_045224895.1 of Fibrobacter sp. GTDB lineage: Bacteria > Fibrobacterota > Fibrobacteria > Fibrobacterales > Fibrobacteraceae > Fibrobacter. The sequence continues at coordinate 2,499 of JBGVAT010000088.1, forward strand.
CTGGTTGAAGTCCACCTTTTCCGGAGTCTGGATCACGTAAAAAGTTTCACCATCCTTCTTGTACTTATGGAGTCCGCAGTTTTCGCGCTGCAGGGCATCCAAATGACGGAACACCGTTCTCGGTCCGCAATCAAGAGCTTCGGCAAGCATAGTCACCGTCATCGGGACGCGAAGTTTACTCTTGATTCGATTAATTTTTTCATATCCTGTAGCCATAAATAACCCCTCTTTTAAGACTTGACAATTCTAAGACGGTTCCCCACCATCACCGATCTCGTAAGAGCTGCAACGACAAGAAGCGTAAATTCTCTCTGCACGATATTCTTCACGCGCCCTTCGACCAAGAAGCGCTTGCCCACATACGACACATGCACAAAGGAATCTTTAAGGAACCTGATTTTAGAAAGTTTATCCATAATATTACGGCAAAGTTCCTGCTTTCCGACATTCTCTTTTCGAATAGCGGTTCCAAGCAAGTCGAGTTTTACCACGCCCACAATACCTTCTATGCGGGATCTCAGTTCAGTCGGATAGACTTCATCTTCGTAATAAAACGTCACCTTTGCCACAGCCGATTTTACATCCACATCATACTTGAAAATCGGGATTGCGGAATCATCCAGAACATCCCAGATTTTCTTTTCCAGTTCACGATCCGAAAATTTTGGATTTTTCTGGACCTGCACCAGATTCACGCAGCCACGAATTCCAGCGATACCGTTTACGCAATCGTGTACAGCGCGCTTTGTCGCAAGGCAATTCACAAAGCCCTGCAAATAAACGATTCCCTGTCCCGCAGCTACCACAATTTCTTCGCTAAGACCGCTCGACAAAAGTTCAAGACGTTGACGGACAACAGAAACAACCTCTTCGTTCGCCGGATTTTCGGCATAGCGCGGATAGCTCATAAAGACCATCACACCATCGTCCAGCAGTACGACAAGCTTGTCTTTATCTTCGTCCTTCACGACGCCAACGGCACGTCCAAACTGCTTGCGTAGCACGTGATAGACATGGTCGCCAAGCAACGTCTGCGGGCACTGCGCCGGCAAGAGCTTGTAGCCTTCAGGAGCGACTTCGTTTTCAATGACGACCTTGGGGCCCTCATATTTTTCGTCCGGAAGACCGTTCCGCTTGTAGACGACCACGTCCTTGTCGCGGGACTGGAAAAAGCTCTTGACAATGCAGGGTTTTGCCGCACCGTCAAAGTAAAGCCAGTCGCCAGGGAATATGCGGTTGTGCCCGTAGACTTTCGCGTACTCGGAATTATCGTCCTTCCGGCAAAAGGCAAACTCCTGCGAGAACGCCACGTGGATCGTTCCGCAAGACTTGCATACACAAAGCAACGGGATGCCGCGTTCCATTCCCCCATACGTCGAATACTCTTCCATGGCACAAATATCATGGGGCATCACCCGCTGGCAATGCCTGCAGTAGAGTTGCTGCGAGTATAACTTATAGGGGAAGTACTGACGCACTAATTAGCCCATCAACGGGAGAGCCACGTCGATACGGCGGAGCGTTTCTTCCTTGCCAACGAGTTCAAAGAGTTCCCACAAGCCAGGGCCAGCCGTCACGCCAGACACTGCAAGACGCGGAGCGCCGACGAGTTCGCCGACCTTGTGACCGCAACGTTCGGCCAAGTCATAGAAAGCCTTTTCGATGACCGGCGTCCTGAAGTCTTCGATAGCAGCAAGAGCGTCGCGCACGAGCGTTGCAAGTTCCTTGGAACCTGCACCGAAGTGCTTCTTCATGCCCTTTTCGTCGTAAGATGTCGGAGCGACAAAGAAGTACACGGCCATATCGGCCAAGTCCTGCACAAAGTGGGCACGCGGCTTGAGCTGCTTCACGATTTCGTCAAGGCGGGCTTCCGGTTCGTTAGAAAGGTCGATGCCCTTCTTCACGAGGCCTTCCTTCATGATGCCCTTGAGCAAGGCGTCGTCGCACATATGGATGTGCTGGCCGTTCATCCACTGGAGCTTCTTTTCGTCGAAGCTGGCGGACTTCGGATTGATGCGTTCGAGCGTGAAGCTGTCGATCATTTCCTTGAGGGTCATGACTTCACGGTCGTCACCCGGGTTCCAGCCGAGGAGCGCGAGGTAGTTCACGAGCGTTTCCGGGAGGTAGCCGAGATCGCGGAAGTCACCCACAGAGGCGGCACCCTTGCGCTTGGAAAGCTTGCCGCCGTTCTTGTCGAGAATCACCGGCAGGTGGCACCACACAGGCGGCTGCCAGCCAAAGGCCTTGTACAAGAGTTCGTGCTTCGGCGTGGAGCTGATCCATTCGTCGCCGCGGAGCACGTGCGTCGTGCCCATGTAGTGGTCGTCGACAACGCTTGCAAAGTGGTAGGTCGGATAACCGTCGCGCTTGATAAGCACGAGGTCGTCCAGAAGTTCGTTCTGGTAGCTGATGTGGCCACGGATCATATCATCGAATTCGGTGACGCCCGTTTCCGGAACCTTGAAGCGGATCACAGCCTTTTCGCCAGCGGCAATGCGGGCTTCGGCTTCTTCGCGGCTAATATTGCGGCAGTGGCGGTCGTAACCCGTGACCGGCACGTGGGACTTTTCCTGTTCGGCACGAACTTCCTGCAGGCGTTCTTCGGTGCAGAAGCAGTAGTAGGCGTGACCGGAATCAAGAAGCTTCTTGATTTCGCGGTGGTAAATGTCCAAGCGTTCGCTCTGGAAATACGGACCGCAGTCGCCTTCGCATCCCGGACCTTCGTCCCACTGGAGGCCAAGCCACTTGAGGTCGCGCATCAAGTCGTGCAGAGCCGTTTCGTTGTAACGCTTACGGTCAGTATCTTCGATGCGCAGGTAGAACGTACCACCCATGTGTTTTGCAAAGAAGTAGTTGTAAATAGCGGTACGGGCACCGCCAACGTGCAAATAACCTGTGGGGCTCGGAGCAAAGCGAACACGAACTGGACTTTTTTCAGACATAATTTCCTCTTATGGACCTTAAATATTTTTTATGACAAAAAATAGCAAAATTTCTAAGTTACGCTTGCATTAATTTATGGGAGTCCACCATGATCATCAAACCTTTGATCCGCAGCAATATGTGCATCAACGCACACCCGCAAGGCTGCGCCGCCGAAGTCAAGCACCAGATTGAATACATCGAGAAAAAATTCGCCGAACGCAGCGCCCTTGGGGAGCTGTCCAAGGACGCCCCCAAGACCGTACTCGTTCTCGGATGCTCGACCGGCTACGGTCTTGCAAGCCGTATCACGGCTGCGTTCGGCTACAAGGCGGTCACCATCGGCGTATCCTTCGAAAAGGAAGGCTCCGACGGTGACGGCGACAGCTCCCGCGAAAAGACGGGTACGCCAGGCTGGTACAACAATATGGCGTTCGACAAGTACGCCAAGGAAGCCGGGCTCGAAGGCGTCACCTACAACGGCGACGCCTTCTCGCACGAAATGCGCAAGAACGTCATCGACACACTTAAAAAGATGGACCGCAAAGTCGACCTCCTCGTCTACAGCGTCGCAAGTTCCATCCGCATCGATCCAGACAACGGCACCATCTACCGCAGCGTCCTGAAGCCCGTCGGCAAAGTATTCTCGGGCGCCACCATCGACAGCCTCTCCGGCCGCATCAGCACCATCAGTGCAAACCCCGCCACCGAAGAAGAAATCGCGAACACCGTCAAAGTGATGGGCGGTGAAGATTGGGCCATCTGGATTCACCAGCTTAAAGAAGCCGGCGTCCTTGCCGAAGGCGTAAAGACCGTCGCCTATTCATACATCGGTCCCAAGCTTTCGCACGCCATCTACCGCGACGGCACCATCGGTTCTGCCAAGAAGCACCTCGAAGCCACTGCGCGTGACCTCAACAGCGAATTGAAACAAGACCTCAACGGCGAAGCCTACGTTTCCGTCAACAAGGGCCTCGTGACACGCTCCAGCGCCGTCATCCCCATCATCCCGATGTACATTTCCATCCTCTTCAAGGTTATGAAGGAACTGGGAAATCACGAAGGATGCATCGAACAGATGGAACGCCTTTTCACGGAACGCCTCTACACGGGCTCCGCCGTCCCGACGGACAGCGAAAACCTCATCCGCATCGACGACTACGAATTGGATCCGAAAGTCCAGGCAGAAGTCGACAAGCGCATGGCGACCGTCACGCAGGAGAACCTCTCCGAAATCGGAGACCTCGAAGGATACCGTCACGACTTCCTCGCCACAAACGGCTTCGATGTCGATGGCGTGGACTACGAAGCGGATGTCAAAACGCTGACGAGCATCTAATTTCTAACTTTGCGGTAAAAGCCCTTAACATCAAGGATAATCTATGGAAACACTCAATTCCATTCTCGATTCCATCGATGGATACGTCTGGGGAGTTCCTCTGATCGTCACCATCCTGTTCGTAGGCCTCCTCCTTACCATCAGGCTCGGATGCCTGCAGGTTCTGAACCTGCACAACGCCCTCCGCTTCATGCTGCACAACGAAAAGGACGGCCAAGGCGAAGTCTCAAGCTTTGGCGCCCTCTGTACCGCTCTTGCTGCAACAATCGGTACAGGTAACATCGTCGGTGTGGCAACCGCCATCGGCACCGGAGGCCCCGGCGCCCTCTTCTGGATGGAAGTCGCAGCCTTCCTCGGCATGGCCACCAAGTACGCCGAAGGTCTCCTCGCTGTCAAATACCGCAAGGTCGGCTCTGACGGCAAGATTCTCGGTGGTCCCTTCTACTACATCGAAACGGGCATCAAGGAACGCTATGGCTGGAACATGAAGTGGCTCGCCGTGCTGTTTGCCATCTTCGGTATCGCCGCAGGCCTCCTCGGCATCGGCACCATCACGCAGGTGAACGGCATCACGAGCGCCATGGCCCGCCTCACCCCGAACGCTCCTGAATTTGTGAACATCGGCGGAAACTCCGTGAACATCACGACCGCCATCGCAGGCATTCTTGTCACGGCATTTGCAGGCTTCGTCATTATCGGCGGTCTCAAGCGCATCGCCAAAGTTTCCATGTACATCGTCCCCATCATGGCGATTGTCTACATCATCACTTGCATGATGCTCCTGCTCCTCAACTGCTCTCATATCACGGAAGCCGTCGAAACGATCGTCCGTGCCGCATTCAACCCCTCCGCCGTAACAGGTGGCGTTATCGGCTCCATCTTCATAGCCATGCAAAAGGGTATCGCCCGCGGCATCTTCAGTAACGAAGCCGGTCTCGGTTCTGCTCCGATTGCCGCCGCTGCAGCAAAGACAAGGGAACCGGTTCGTCAGGGCCTTGTCTGCATGACCGGTACTTTCTTCGACACGATCATCATCTGTACCATGACGGGCCTTGCCATTGTCGTTTCGGGCGCCTGGGATCCGAAGCTCGGACTCGAAGGCGTGAACATCACGATGGAAGCCTTCTCCCGCGGACTTTCCGTCATTCCGGGCTGTTCCATGATTGCCCCGTATTTCCTTGCGACTGCGCTCGTGTTCTTTGCATTCACGACCATTCTCGGTTGGGCATACTACTCTGAAAAGTGCCTGCAATACCTCATTGGACGCAAGAACAAGAAGGCCACACTCGTCTACCGCTGGGTCTACATCTTCGCCATCTTTATCGGTCCCTACCTCACCGTAAGCGCCGTCTGGACAAGCGCAGACATCTTCAACGGCCTCATGGCATTCCCGAACCTCGTGGCCCTGATCCTGCTTTCTGGAATCGTAGCGAACGAAACAAAGACGTTCCTTGCGAAGTTCAAGGGTGAAAGAGAGTAATGTTAGTGGTTAGTGGTTAGTGGTTGGTGGTTAGTCATTGATCATCGTCCACAAGTCATTAGCTATTAGACATTCGTATTAGATTAGCAGCCCGCTCAAGAGCGGGCTTTTTTCATTCCATAAACGAGAGAAAGGAGCCGCCTACCCAAAGAAAAGGATGATGTCCTTGCAGGCACGGAAACGCATCCATAATCAACGTGCAGCTAAAACATTTGTACATACAAAAAGACCTCCCATACGGGAGGTCTTTTTAAATTCGTAGGTTACCGGATCCGATTACTGGACGCCGCAAGTAGCCGGAGCAGAAAGCGTGAATTCAACCATGTCGTCATCGCAGTTATCGGGAGACAGGTCGACGGTCACGTTAAATGCACCAGACTTCTTCTTGCCACCAACTTCCATATCCAAGTTACCCTGAGTTTCTGCATCCCAAGTGGTCTGGCAGAAGACAACGCAGCTCTGTCCGCTAACAGGAACCTTGATATGAACCGGGTTGGTACCTGCCGGAATGGCGATAGCACCAGTATTGGAGGTCTGGAGAATTTCATAATCCGGAGAGAGGGCGTCAACAGCCGTCACTTCTTCGCACTGGACGTCAGTCACGGAATTGTCGTCGTTAGAGACTCTCACGACCGGAGCTACAGTCTGACCCTTTTCGGTCAATGCAGCAGCAGCTTTTTCAGGATGGGCCGGATCGGCGACAGTAGCACCCGTCCATTCATAGCCGACGATGTTAGCACCTGCAGAAGTGCAGCCTTCTACGGTCCAAGAAGCACCAACGGAAATATCCGGCTTCTTATCGGCAGCAGAGCACTTGCAACCCGTAATCTTGGCACCATTCACATGGACCGGCGAGCAGGTAAGCTGGTACGGAGAATTACCGATGCTCACGACAAGCGTTGCACCATGATCACCCGACGTCGTGTAGGTCACGGACTGGGACATACCACCTGCACCCTTTGCAGTTGCAGAAGAGGGAGTTGCGCCTTCGAAGGTCCAGTTAAACGAAGCACTTAGGAGCATGGTAGCATCCTTAATAACTTCCTTGTTCTGGGTAAACTTCCAAGTGACCTTTCCGCCTTCGTCGATTTCAGAAATATCCTTCGTCGGTGCGCAAACACCGATGGTTCCTTCAGGCATGGCCTGAGAAGAACTGGAAGAATTGCTGACAGGCGGTCTATAAGCGCTAGAAGAATATTCAGAAGGCGGACGGGCACTAGAAGAACTCGTATTCACTTCGATCTTGGAAGAAGAAGACTGCTCCTGCTGGTTGGGGTTCTGCTGGGAGCTAGAAGAGGATCTTACCTTCTTCGAAGAAGAACTGGCCACAGCACCTTCAAAACAGGCCGGGCATTCCTTTTCGGTCACCATGTTAAGACCAACAGTCGGTTCTTCTGCCACATAACCTTTCAAAACTTCATCGATATTGTTAGGCGTAATAATGTCGCCGCTTCCGCAAGCCCAAAAAGTGGCAGCGACACCCAAAGACATCATTCCTACATAAATCTTTTTATTCATAAAAACCTCTTAGGACGAAAAATATATTAAATCTTGAGAATATGCAAATACTGTAAGTGTTTTTTATTCAAGAAGTTCACGAAAAAGCGCTCCGGAATGAGGCCCAGAGCGCTTTGTAAATTTAATTATACTTCAAATCTATTAAAAATCAATCACTCCGCAATTACCGTCCGGGCACGGGTCTTCGCCCTTTGAAGAGCTGGACTTGACGATGACTTCTTCTTCCGAAGACGAGCTTTCTTCTGGTTCAGAAGAAGAAGAGCTAACTTCCTTGGCTTTGACAACAAGGAAATCTTCGCCTTCATTGTAGTCGCAATCGATCATCTGGTTACCGAACTGGACATGGGTCACCTTGGCGCCCGTCTGAGAATACACAACCGTAATCCTCGTCGATCCATTTCGATCTGACTGCTTACCGGCGACAATTTCGCCACCAGTACCGATATCGATCCAGTTGTAGAATCCTTCAAGCACTTCGCCATCCGGACCTGCGACGTACCAATCCACTTCGTCACCGACGTAGACCTCGGACTTGGTCACTGCGCAATGGCCTTCGACAGCCGAACTGGACGAGGACTTGGCCTTGGACGAGCTACTGCTCTTGGGAGCCGAAGACGAAGAAGATTCTTCAGGTTCTGACCCTTCTTCAACAACCATCACGTAATCACAGTCAAAACCTTCATCACCAAAATGGAGGAAAGGACCGATCTTTTTACCGATGGTGCTAAAGGTCACGGTAAGTTCGGGAAGTCCCGTTCCTTCCAGTTCGCCATCTTCAAGCCCTTCCTTAATCTGGTTACTGACTTCCCACCTGAATTTAGCCGACTCAACCGAGTTGTCATCAGGCAGGTAACGCCAGATAACAGCATCGCCAACGTGAACTTCAGAAGGCTTGATCAATTCGCACTTGCCCGAGATCTTCGGAGCATCCTTCGAACTGCTCGAAACGGAGCTGGAAGACGTGGCTGAGCTACTGCTGCTCTTTGCCGAACTCGAAGACTTGGCCGACGAAGAGCTGCTGTTCTTAACAGAACTCGAGGACTTGCTCTTCGAGCTGCTGGACTTTTCCGACGAAGAACTGCTTTCTTCGGAAGAGCTGCTGCTTTTCACAAACTGTTCTTCACAAGACTTTTTTCCCTTGCAATAATCATCGATAAACGTTTGCAAAAATTCAGCATCATCCATCTTTTCGATTTTCGAAACAAGGAGTTCATCATCAACAGTCGCTTCGAAAACGTCACCTTCGCCGCAGCCCCACATCCCAAGCATTGCAGACGACAAAAGCAGTAACGATAATTTTTTCCTATCCATAATTTTCCCCACTCTTTAAAACTATTCCTGAGCTTCCCCATCCACCGAAATCTTACGTTGTCCAGTAATGAACTGATGTACGTAAGGATTGCTTGTATTCTTGATTTCTTCGACAGTACCGACTTCGATAATGCGACCGTTGTAGAGCATGGCAATGCGATCGGCCACCTTGAAGGCACTCACCATGTCGTGCGTCACCACCACAGATGTCACACCGAGCTTGCTCTGCATATCGAGAATCAGGTCGTTGATCACGTCACTGGTAATCGGGTCAAGACCGGTCGTCGGTTCATCGTACAAAAGAATTTCCGGATTGAGCGCAATCGCTCTTGCAAGCGCCACGCGCTTACGCATACCGCCCGAGAGTTCAGACGGCATCTTTGTACGGAAAGACGGCACAAGGTTGATCATCTGGAGCTTTTCGGTCACCACGTTCTGGATTTCCGCTTCGGACAATTCCGGGTGGTGTTCACGCAAGGCAAACGCAATGTTCTCGCCCGTATTCATCGAGTCGAACAAGGCCCCCATTTGGAACAACATACCCATCTTGCGGCGAATGGTGCGCGTATCGAAAAACTCCGGCGTACTGATCGTCACGCCATCGACAGTCACTTCACCGCCATCCGGCTGCAGAAGTCCAATCATGTGCTTCAAGATCACGGACTTGCCACCGCCAGACTTACCGATGATCACCATCGTTTCGCCACGGCGGATGTCGAGGTTCACGTCTTCGAGGACGGTCTGAGGTCCAAAAGACTTTTTGAGTCCCTTGAGTCGGATCGCAATATCGCTAGGATCGATTTTTACATTCGGCATAACTAAAACCTCTAGAAGAACATGAACGCGTCAAGAATAAAATCAGAAACCAATATCATAAGACAACTGGAAACAACGACGCTCATCGTTGCAAGCCCCACCCCACGAGCCCCCGGCTTGGCGTGAGTTCCGTGGTAGTAGGCAAGTACAAAGATGATCGTACCAAACACAACCGACTTGATAATCCCCGCCCACAAGTCCAGATTCTCGAACAGGTACTGCATACCGGTCGAATAGGTGTAGGTCGTAATATCGAGCGCGAGTACGCACACAATCCAGCCGCCAATCAACGCCAGAGCATTGGAGATGGCAGTAAGGCACGGGATCATCGTCAAAAACGCAAAGTACCTCGGCATCGCCAGGTAGCGGTACGGGTCAAGCCCCAGCACCACGTAAGCGGAAAGTTCTTCCTTTTCCTTCATGGAACCAAGTTCAGCAGCAACGGCGCTCCCCACACGTCCAGAAAGCACAATTGCCGTGAGCAAAGGTCCAAGTTCGATCAGCACCATCTTGCACGCAGCCGTACCCACGAACTTGTCGGACACAAGGTTGTGGAATTCGAACTCAGCCATAATCGTCGCCACCATGCCAGTAAAGATGGACGTGACGAACAAAAGCGGAAGCGAGGAAACGCCCACAGAAATCATTTCCTTCACGATCAAGGAAGGATTCTTGTGGACGAAGCGGAACTGCTTGAGCGTGACGAGCAAAATGCAGATACACTCTCCAACTGCCGCAATCGCATCGACAATCTTTTGTCCAATCCAGTATACCGGTTTCAAGATCAACGACATTACACTTCCTTAAAAACTGCCAAAGTCTGCTTCTTGCGGGCCCGCGCCATCATCGTACTGATAGTCGCCATCTTCTTCGCCACCTTGCTGGTCGGTCGCATCGTAGAACGTCGTGTACTCGGGCACAAAGCTCATATCGATGTCCTTCACGGAACCGTTACGGTGCTTGGCCACAATGAGGGTAGCCTTGTAGCGGTCTTCGTCCTTGTGCGTCTGCACGAACGGGCGTTCCACGAACCACACCATGTCGGCGTCCTGTTCGATAGAACCGGATTCACGCAAGTCCGAAAGCTGCGGGCGTTCACGACCTTTTTCTTCGACTTTACGGCTGAGCTGAGCGAGTGCGATGACCGGGATGCTCAATTCCTTTGCCAAGATCTTGAGGCCACGAGAAATGGCACCGATAGCGACCGCACGGTTTTCTTCCTTGCCGGTCTTCATCAACTGCAAGTAGTCGATGATGAGGAGGTCGAGGTGGCCCTTGTGCTTGAGCTGGCGCGCCTTGCTCATGAGTTCCATGATACCGAGGTCGGCGTTGTCATCGACAAACAGCGGAGCCTGGTTAATCGGAGTCACGGCGGCGATAATCTTCTTGATTTCGTCAGAGCTGAGCTTACCGTTACGGAGCCTACTCTGGTCGACCTGAGCTTGCGAGCAAAGCAAACGTTGAGCAAGCTGGATGCCGTCCATTTCCAAGCTGAAGAAGGCGACGTTCTTGCCGTAGCGAATGGCTGCGTTTGCGGCAACCGTCATGGCGAAAGACGTCTTACCCACACCCGGACGGGCAGCAAGAATGATCAAGTCGGAATTCTGGAGACCGTTCGTAAGTTCGTCCAGTTCCGTAATGCCTGTAGGCACACCCGTAATGCCGCCATCACGACGGTTATTGATGCGTTCCAGAAGTGGCGCCACAAAGTTGTCGATCGACTTTAAGGTGTTGCGTACCTGGTTATCGGCAATCGCAAAGATATCGCGTTCGGCATCTTGCAGCACATTGTCCGGAGTAGAAGCCGGGTCCATTGCCTGGCGGATAATATCGGATGACGTGCGGATGAGCTTGCGTAACACCGCCTTGCTGCGGAGGTGTTCCAGCTGCCACGGGACATTCGCCGACGACGCGACGGATTCCATAAGTTCAAAGATGTATTCCCTGCCCCCGACAATATCGAGCTTGCCCATCTTTGTCAGTTCCGCCGAAAGCGTCACCGGATCGATGGGCGTTACCGCCTTGTTCAAAGAGCATAGGGCATTCCAAATCAACTGATGACGTTCCATATAGAAAAAGTCATCATCACTGATGGCCATCACCGCGACGCCCATCACTTCGGGATCACGCAAAATACCACCAAGGAGGCAACGTTCTGCCTCGACATCGGCGGGCATTTGGCGTCCATCAAACGATTTAGAATTATTCTCTTCTGACATAACTATACCGATTTAAATATACAATAATAGTTTACATTGGATTTTGAGGAGAGACGCAAAAGCTGTGGAAATGGGCTATAAAAAGGAGACCCCGGAATAAAAGCAACCAAGGCGAACGCTGCGAAAATGCTTGCATTTTCATAGCTGAGCCGAAGGGCTTTGTACTTGTACAAATCC
>JBGVAT010000089.1:0-24432 GCA_045224895.1 Fibrobacter sp.
GAAAATTATTTTCTAAAATTGGTGCGCACTGATGAGCTATGGTGTAACGGTAGCACAACAGATTCTGACTCTGTTTGTCTAGGTTCGAATCCTGGTAGCTCAACTAAAAAGTCCCTCTACTCCGAGGGGCTTTTTTTTATTAAGTATGATTAGGTGTTTGGTTTAAAACCTCTCTCGTCTCTCGTCTATAGGCTCGCAGAGCCGTTCTTTCGTCTATATTTGTGCTATGGAATTTTTCGATTATTTTGAAGAGATTTATGCGGATCGTTGGCCGGTACTCCTGGAATCGCTGAAGGGCGAGGGGTGCGCTACAAAGCTCCAGTTCGCCGATGACTTGGAACCGTACTATTTGGACGAGGCTTCCGTATTTGCGGCAAAGTCGCTTGGCGTTGAGCCTGGAATGGACGTTCTCGATATGTGTGCGGCTCCGGGTGGCAAGTCGCTTGTGATCGCTTCGATGCTCAAGGGGGAGGGCTCGCTTCAGTGTAATGACCGTTCGCCGGATAGACGCCTCCGCTTGCAGCACGTACTCGAAAATTCCTTGCCGCAGTCCTGGCGCTCGGTTATCAATGTCACCGGCTATGACGGCGTCAAGTTCGGGATGCACAAGAAGGAATGCTACGATCGCATTTTGCTCGATGCTCCGTGTTCTTCGGACAGGCATGTGCTCAATTCGCCTTCGCATCTAGAAGTCTGGTCGGTCAAGCGCGTGAAGCGATTGTCGGTGGAACAGGGTTCGCTGTTGGCTTCGGCTGTCGATGCGCTTAGACCGGGCGGCGAACTGATTTACGGCACTTGCGCACTTTCTCCTCTTGAAAACGATGCCGTGGTCGCTAAAATCTTGAAAAAGCGTAAGATGATGGAATTTGTTCGTATCGAGGAACTGCCTGAAGGGGCGGACCGGACGGAACTCGGCGTGCATATTTTGCCGGACAAGGCTCATGGCTGTGGTCCCATTTATTGCGCGAAGATGAGGAAAAAGTAAGTGGCTAGTAAACAGTGGTTAGTAAACAGGGCGGCTTCGCCGCGATTATAAATCCTAATCATCAACCACTAACCACTAATCACTAATCACCTACCACTAAATTGCTATATTGCCTATCGGTAAAATAGGAGAATTATTATGGCAGCATTGTCTCTTACTGCAGAATCATTTGATAAGGTTATTTCTAGTGGTCAGCTGGTACTTGTTGACTTCTGGGCAACCTGGTGCCGTCCGTGCATGATGATGGGTCCCGTCGTCGAAGACCTCGCTAATGAATTCGACGGTCGTGCCATTATCGCAAAGATCAACGTCGACGACGAAGGTGTTTCGGATATTTGCGCACGCTTTGGCATCACGAATATTCCGAATATGAAGTTGTTCAAGAATGGCGTGGAAGTCGGTAACATTGTCGGCGCTGTGCCTAAAGCTACCCTTAGGAACGCTATCGAAAAGAACCTCTAGTTTTTCTAAATTTTCGGCATGCTCACTAAACGTTTAATTGTCTGCTTGGATGTCCGTAACCGCAAGGTCACGAAGGGTGTAAAATTTAAGGGTAATATCGACATTGGCGACCCCGTAGAGATGGGTGCGCGTTATAGCGACGACGGTGTCGATGAACTCGTTTTTTACGATATTACGGCAAGTGCCGAGAACCGCCCGTGCGATATGGAAATGATTCGCCAGATTGCAAAGCGCGTTTTTATCCCGTTTGCTGTTGGTGGCGGTATCCGTAACCTGGACGATATGCACGAGGCTCTCCTTGCCGGTGCAGAAAAGGTGAGCGTGAACAGCCTTGCTGTGCTCCATCCCGAAATCATTGCCGAAGGTGCAAAGGCTTTTGGACGCCAGTGCATCGTGCTTGGCATGGATGCGAAGTTCGTGGGCGTTTCGGACAAGATTCCGAGCGGTTACGAAGTGTTTATCCGTGGTGGCCGCCAGGCGATGGGCATCGACGCCCTGGAATGGGCCAAGCGTGCCGAAGATCTCGGTGTGGGCGAAATTTGTTTGAACTCCATCGATACGGATGGCGTCAAGAACGGCTACGAACTCACGATTACTGACATGATTGCAAAGGCTGTGCAGGTGCCCGTGATTGCAAGCGGTGGCGCCGGAACTCCGGACCACATTGTGGATTTGTTCCGCAAGACGAGTGCCGATGCGGCTCTGGTCGCTTCGATGGTTCACTTTGGCGATTACACGGTGCCGGGGATCAAGGGCGAAATGCTTGCTGCTGGGATTCCTGTGCGCAAGAAGATGAACGGCGAGGTTTAACGTGAATCCAGAAGTTGCCGTAAAGATTTTTGAAGCTGGCAAGAGTGCCGGTGCAGACTTTGTCGAGATTTTTGAAGAAGAAACGCGAAGCTCGAGCCTCGGCTTGAAAGACCGTCAGATCGAAACGGCAACTGCGGGTACCGAATACGGTATCGGCGTTCGTCTTTTGTACGGGACTGAAGTCCTGTACGGCTTTACGAGTGACGATAGCGAAGACGCGCTGATCAAGCTCGTGAAGACGCTTGCTTTTGGACGCATTGCCGCTGCTGCCGGTGGTACGGGTTCTGCATCAAAGCCGTTTGAACTTGCACCCGAAAAGCGCGTTTGTGATTTTAATATGGCCGCCTACAAGGACCCGCGCGTTCTGGGCCAGGCCATCAAGCAGGACTTTTTGTTCCGTGCAGACAAGGCTGCCCGTGCGCTTTCGCCGAAGATTGCGCAGGTGGGGGCTAGCGTTACGGATAGCTGCACATCAATTTCTTTGATGAACAGCGAAGGCCTGCATTTGGAAATGACCCGCGGCCGTTTACGCGTGAACGTGAATGTGACGGCTACGGATGGCACGGAACGATTGACGACGCATGAAGCACCTGGTGCTCTTGGCGGTTATGAACTTTTGGCCAACTATTCTCCGGAAGCGCTTGCGACGGAATGCGGCGACCGCGTTTTGCGCATGCTCGATGCCGGTTACATTGCCGGCGGCCAGATGCCTGTCGTGATGGGCAACGGCTTTGGCGGCGTGATTTTCCATGAAGCCTGCGGACATCCGCTCGAAACGGAATCGGTGCGCCGTAATGCAAGCCCGTTCTGTGGAAAGATTGGCGAAGCTATTGGCCAGCCGTGCCTTACCGCTATTGACGACGGTACGATGGATGGTGTCTGGGGTAGCCTCAAGTACGATGACGAAGGTACGCCGACTCAACGTACTGTGCTGATCGAAAACGGTATTTTGAAGACTTACATGAGCGACCGCGTGGGTGCTGCCGAAGTGGGTATTGCCCGTACGGGAAGCGCTCGCCGCGAAAGCTACAAGTTCGCTCCTGTTAGCCGCATGCGCAATACGTTTATTGCGCCGGGCAAGGATTCGCTCGATTCTATGATAGCCAGTGTGGATAACGGACTCTATGCCGCCCGTATGGCTGGCGGTTCCGTGAACCCGGCGACAGGCGAGTTCAACTTTGCTGTCGATGAAGGCTATGTTATCCGTAACGGCAAAATTTGCGAACCGGTCCGTGGCGCAACGCTTATCGGTAAAGGTCACGAAATTATGCCGCGCATTAGCATGGTGGGTACGGACTTTGAGCAGGCCGCAGGCGTTTGCGGAGCCTCGTCTGGACACGTGCCGGTGACCGTCGGCCAGCCCTCCATCAAGGTAGACCAAATATTAGTTGGTGGGCGGTAGCCGATTATCCGATACGAAGAAGCCCTCGTAAAGAGGGCTTTTGAGTATCGAAGGCTCATCACATCAGTCGGTGGGCGGTAGCCTATGGTTTTAATAACGAGATGGTGATCCCCGCCTTCGCGGGGATGACAAGTTTGTAAAGGAAAAGCCCTCGAAAGAGGGCTTTGGTGTATTATGGGTTGTCGTTACGAGTAAAGTACAAAACCGTTTCGAATAAAAAAAGAAGAACTCTGAAAAAAGAAACAACGGCATCTCGTGAGAGGTGCCGTTGTTTTGGTGTATGGGATGTTTGGTTTTGTATCCATAAAATAGTTTAAATTGGAATATTCGTGGTCGTTTTCGGTACTTTTCCGATGTAAAGCTTTACAACACTTACAACGCTATTTTTTTAAGAAAACGGCGAAATTTGATGAAAAAAGCCGTTTTTGAAAAATTTCTTATTGTTGTACTAGCATAAAAAAGAGAACTTATATAAATTCTTACAATGGAAGCGGGAGCCTGTTTCAAAAAAATGCTTTAAATCGCTAGTTTTGAAACAAAAACTGATTTTTTTTGAAATTAATAACGGATTTGGATCTTTGAGGGGTGCAAATAGAGGCTAAATAGGGTAATTCCCTGTTTTTGGCACGCCATTTGCTTTTAGGTAGCGGAAAAAAGAAAAAGCGAGGATAAAATGTCCGATTTTACTAATGATGCAGAAAAGGTTTTGGCTAAAGCGCAGAGCTTGCGCGACCGTTGCTCGCACTCCTACCTGGGGGCGGCACATTTGGCGGTGGGCCTTGTCGAAGGTCCCGATGCAACCTTGAAGAAACTCTACAAGTCTAAAGGGGTGAAGACCTCGGAACTCCGTGGCCGTTTGGAACCGTTTGTCCAAAAAATCCCGCGTATGGAAGGCGTGAACCCGGATGTGGAACCGGATAGCGATTTGAACCGCATTTTGCGTGCTGCTGTGCAGGCGGCTCGTCAGGTGAGCCGTATGGTGACACCGGGCGATTTGCTTGTGGCCTTGATGAAGTTCTCGGGCGACCGTGCGCTTTCGAAGGTGTTTGCCGATGCGCTTGGCTCGACCGAAGTGGTGGAAACCTGGCTTTCGGATCCGTTTGCGGGTGCCGCGAATGCCGAGGAACAGTCTCCGCTGAAACTCTACGGTCGTGAACTTGTTGAAATGGCGGCTGACGGAAAGCTCTCGCCGGTGATTGGTCGTGAAGATGAAATCCGCCGTGTGATTTTGATTTTGAGCCGTAAGACAAAGAACAATCCGTGTCTGGTTGGTGAACCGGGCGTGGGTAAGACGGCCATTGTCGAAGGCCTTGCCGAACGTATTTACCGCGGCGACGTGCCGGATGCGTTGAAGGGCAAGAAGGTCTTTGCGCTTGATTTGTCTGCCTTGATGGCGGGCGCCAAGTACCGTGGCGACTTTGAAGAAAGGCTCAAAAGCGTGATTGACGCTATCGAAGAAGATGGCAATACGCTCATGTTCATTGATGAACTCCACAACATTGTGGGAGCCGGCAAGACTGAAGGCTCGATGGACCTCGGCAATATGCTTAAGCCGAAGCTTGCTCGTGGTGAACTCCATTGCATTGGCGCTACGACGACGCAGGAATACCGCAAGTACATTGAAAAGGATTCTGCTTTGGAACGTCGATTCCAGCCGGTGCAGGTTTCGGAACCGAGCGAAGACGAAGCTATTTCCATCTTGCGTGGCATTAAGGAAGGCTTTGATGCGCACCACGGCGTGCGTCTGCACGACAATGCGCTTGTGGCGGCCGTAAAGCTTTCGAACCGTTACATCAGCGATAGATTCTTGCCGGATAAGGCCATTGACTTGATCGACGAGGCGGCAAGCCTTGTAAAAACGCAGTTGGATACAGTCCCGGAAGCGCTTGATACGTTGCAGCGTAAGGAACTCCAGATGAAGATCGAGGAGCAGGCCTTGGCAAAGGAAACGGACGAAGCTAGCGTCAAGCGCTTGAAAGAACTCCGTGAAGACCTTGCCGTGACCGATGCTGCCGTAAAGCAGATGCAGGAACGCTGGCAGGATCGCCGTGCTGCATTTGCCGAAGTTCAGGACTTGAAGAAATCTTTGAAGGCGGCGAAGGACGAGATGGAACAGGCCGAAGCCCGTTACGACTTGAACCGTGCTGCCGAACTCAAGTACAATAAGATTGTGAACATTGAAAAGGAACTGGCTCAAAAGACCGAAGCGCTCCGCAAGAGTGCCGAAGAAGGTGGCTTGAGCGAAGAAGTGACCGAAGAGACGATTGCGCTTGTGGTCAGCCGTTGGACGGGTATTCCGGTGACAAAGCTTTGCGAAGGTGAAAAGGCAAAGTTGTTGCACTTGGACGAACGTCTGCATGCCCGCGTGATTGGCCAGGACGAAGCTGTCGAAGCCGTGTCCGAAGCAATTTTGCGTAACCGTAGCGGTCTCTCCCGTGAAAATGCGCCGATTGGAAGTTTCCTCTTCTTGGGCCCGACGGGCGTGGGTAAGACGGAACTTGCAAAGGCTTTGGCCGTTGAACTTTTCGATAGCGAAAATGCTCTTGTCCGTATCGACATGAGCGAGTACATGGAAAAGCATAGCGTTAGCCGTTTGATTGGTGCTCCTCCGGGATACGTGGGTTACGAAGAAGGCGGCCAGCTGACCGAAGCTGTGCGTACGCATCCGTACTGTGTGATTTTGCTCGACGAAATCGAGAAGGCTCACCCGGACGTGTTCAATACGCTGTTGCAGGTACTCGACGATGGTCGTTTGACGGACGGTAAGGGCCGTACGGTGAATTTCAAGAACACCTTGATTTTGATGACCTCGAACTTGGGTGCCGAAAAGTTCCGCTTGAGTGCGGCTAGCGCCAAGAACGGTGAACCGCCGCAGGTTGCACTAGCGGATGTCGAAGCTGACTTGCATGCATTCTTCCGCCCTGAATTCTTGAACCGCTTGGACGAAGTGCTTGTGTTCCAGAGCCTCTCGAAGAAGCAAATTCGCGAAATTGTGAAACTCAAATTTGCAGATTTGGCGAACCGCGCTGCCCGTCAGGACTTGGTGCTTACACTTTCGGATGCGGCTCTTGAGGCGATTGCGGAAGGTGCTTACCAGCCGGAATTCGGCGCTCGTCCGATCCAGCGTTATATCGAACGCAACATTGAACGTCCGTTGAGCCACGCAATACTCTCGGGAACCGTGGGTGCCGCAAAGCCCGCTATCGTGGATTACAAGGACGGAATGTTTGTGGTTAAATAGTAGGCGGTAGACAGTAGGAAGTAGACAGTGGTTTCATCCTAGGCAATCCTGTCTACTGATAACTTCCTACTTCCTACTTATAAAGCTGTCATAACATAAAGAGCAATGGTTTTTACATCATTGTTCTTTTCTTGCATTACGCCCACGTCGAAGTCAATGCGGATATGAGTCCCGCCAAATGTAAGCTCCATTTTGGGGATGATGTCAATCATAAAGTCGTCGCGGAGGTTTCCGATGCTGAATGATGTGTTGACTTCGAGGAACACGCGAAGCACTTGTCCAAAGACGAGCGTCGGAATCATCGCACCGGAAAACTTGGCGTACCCATCCTTACCTGTAGCACCGTCCAAAAAGCCGGCACGGAGTTCATAGTAATTGGCAAAGCATTTGGCAATGAATTGCTGCGTGCCAAGCGTAAAGGCGATGGCGCTTGCGTTGATGTCGCTCAAGTCCAGGTAGCCGTCAAAGGCAAGGAACGAACTTGGCTTAAAGCGGTAACGCGTTCCAAGGTCAATGGCGGTGTGGATTTGATCCAGTTTGTCGTAGGTGTTGATGTCGAGCTTTGCACCGACGTCAAACTGTTTGTTGAGCCTGGTCGTGAAGTTCAGGGGAAAGAGAACGTTGGAGTTGAAGGCGGAACGGATGCCGAGGCCGACGCCGATTTTTGGCGATGGGCGGCTTTCGGGACCAAAGGTATAACGCATGTCCCAGAAATGGTCCAATGCAAAAGAACTTGTTGCCAAAACGGCGATTAGTAGGCAAAGAATGCGTTTCATGTCCATCAAAGTTAGATAAATCGCCTGGTAAAAGCTAAATTTACACACGTAAAATGGAGGTATTTGTGGTAGAACCGCGTCCAGAACTTTCTAAACTTTCCGATTACGTCCCGGGCAAGTCCATCGACGAAATTCGTGAACGTTATGGTCTTAAGAATGTTGTAAAGCTTGCGTCTAACGAAAACCCGTTGGGTGCTTCCCCGAAGGCGGTGGAAGCGTTCCACGAAATTGCAAATTCCTTGCACTTGTACCCGCGTGGTGATGCTCCGAAGCTCATTGATGCAATCGCAAAGATGTATGGCGTTTCGACCAACCAGATTGTGATTGGTAACGGTTCCGATGAAATCATCGACATGGTGGGCAAGGCTTTTATCCGCCAGGGCGACAATTGCGTGGGCATTACGCCGACATTCTCCGTATACAAGTTTACGACGCTTTCGAACGGTGCCGATTTTATTGGCGTTGGCGAAGGTGACGAAAAGGCATCGCTGGATGAGCTTGCGGCTGCCGTTAACGAAAAGACTCGCGTGGCTTTCATTTGCAACCCGAACAACCCGACGGGTCACTATTACACTGAAGCCGAGATTCGCAGCTTCCTTGCAAAAGTGCCGTCGAACGTTCTCGTGTTCTTGGACGAAGCCTACGCTGAATTTGCTACGGCTGCTGATTATCCGAAGATGGCTCCGCTGCTTTCGGAATACCCGAACTTGTTCCTCAACCGTACTTTCAGTAAGATTTATGGTTTGGCTGGGCTCCGCGTGGGTTATGCGATGGCAAGTGTTGAAGTTGTTCGTGCCATGTGGAAAATCAAGCCGCCGTTTGACGTGAACCAGGCTGCTCAGGTGGCCGCTGTGGCTGCTCTTTCTGATACGGCTCACGTCGAAACGACCCGCAAGAACAACGCTGTTGGTTTTGAATACTTGAACCGCGAACTTAGTGCGCTTGGCTTCAAGGTGCTCCCGACGCAGGCGAACTTTATTTGCGTGCACATCGGTGAACGTGCCAAGGAACTCGTTTCGTTCTTGGAACAGAACGGTATGATTGTTCGTGGCCTCACGAGCTTTGGCATGCCGGAACACATCCGCATCACGGTCGGCAAGCCCGAAGAAAACGAACTCCTCGTTTCGCTTGTCAAGAAGTGGGTCGGCTAGGAGCTTGCTATGGAAAATCGCGAAATTGCAAAGGCTGGTGTCGCTCCCGAGAATCTGGAACTCTTGAAGATTGCGCTCAAGACGGCGGAACTTGCCGAAGAGAACATTCTCAAGTACTACCAGAACGATGTTGGCGTCGAATGGAAGGCTGACAAGACTCCCGTGACGATTGCGGACAAGGGTACGGAAGAACTGGCCCGTAAATTCTGGGCGAAGGAAACGCCTGGCTTTGGCGTCATTGGCGAAGAATTCGGCATTGAAAGCCCAGATGCGGAATACCAGTGGGTGATTGACCCGATTGACGGTACCAAGTCGTTTATCCACGGGGTGCCTTTGTTCGGAACGCTGATTGGTCTTTACCGCAAGAACGTTCCGATAGCAAGTGTGATTCGCTTGCCGGCGATGAAGAGCGCTGTGTGGGCGGTGAATGGCGGTGGCGCCTTTTTGGACGGTCGCGAAGTTCGCGCTTCGAAGGTGTCGCAGTTGAGCGATGCTCTCGTGCTTTCGGGAACGGTCAATACGATGGAAGACAAGGGCTTTGGCGAAGGCTTTACGAAGCTCCGCCGCAGTGCCCGCTTGCATCGCGGTTGGGGTGATTGCTACGGCTATTACCTCGTGGCTGCTGGCCGTGCCGAAATTATGGTGGATCCGGTCGTTTCGTTGTGGGACATTGCTCCGTTCCCGCTCTTGATGAAAGAAGCGGGCGGCAAGTTCAGTACCATTGATGGCAAGACCGAGCTCTTCGATGCAAACGGCAAGCCGACCGCTCCGATTTACGAAGGCTTCACGAGCATCGCGACGAACGGGCTTTTGCACGACGTTGCGCTCGATTGCTTGAAAAAGTAATTAATCACGAGAGGGAGGTGCCCGCTCGGTGGCGGGCATGACAAGTTTACCACATTGTTGTATAGCTGATGGAATCAGGGACGAATGTGAACATTATCGTCCCTTTTTTTGCGGTGTTGATGTAGGGAATGTTTAGCGAGTCGAGGCGGTCGGTCACTTGTTTGTGCGGGTGGCGGAACTTGTTCTTGCGACCGCTCGGGATAATGGCGTATGTGGGGGAGACTGCGTTCAAGAACGGTACGCTGCTGGATGTTTTAGAACCGTGGTGTCCGAGCTTTAGCACGTCGCTTTTCAGATAAGCGTCTGTTTTTATGATTTCTTTTTCGCCTTTGACGGTGAGGTCTCCGGTAAGCACCGCTGAATGCCCAAGCCCTTTGAGCCTAAGCGTGATGCTACCTTCGTTCGCTTCAACGCAGACGTCGTTTCGCGGGTGGATTGTCCGCAATTCGAAGTAGTTTTCTTTCCATAGAATGCCGCGATGGATGTTGCGGATGGGAATGTTCCTTTTGCGGGCTTCGCTGAGGACTTGTTGCCAGTCGGGTTTGCTTTCGTTCATGGAGCAATCGCTTGTCCAAAGTTCTTTGACGGGGAACATTTTTAAGATTGATAGCGCTCCGCCGAAATGGTCTTTGTCGGGATGCGTGATGATGAGTGCATCAAGCTTGCTCACGCCAATGTGATGCAAAAACGGAACGATGATGTCTTTGCCGGAATCTTGGCGGCTGTTGTCACCAGCATCTACGAGAAAATGCCTACCAGATGGCGCCTTGATGAGATGGCTGTCGCCTTGCCCGACATCGATGGTCGTGAGTGTCCACGACGGGTGCAGGACTTCGCGGTAGCTTTCGAACGAGAACAATGCTGCGGCTACTAAAACGCACAACAACGCATATTTGCGGGCGATGTAATTCCTGTAGCAAACCGGTAAAAGTATAATCAGGATTCCGAGTGCTAGTAGTATCGCTGGCGAAAACGGCCCAACGGTCATCGAGGCTGCCGCAGAATCCGAGAGTATTCGCGTCAAAAGCGATGCCAACCGCAAAAAGAATCTCGCGGCGGTGCAGAATGTTCCGCAGATAAAGTCCACAGGTGAGAGTTGTGCAAAAAGCCCTGCCTGCATGCCAAGTGAAATCGCGGGCACGATGATGATGTTCCCGAACCATGCGAATGGCGAAAGCGTCTTGAAATGATGAATGAGGAACGGCGCTGTAGCAAGCGTTGCGCAAAGTGTAACATAAGTCGGGTCGATGGCGAATGCTTGAACCTTTTGCCAAAGCTTGTTTTGCTTGAGGCTGTCGGGTAACAGTTTTGTCGGGTTGTGGGGTGTCCCGATGATGATGCCTGCGGTCGCGGCAAACGAAAGCTGGAATCCCGGATTCCAGATGACGTGAGGTTCTGGGATGATGATGAGCAAAAGTGCGACCCCCAAGCTATTGAGCGTATTTGCGGGTTTCCCGAATAGAGTGCCAATTTGCGGAATGGCAAACATCATGACGGCGCGGCGCACGGCTGGTGAGCTACCTGTGATGGGAACGTAAATCGCCAGAAGTGCAACTGATGCGATGATGACGATTTTATGGGGGAGTCCTGTCGCTTTTAAAAATACCATCAGCATTCCGGCGAGCAAGACGACGTGGAACCCGCTGATGGCAAGTACGTGTACAAGCCCGGAACGTTGAAAGTCGCTGCGTAAAGCTTCCGGGATGGATGATTTATCTCCGGCGAGTAGCCCCATCAAAAGTCCTGTTTCGGCAGGGTCGAGATGCTTTGCGAACCGTGATTGCATAAAATTTCGGAATTTGGAGAATGTCCGCTCGAACGTCCATTTGCCGCGATAAGATGTCCAATGCTTGAACTTGCCGTAGGCGGCTAGATTTTGGGACTTTAGCCATCCTTGGGTGTCGAACGCTCCTGGAACCGACGGTGGCGTCACTGGATACCATGAAGCTTCATAGCAGATGGAGTCTCCTGGCTGGGGGAGGCTTGGCAGAGTCCTTTTTTCGGTGATGCGGACTTTGTATTGAACGTTCTTGTTATTTTCGCTAGATACGTTTACAATAAAGGCTGTTCCCTTGGCCTTTTTTTGGAGGGATTCTATCGTTCCGCAACCCGAAGAGCTGATTATTCCGCTTTGGGATGGGGGGGATTCTCCTGAAATGGTGGGAATACCCTCGTGAACGACGATTGCTGTGACTAGAGATACGAAAATGACCCACTGCAGGTGGCGCCGAAAGAAATGTGTTATTGCTAGTACGGTTCCAAGTAGAAAAATGGCGAATTTGGGCTCGTCTAGCGATGCGATGGTGAGTATGAGGGCTATGGCGCTTACCAGGGCGGGTTTCCCGTCTAGCGGGGCTATCAGGCCTTTGTAGGAAATAAATATTTTTTCTTTGATATTTTTTTTCATTTTTTTATTTCTTTTGTATTTTAAATAGGTCTTTACTTTTTATACACGCATTTGTGGAGTGTTAGGATCGATCGTTTATGAAAAATGTTTGTAAAAAAAATGTGCTGACATATTGGTTATTGAGCCTTGTTTGTGCGTGTGTTTTTACGGCATGTTCTAGTGTCACTGAAGCTGGGGAGGGGGCTACGCTTTATCCCGATGCCAGCCACGTTTTCTCTTTTAAACTTTATCCGAACGATATGGCGGTAAATGATTCTGCTGCCGCTCATCTTGCCCGTGGCATCAAGTTGATCGTCCATCCCAAGGCTTCGTATAAACTTTCGTTTGATATCGATTCGACCCAGCCGGTTCCGGAATTGCAGTTGTTCCGTACGTTTGAACTTAATGATGGTTCCCATAAATCGGGACTTTCAAGAGTTCGAGTCCTGTCGCCAACCGTGGTGGGGAACCGCTATGTTTACGAGTTTAATTGCCAAGAAAATGAGATGGCGATATGGCTGACTTCGCTCGGCGTCGATGGCAAGTATTACGAAGGTCAGGTGAAAAACGTAAGTTTTACTGGAGTCGGGTCTTATAGCGACCATTTTTCGATAAACCTGGTCGTCGTGGGAGCCATAGAACCTACAAAGGATAGCGTTTCTGTGGATTCGCTTTCCCGCCTGATGCTAAACTTGTTCCGCGAAAAGTATTATGGAGTCACCATCGACACGCTTTATGTGCGATACGCCAATGACCATCCGACGTTCGGCAGTAAGTATCCTTCGGGGAGACCTTGGGTGGCAGGACGTAGTTCTGAAGATCTGTTCATGAAAGAACTTGCGGGCTGGCCCGAAGAGGAAACGCGTAATTCTTTGACCATTATGCTGGTCCATAGCATTGTTGATGATGGCGTGATGGGATGTGCCCGTCTATTTTCGGGGGATATGGGTGAAGGTCAGGGATCTGTCGTTGTGGGAACGCATGTCCGTTCTTCTACTAAAATTGAACTCCTTACATCGGAAACGATTGTGCTTACCGCCATTCATGAAACGGGCCATTTCTTTGGCTTGCGTCATACTTCGACCACAAAACGTGATTTGAAACAGTACGATGAGGATCTTGATGGATCTTTGGTCTTGATTGGAGATTGGTCCAATCTCGAAGATGGCTTGACGGATACGCCGTTTTGTGATTATATCTTGAAAAGCGGTCTCTATAAGTCGGCGGATGAATCTGAAATATTGGAAATCGGCGGGGATGTTATTTACAGGGAATCCTTAAAATACCTTGCAAAATCATCTATCTACACTTGCCCGGATATAGAAAATATTATGTTTCCGGTAACGGTTGACGATAATTATGACATTTACTTTACGAACCAGCAAATGGAATTGATTCGTTCGACGCTAATGATTTTACCGCATTAAAAAATGAAAGCTTCTCAATTTTCTGAAAATGCGCAACTGATTGCGTTTGTGTTGCAGAAAGGATCCGAATGGGATCCGCACGTTATTGAAATTCTTGAAAAGACCTGGGGACCGATCCGCCATAAGGGTCGCCTTTTTGCGTTTGACAAGACGGATTACTACAAGCCTGAGATGGGCGATGATCTGTACCGTGGAGTCGTTTCGTTTGAAAAGGAAATTCCTCCGGAGACGATTGCCGAAGAAAAGGAACGTAGCAATGCCTTGGAGCTGACGACTGCATCGGCCGAGAGCCCGGAACTCCGTCACGTGAACATCGATATTGGCTATATGGATATGGACAAGGTCGTGCTGCCGAGTTACAAGCGCGGTCCGTTCAAGCTTTATGCGGGTAAGGGCGTCTGGCTCGATATGCTATTGACTTATGCGAAGGGCGTGTTCCACCCGACTGCCTGGGCGTTCGATGATTTTGTTCGGAATCCTTATCAGCACGACTTGCAGTTGATCCGCGAAAAGTTCAAGAAAGCAAGAAAGTAAGATCGCGTAATTACAAAGCGTCCCGGCTCTGGGCCGGGTTTGCTTTATCTGTTGTTACTTGACGAGAACCTTTTCGATTTCGACGATGTAGAACGTGTGCTGCGATTCCTTGCCGTAGTAGGTATCGAGCAGGCTCTTGTCGACAAATGAATTTTCGTCATAGCGCTGGGCAAAAAGCTTGCGGCAGACGAATACGGTTTCGGCATCGTCGAAAACCGGGGCGCCGTCGTTTACGGAAACCTTCATACCGGTCTTTGCAATTTTATCTTCATCACGACCGGAAACTTTACCGAAGTAGGCGAGTTCCTTGCGGAATTTTTCACCGAAGAAGTTGAGTGAAAGCTTGTCGCTTGCATCGACGAACTCCTTGGTGTAGCGCGTCTGACGGATGGCAATGTAGGCTACGGGCTTGTTCCACATGATGCCTACGCCACCCCAGCTTGCTGTCATGGCGTTAGTCTTGTTGCCTTTGCTTGCGGCGATAAGCATCCATTCCTTGCCGATGAGGTGGAACGGATTCTTTTGCAATTCTTCCGGTGAAATGGTCTTGAAGTTGCTCATGGATACTCCTTGATGATTTTTCAAATATAATAGCATTTTAAGGGGCTTTTTGTGATTTGTTCATTATGAAAATGACGTACTCTTTTTTATATTGCATCTTGATGAAAAAGTTACTTTTACCCATAGGTCTTTTGGCCCTTACGCTTGTTGCGTGTTACACGCCTGAACCGTTCTCGGCGGAGGCTTCGGATGATTCTTCCAAGACGAACAAGCCTTCTGAAATAGGGAAGCTTTTCTCTGTAAATGGAGATTTGCAGATCTGCAACCCGTCCGTTTCGCAAGATACGGTCAATTTCCCGGCTTCGATGCTTTGGCTGAATTTCAGCAAGATCAAGGTCAATGACCATGATGCTGATTTTTCTGTCACGGAGGTGAAACAGCATGACCGTTTGACGGTCTCGGATACCGCGAATGACGTGAAATGGTATTTGATGATCGACAAGGATAAGGGCGAATGCCAGTTCCAGGATCCTGAATGGAGCACACATCCTGATTTCATCGTCTCGTTGCGTGGTCAGGGACTCAATGGGGGTTCTTGCGGTGACGTCTTGGATTACGGCATTTTTGCAGTCCGTACATCGGACAAGAAAAAGTTCTGGTTCATTGAGAAGGGCATTATTGAACAGGCGACTCCGCATGTGTGGGTAGACCCTGCGGCAAAGGTGGAAGACGATGGTGATGAAACGACTGTCGAGGGCTTCTTTGGCACGAAGAATGTGCGTCTGACTTATGCCGACGGAACGGATGGTGATCCGCAGAATATCGTATTTGTCGACTTTGCCAATGGCGGAACGTCTAAGGCGATTAAGCTTAAAAAGCCTGCGGATCGTAGCAACTGGAAAGTTGAAAGCCCGATGATTTCTCCTGATGGAAATTTTGTCGTGTATAACTTGATGACGAAATCGGAAGATTCCTGGGAAGCTTATATCCAGGAACTTTCGAAAGATGCCGAAGCTGTCAAGATCCCCCTTACGAAGGATATGAAGTCTGATCCGGCGCAACCGCACTGGTTTGAATCGGATGGCCATCTGTTTGTGGTTTGGACGGAATTTACGCAAGCGTCATACTACAACAAGGTTCATCTGGATAATGCATCGGCGCAGGATGGTTCTGCCGGTCGTACTGTGATGCGTGAAGTTCGCTTGAAAACGGGTGCTGCAAAGAGTGAACTTGTGGAATGGGTTGACAATAATGTCGAGCTTGCGCCTGTTCCGATGATTGGTGGACGTTCCCCTGATGGCAAGTTCTTGTCGACGGGCTATAAGTACGCTTATTTGCTTAAGCTTCCGTGAGGTGCGGTATGAAAAAGAATTTTTTGATTGAAGGCTGTTCTCTTGTCGCACTTGTTGCGGTTGCTTTTTACGCTGGATTTAATTCTCCTGTGACGCCTGCGACTCCGTGGGAGTCCATTGGCGGGTGCGGTGCCGGCGGTTCCGGTGGCGGTTCTGGCGATGGCATCAAGTGGATTGGCCAGGGCGTTTCAGGCGGTATCCTCGAGGCTGAAGTCTTTACGAAGTACAACGTGGGGCAGAATTTTTCGGCTCTTACGGTGAATCCGCATTTCTCGATCAAGCCGACGTGGGATACGAAGGTCGGTGTGACGATTCCGTTCATGAGCCATCAGGGCGAAGTGCAGTATCGCAGCAACCAGCCTCCGACGGATCGCTCTACGGGCGGCCTTGGCGATATCTCGTTTGATTTCTCGAAGACCATTGGCAGTGGCGGTGCGGCATCGCTTTCGGCATCGCTTTCGATTCCGACGGGGCAGTACGATATCAAGCGCGGTAAGGATGGCGGTAAGGAAATCTTGCCGAGCAGCTTCCAGAAGGGGAGCGGCCTTTACTCGCTGACGCTTGGATGGGACTACAGCCGCGATACGGACAAGGGCATCTGGCTTTACAGCCTGAGTTACACGCATCCGTTTGCGATGCACTTGTTCTCGGGCGAAAACGAGTTCAACGACAGCTACTGGAAGAATATCAAGAAGCATGGAGACCGCTTTAAATACCGCTTCAAGCCGTATGGCGAAAATGACCTCGGTGCGTTTACTCCGCCTTCGGTCGGTGGTTCTGTCGCTTATGGTTATCGTGGACGTACGGGCATTGTCCAGTCGTTTGGCGTGAATTTCTCGATCCCGCTTGGCGTGGCTTGGATTTCTTCTGAATCTGAAGGCTCTTACGACCCGAGGCCGGACCCGGATCACCAGGCTTGGTCTGTTTCGCTCGTGTACGGCTTGGAATTCTCGAACCCGGATTTCCCGGTGTTCCTTGCGTTCTCGCTCCCGATTCATGACAAGGCGGGTGGCGCTGATTCAAATAATGAATACAGCGAAAAGCCGATGAAGAAGTGGAATGCTCCGGATTGGAGTGATATCGGTCAGCAGTGGACCATCGCTGTCGGCGTTAAGGGTAGCTTCTTCTAATTAGTAGACAGTAGGCAGTAGTCGGTAGAAAGTTTTATAGTCGCGGCTGCGCCGCCTGACTTTTACTGTCTACTTCCTACTTCTCAGGGCTATGAGGGTGGTGCTAAAGCCCCTTTGGGCTCGCTTTTTGGGCTATTGCTCATACCTGAAAGGCACGAAGTGCCGACCCCATACCTCAAAGCACCGTAGGTGCGACCTGCTACGCCCTTGGATGTGTCTTCTTGAAGGCTTCGCGGAGGCGTTCGGCGTTCACGTGTGTGTAGATTTGCGTGGTGGAGATGCTCGAATGTCCGAGCATTTCTTTGACGCTCATAATTTCGGCGCCGTTTTCAAGCAGATGCGTGGCGAAGCTGTGGCGCAGCACGTGCGGACTGGCCTTGCCTTCCCAGCCGATTTCTCGCAGCAGGTCGTGGATGTCTTTCCGTAGCGTGCGTACGTCGTAGGGCTTTCCGTTTTCGCTCAAGAAAATGTAGCTTGTTTCGGTGGGGGCGTGCCCCGCTTCGATTTCTGCGACCCGGAACTGCTCGAGCCATGAAATCAGCGAATCCGTGATGGGGACTATGCGCTCCTTGTTGCCCTTGCCGATGACACGGACTAGTCGTTCTTTTGTTCGTAACTGATTCCAATGGAGGCTCTGGCATTCCGAGATGCGCAGGCCCGAACCGTAAATGAGTTCCAGCAGAAGCCGTGCGCGGATTTGCGGGAGCGTCGGATTTTCGAGTTCCGGAAATTTTTCTTCGGCGAGGTCTTTTTGTGAAAGAAAAGCGACCAGGCGCTTGGGGCGCTTGGGCATGGGGACTGTTTCGGCGGGATTCTTGTCGAGAATCTTGGAGCGTACCAGGTACTTGCCGAAACTTTTGAGGGCGGCGAGGTGTTCGCAAATGCTGGTGGGGGCGAGCTTCTGCTTGATTTTCAGGTCCCAGACGAATTTTTTGACGTTTGCTTCGGTGAACGATTCGAGCGTCGTTGTTTTGGACGTGCAGTTTCCTTTTGCCGGAGGCTCTATGAGCGAATCCTGGTACTTTTCGAGCGATTTGCGGTAGGTCTCGATCGTTCTTTCGGAATACCTGCGTTGCGTTTGCAGGTATATCAGAAAATTTTGGATGTATTCGTCTAAAAGCATTGTTCCTTTCTGTTCTTGCAGAGAAAAATAATCTATCTTAGAAGACACCAAATGTCTTTTTTTAAAAAAATTAATACTCTGCGGATCGTTTTCCTTGCCTCGGCTCTGTCGTCGCTTGTTTTTGCGGCTGACCGTGTCGTGGGCGCTAACGCGACTCTTGATATTGAGCCGGGGGCACGTGCTGCTGCACTTGGTTCGACGACGCTTGCCATCGAGGGCGATTACCTTGGCCTTATGACCAATGCGTACCAGCTTTCCCAGGCGAAGTACATGTGGGCATCGTTCTCGCATACGGCCTATTACGAAGACACCAAGTACGATTATGCGTCGATGGTGATTCCGCTCCCGAAGAATCAGGGACTCGGAGTTTCGTTCTCCAGGTTCGGAGCTGATGACATCCCTTACATCAAGGATGGCGAACCGCTGCCGGAAGGCTCTGATTACAATACGCTTTCGATTGCGGACTGGGTGTTTTCTGTCGCCTGGGGACGTCGCATTATCGACCGTTTGGACTTGGGCATTGCGTTCCACGTTCTTTATCGCGATATGGACCAGAGCGGTTGGGGCTTCCGTGGCGATGCTAGCGCCCGTTTCCAGATCAAGGATGACTTTTACGTGTCTGGACTCTTGAAGGGCTGGACTTCGTCTGCCGCAAAGTGGGAATCTGGCGAGTTCGAATACTCCGCGCCTGAATTTTACCTCGCCTTGAGCTATGGACTGCCTGTGGAATACCTGTATGGCAAGTTCAATTTCTATTGGCAGAGTGCTGGGCTTTTCCATCATGATTCCAGAGACTTGGATTTTGACGAAGATACCCATGGCGGCGAGCGCATTTGGGAGGATCCCCTGGATTGGCTGTCTGGTGGTCGTGGTGGTGTCGAGTTTGCATTTGACTTTGGCCTCAAGTTGCGAGTCGGCCTGAGCAGCTTTACAACATTCAAGAGCGTTACTGCTGGTGCTGGCATCACCATTGCGAACTTCCTTGTCGTGGATTACGCTTTTGAATCCCATCCGGTATTCTCTCCGGTGCATCGTGTGAGCGTGAGCTTTAGCCCGTATCTCTTTGGACACAAGCCGAAGGATGGCGGAAGCTTGAACAAGACCGCTGCTGCGAAGAAGCTGGTGACCGAAGAACCTGAAGAATTCGTGGAAGAACCTGTTGCCGAAAGCATCCAGGAAGCTCCTGTGGCTCCGGTTCAAGAAACGGTTCCTGTTGCTGAACAAGCTCGCCCTGCTGCGGCTGAAGTTCCTGTTGCACCGGCTTCTTCTGTTGCCCCGGAAAAAACAGCGGAACCGGCTCCGGTCGTAAATCGTCCCGCTCCGATTATTGAAACGGACGACGAAATTCTGGAATAGCGACCTGGAACAGCTTGTAATATTATTTTTGAATTTTTATTAGTTACGTTGCCCATACTTTAGCTTATATTTCTTTCCATGATGCAAGTAAATACAAAGAGTGTGGGCCTTTTCGTCTTACTTCCGGCGCCTCTCAATCCGATTGGCGCCTTTGACGCGGAAACCTTCAAGGCGAATTTCCGTTCTGTTATTGAAGCTAGTCCCGATACGCAGTTCATTGCGGTTGACTTGACGGGAATTGATTTTGTCTATAGCGATGCCTATAATGCCTTTATGCAGTTCCATCAAGAACTGTCCGGCAAAAATGGTGCGTTTGCCGTCCTTGCCGACAAGGAATCCCTGGCGAACAGCTTGAAGAAGGTGGGGCTTGAACGCTTTATCCGGATCTTTGGAAACGAAGAAGAGATGGCCGCTTATCTCCCGATCAATGCCAAGGTCTCCGCGAATCCGCCAAAGGATGAAACCAAGCCGGAAGACCACGCTCCTGCATCTCCGGTACAGGAACCTGCGCCGCAGCCGACTCCCGCTCCGGAAAATCCTGCACCTCAGCCGAGAATTATGGAAACAAACCCGCTTGTAGACGAAACTTCGTCTTCGAGAGGCGCTACTGTCATCGTGATTGTACTAATTTTAATTGCGATTGTTGCAGTATCGTATTTTGTTTTTTAATCAATGGCTGTAGAATTTTCGGAATTCCAAAGTAAGAGGAAAAGGAAGCGGGCGCAGAATAAGTTCCCGCTGGTGAGAATCATTATTGTATTCTCGTTGATTATTGCGGCCTATACGAACGGCTGGTTCCGTATGCTGGTCGAAATGCTTCCGTTGCCTGGAAACGAGGAACCCCCGGCTCCGGTGGTTGAGGAATGGATTGCCGGTTGCACGGCCTATGACGGAACTCCTTTTGAACTCAAGAACGATTACGCACAATGTTCCTGGGTGGTGAACGATTCTCTGGAACTTCCGAATTCGTTCCTGCGGTACTTGAAAAGCCTGTCGTCCGATGGAGCTAAAATCCACTGGGTCGCTTCGAAGAAAAATTTTGGTGACGCCCTTCTTGCCGTTCTTGAAGATTCGACGCGCAGCGTATTTTTGCATATGACTCGCGAGGACTCCTCGAAGGTCTGGATTTCGAGCAAGACCGGTTGCCTTTTCCCGGGCCCGTGTCCGCACGTTCCGCTGGGCTGGTCGGCCTTGGCGATTGTAGACAACTTTGACTTTGAAGGCCTGGAACAGTTGCTTTCGGCTGATGTCTTTAAAGGCCTTGGCGAGGCTCCGATTTATCCGGTGCTTCCGGGCATTGTGCTAGAAGCCGGGCGCGATTCTCTGGGGATGTTCGTCGAACTCAACCATGGTAACGGAATCACGTCGCGTATGTTCGGGATCGGTTCCTGGAAGATGGCTCCGACGGTTGGCAAGATGCTTGGCGTAAAGGATGCCGTGGGCCGCTTGTCGCCGCAGGACAGTTCGTCGTTCTTCTTGACGGTGCGCCAGAATGGTTTGTTTGTTCGCTGGAAGGATTTCTATAAATCGACGCATCCGGTGGACTCGGCGCAAATTGCTATATTCAAAAAGCATTTGCCTTTTTGAGTGAGTCTTGAATGATGCGTAAATTCGCAGTGTTGCCTTGCATATTTGTTTTGCTTTTTTCCCTGATGGGATTTTTTGCGTCATGCTCGCAAGATGGTGATGGCCCGCTTGCTGTAATGCCGAACGGACAATCTGTGGAAGGCAAGGGGTACTTCTTGGGTGCGACTCTTGATTCTGGCCGCGCTTTGCACGTGCTTTCGGATACGCTTTATTTGACGCTTTCGCAGATTTGGTCTTTTTCGAATTGCTCTCTCCGGTCGATAAATTTGGGAATGGGTGTCGAAGATTCTGTTCTCGTTTTTTCTCCGGTCATCGATATCAAGGTGAATACGGATGATTGCCCTGCTCCGATGTACCGCCCGGATACGACTTTCAAGTTGATGCTGGACGATGTTGTTCCTTCGCTGGTCTCGCAGATTGTTGTCAAGAACGATGTGGATTCGGTCTTGGATACGATAATGCTCCGTCGCGGCTCGCTCCATTTGGATTCTTTCCAGATCTATATCGATTCTGCTTTTGGAGAGGCTTCTTCGTTGCCGTTGCGTACAAAAGAATCTCCCTCGATTTTACGTGTGTTGGATTCGTTGACTCCGAGAGTTTTTTACTGGAGATCGCTCCCCGGTAATTGCACGATGCGTGTGGATATGTGCGATTCCACCGTGGCTGATACGCTTTACCCGTCGTCATGGAAGCCGAATGATACGGTCCTTGTTCCGGTGCGCTACGCCTGTGCGCTGGGGGATTCGGTCTATTGTCTGGATTCCAAGTGGGAGTATGATTCAACGGCGGTGGGGAAGGTCAATAGCCGTCCGGATACGATCTGGCATACGACTTCATACTATGTCGAAGAGATTCCCAAGTGTGGAACGGTCAGTTCCTATTCATACGCTAGACTTACGCCGGGGGCAACGATGCTTTTGGTTCGTGAAGTTTTTGAGCCTGACGAAAGCGAAAGAACTTGCGGTCCGTCGTCCAAGAAGGACTGGATCGCCTACAATCTTTCGACGCAGGAACTGGTCGAAGACCGTGATGACGAAGACGGATTGACGGTAGATAGTTTATATAAAATCTGGAAGTCGGCAACGGTGGCCGCTGATACGCTCGTTGTCGATACGACGGAGTCCAAATGATCGAGTATACCTTTGCTGCAGAAATTGCTGAAGAAGATAAACCTGTAATTCTCGAAAGCCGCATTTACAAGCAGTGGCTTGAAGCTTCCGAAAAAAAGTTCAATATCACGAAGGTGCATTTTGCCTCGGTCGACTTCTTTAGCAAAAAGCATGAACCGCTATTTATCAAGCTGAATGCGACGGCGTTTTTACCTGACGGCAAGCCGGTTCACGGGATTGTTCTGGTGCGTGGACATGCTGTTGGCGTGCTTGTCGTTTTGCATTGCGAAGGCCGACGTTACCTGCTTTTGGTGCGTCAGCCGCGATTCGCCATTTCGGAAACGGACTCGCTCGAAATTCCGGCGGGGATTCTCGACTGGTCGGGCGATTTCCGCAAGGTCGCTCTCTCGGAACTCGAAGAAGAAGCGCAGATCAAGGCGAAGGATTCTGAGCTTATCGACTTGATGGACTTTTGGTACAAGGGTTCAAGCGAAGGTTTTGCCGGTAGCTGTGGACTTCTGGACGAACGCATCCGCCTTTATGCGATTGAACGCACTGTGACTCGAGCCGAACTCGAGGCTATGGACGGCAAGAACCAGACGTACACCGACGAGAACGAATGGATCCGCACCGAAGTGTTGCCTTACGAAGAGGCTGCGCATAAATTCATCGACGGAAAGAACTTCATTGCGCTCTTCCTGTACGAACGTTGGCTCGAATCGCAGAAGGTGTATTATTAGTAGGAAGTAGACAGTAGGCAGTAGGAAGTGGGACGTTCGGCGGGTACGCCGCGATTTTAAATTCTAATAGCTGCTGCCTAAAAGCTGATTTCTAGAAAATCAAGTTGTTAATCGTCAGTCCTGCGAAGAACAGGATGAGGTAGCCGTACCAGAGGCCGGTCGGAACGTAGTTCCAGATGCGCTTGTACTTTTTCGGTTCATCCTTGTTCTTGTCCTTGATGCGGATGATGTTCTTTTTGAGATAGAAACCGCAGAGTGCAAGACCCGCGATGCTGGTAAGAATGAGAAGTACGTAAGCCATATTGTAAATATAGTAAATGGTTTACCTTATAAATTACTTGTTAAACCCCTAAAAATCACCCATAAATTCCCCGTTGTTTGCGTGTACAGGGTTGAACAATCCCTTGTAATTTTCTCTATTTGTATCGGTTTTTAGACTGTTCGTGGATTTTTTCCGTAGAAACCCCGGATTTCGGTCCAAAAGGTTTCGGGAGAAGCTCCGTAAGCGAACGTCTATTTTAATATAAGAGGTTTATTTGGTCGTCCAAGAAAAACTGAATTCTCTCATTGCCGACGCTTGCAAGTCCGCAGCGGTTACGCTCGTGGAAGCTGATATGTTCCGTGCCGGCAGACGCAAGACATTGCGGATCTTTATTGACAAGCCCGAAGGTGTATCGATTGATGACTGCACGAACGTGAGTCACTTCCTTTCGGATGCGTTGGACCTGGATCCCGAGTTGATCGAGGGCGCCTATACGCTTGAAGTCTCGTCCCCGGGATTGGACCGCCCCCTCAAGTCTTTGGCGGATTTTACCCGCAACAAGGGGCGTTTGCTCCGCATCACCCGTTCTACGGGCAAGCCAGTGACTGGCGAACTTTTGGAAGCCGACGAAGAAAATCTGAAGCTCAAACTCAAGGGCAATGCCGGCGAAATCGTCATACCGAGGTCCGAAGTGCTTTCGGCCAAGGTCGAAGTGGAAATTAAATAGGAAGGTCAATTTATGAAGAACGAACCGAAAATTAGCTTGCTCGACGTGCTCAAGGACGTC
Source organism: Fibrobacter sp. (assembly GCA_045224895.1). Taxonomy (GTDB): domain Bacteria; phylum Fibrobacterota; class Fibrobacteria; order Fibrobacterales; family Fibrobacteraceae; genus Fibrobacter. The sequence continues at coordinate 23,968 of JBGVAT010000089.1, forward strand.
GTTGAAGACAAGAGTGTCGATGATTCCGTGATTTTGGATGCCCTCAAGAAGGCTCTTATTTCTGCGGCTCGCAAGTACTTGCACATCGAAAAGAAGATCAACGTCGATATCGACATGGAAACAAACGAAGTCCATGTGTTCTTGAACGTTGAAGTTGTCGACGACTATCCGGACTACGACCCGAACATGACTGCCGAAGAAGTTGCAGAAATGGACGAAGGTTACATGCTTGTCGAAGAAGCTCGCGACTTCAACGAAGACGCTCAGGCCGGCGACAGCCTTTATATGGAACTCCCGACCTCCTCCTTCGGTCGTCAGGCCATCCAGACTGCAAAGCAGCTTTTGACTCAGCACATCCGCAGTGCCGAATGCCAGCGCATCATGGACATCTACCGCAGCCGCATCGGTACGATCATCAACGGTACGGTGCTTCGTTTGGAACAACGTAATGTCATCGTTGACCTT
>JBGVAT010000090.1:0-18787 GCA_045224895.1 Fibrobacter sp.
ATCGGCGAGTTCTTCGGCGAGCGGGTTCAGGTTGATAGCGCAGTCGCCGTAGATGTAAGTCTTGTCCTTCATGCACATGAAGAACACGGAGCTCACGGACTTGACACCCGGAGCGGTACGGATAATCTGGAGAGCCGGGCGGAGCGTGTCGGCGGTAGAGTGGATAGCACCAGAAACGAGACCATCGACTTCACCGAACTTGAGCATCATCGTGGCAAGCATTACGTTGTCAGCAAGAGCAGCGCGTGCAAGTTCCGGAGTCATACCCTTTGCCTTGCGGAGATCCACGAGAGTAGGCACATACTTTTCGGCAAGTTCTGCACTCGGTTCAATGATTTCAATGTTGGCCGGGAGCTTGACGCCTACAGACTTTGCAGTAGCTTCGATATCAGCCTTCTTGCCGATGAGAACCGGCACGGCGATGTTGCGTTCAACAGCGAGGCATGCGGCCTGGACGGTACGCGGTTCGGAACCTTCCGGAAGCACAATGCGCTTGACGCACTTGGATGCCTTGGAGAGGAGGCTTGCACGGAACATGGCCTGGCTCACGCGGCGTTCGGCAGCCGGAGCGGCGAGATCGCCAGCGAGGCACTTTTCGCAACGGAGCAAACGCTTGGGGCAGAAGAGTTCGGCATCTTCGCCATCGGCAAAAATCTTGGCATCGAGAGCAGAGGCGAGATCATCGTTATACTTGTGTGCAATGACATCGTTCATGCCCGTAGCACCTTCGACGACAACGGCGTCGACTGCGTCAAAATCCTGAGCGAGGAAGTCGGCGCAGATCTTTTCCATAAGAACGGCGGACTTGCCAGCCTTGATTTCTTCGACGCTATCGGCAGCGTTCACAACGCTGAGCGGCTTGTAGACGGAGGCAATGAGGCCAGCCTTCGTAACGGCATCGACGATTTCCTGGATTTTGGCTTCCATTTTGGAGGCAGCCGTTGCAACTAAGTATACACGATTCATTTTTATCTCCAATTTTGAATTTACAGGTGTAAAATTAGGATTTTAGACCCAATCAGGCACCTGTTTTGAAGAAAAAAATTCATAATATTCCCCTCTTACAGTTTCTTTCATTTTCACTACGTGAAAAAAGCCTCTCTTTCCCATAGAAACCCCATTGCAAACAATACTTTATTATTATCTTTGGCGCTGTGTATGGGAAAAACACTGTGGGATAGGGGTAATCACTAATCTTAGGAGTCACGGATGAGGATCAGTGCACTTTTTCAAAGGGTTATGGTGTGTTTGGCAGTATTCGGGGCCTGCGCCTTGGCGCAGACGGTTGCTGTTGCGCACATAATTTACGACGGCAACGTTTTGTACTATGCCGACAACGAAAGCAATTTCGTGTACAAGTCCATCGAAAAAAATGACGATGGCACGTTCACCATCGAATTCACTGACGAACGCCTCGCCAACGGCAAGAAGGACGTTCGCAGACTACAGTTCGGTCTTGGCTGCAGCGGAAACACATGCCGCACGGACTTGAGCCCTGACAACAAGCCCCTTCTTGGCGAGCTGTTCCCCGGATACAGGGAAAACTCCATCCAGGACGGGAAATATATCTACAACAAGGAAGAGATCTGGATCGTCATCAACGACGACAAGACTCTGACGATTTCCGACACAAAGCCCTACATTGCGCCCAAGCCGAGAAAATACATCCGGTTCCTCACCCCGTGGACAAACACGAACGCCGTCATGTTCTATAACGATACCGAAAGCTACATGACAACCGCACCTTCCCCGTATTGCGGCTGGTTCGAAAGCAATGTCCCGACTCCGTCCGGCAGCGCAAGCGTTTACTTCAAGCAGACAATCGGCGTCAACTACTTCGGCGCCGACGGCCTCACCGAAGACGAAGCCCAGGCCCTCCCCATCAGTTTGGATTCCATTTTTGACTTGACCGACACGGCCTGGATTACTGGCTTCCAGTACGGCGCGCCCGAAATCTACAGCGAATATCCGGGCGTCCTCGGCGAATGCCTCCCCAAGATCCTCCCCGTGATGATGTTCGACTGGTATGACGGTTCCATCAACTCCGACGGTTCAAAAGACGGACTCAACTACGGCGCCAAGGGCGGTGCCGGACGCACAGGCTTCGACATGCGCGGAGTCCCCATGTACGGTTCTGGCACTAGCGAAGACTTTGGACAGAAGGGTTGCGAAGGCTCCCCGGTCACTGGTATGGTCGAAAAGCAGCTCGGTGCAAACGGCGTCCCGGTACGCGCAGCAAACTTCCCCAGCAACTGCAAGAACGCCACGCACCTCAACAACTGGTTCCTCCCCGAAGTCCTCTACACGGACGGCGTGAACTCCTACACGAACGTCACCTGCCGCGACCTGGAACTCACGCTCACAGACGACGGCTTCTGGAAAGGCCAGAAGGATGACGAAAGCCCGGAACACGGTCTGTTCTTGCTGGACGACTTCCGCTGGCTCGACAGCGCCCACACCATCGAAAACCCGCACTACGACTCCATCAGCGGCGGCAACGACATCCCGGGTTACCACAACTACGGCTTCGCGATGAAGATCCAGGCCGAGTTCGTGTACGTCAAGGGACAGTACTTTGAATTCAACGGCGACGATGACGTCTGGGTGTTCATCAACAACAAGCTCGTCGTCGACATCGGCGGCCAGCACCAGAAAGTCATGAGGTCCGTGAACCTCGACGACCTCGGACTCACGCCGGGCGAGACTTATCCGTTCCACATTTTCTATGCCGAACGCAAGCGCACGCAGTCGAACTTCATGATGAGAACGTCCATCGACTTGAAGGCCGAATCCAGCATGTTCCTGACAAGCCTCTCGGACGACACGACGCTCATCAAGAAGGAAGTGTGGCAGAACATCCGCGAAAAGACGCTCGCCTGCGACTTCTCCGCCAACTCGGAACAGAAGCGCACGGAACGCGGTCCTTCGAACTTTACGTTATTCGGAAAGAGCCTCCCGCTGACAGGAGTCGCCTTGATACAGCAGGACACCCTCTACTACAGCGGCATCACGATCACGAACGACTACACGATGCTCACCATCAATACGACGAGCATCTCTCGCATGCAAGCGCTCCCGCCGGGAACCTACTACGTGCGCGTTTCGCTCAAGAGCAATCCGAAGGAATACAAGGATGTCTACTTCACCATCCCGCCGACGGAACTTCCGAGCATCGCCTTTGCAAACATCATCGACTCGAGCTACTGCTACATCGCAGACATTGTCGAGAAAGACACGCTCTGCGTCGACAAGTACTGGAAGCCACTCGGAAACGAAGCTAGCCGCGACGTGAGCAGCGACACGCTCCCCATCAACCTGAACAAGAACGAAAAGATCTGGGCAGGCCGCATCTACCCCATCAATGTCACCTATGTTGAAGACTGGGCGACAAACTACAGCGGAATTTCTGCAACGGTCAAGACCAGCGATACAAAGCTTATTGCCTGTGATTCGCTCGGCACCCCGCTTGCTAACGGCGAATTCACGCTCAACAACGGCAAGAACACGTTCTACGTCAAGGCTACCGGCGCGGTAACGAACGGTACCATCGAAGTTTCGACCCTCGCTTCCAAGAACAAGAACATCAAGTGGACAGGCATCGACATTGCAGAACCGCCGGTTCCGCAGATCGAAACCGCCTACATCTATGACCGCAACGGTGATGGCCGCGGCGACAGCGTCTGGATCCGCTTCAACAAGCCCCTTGGCGGAAACAGCGTCCTCGATTCGCTCAAGTTCACGTTCGGCTCGACGCACTACGAACTTTCCAAGGTCAATTACAACGACGGCGACACGGAACTCACGATCGTCGCCCCCGGCGACGGTTTCGGGACCGCGATTTCTACGGGCGGAGCCTCTGAACCCTACACCGGAAAAATCAGCGTCTGGTACACCTACACGAACCCCGAAAACCACATCATCTCGAAATTCGCCATTGACGGACTCCTCGGCGACGGCATCGGCCCCATCATCATGGCCGCCGAAATCGAATACACCGAAGACGGAAAGACGCAGCTCACCCTCACGTTCAGCGAAGGTCTCGACTACAAAAACGCAAGCTCGTCTTTGTTCGCCTTCCGCTGCTACGGCGCAGGCGCCCTGTCCACCGTCATCCAGGAAGCCGAATACGTCACCACCATACCGGTTTACCGCTGGAAGCTCACCTACTCCAAGACGTCCCTCTCGGACATCGTCCCCGTCGTAGGCGACTCTGTGCGCATCAAGCCACCTTCGGAAGGCGGCATCGCCGTCGACCTCAACGGTCTCCCGGCTCACGAAAACAACCCGTGGGTACGCATCACCGGCGAACAGCGCATCACCGTCACAAGCCCGGCAGTCGTCACCATGGACAAGGATTCGCCCAACTTCGACCAGACCAAGGAAATCGTCCGTAGCGACTCCGCCACCGTGCCGATACTCGTCGACAGCGACAAGCCGCTCACGGCAGACCAGGTCGGCACCATTTACGGCACCCAGGGTCACTACCTTGGCGATATGAACATGTCCGAACTCGTCGAAAACGAAATCAGCGAAATTTCGAAGGCCGTCAAGACCTCCACCATGCTCGAAGACAAGGTTGCCGCGAAGAACGGAAGCCCCTCGACCACGGTTTCGCTCGAGACCGTCATCGCGATGCTGGACCGCAAGGAAATCACATTGAAGGAAGCCAAGACCAGGTTCGGCCTAAGCGACGTCGTCGTGAACGCCTACAACAACGGCCTTTTGAACAAGAACAACCTGAACAACTACATGCACGGCACCAAGGAAGACATCAAGACCATCGCCGAATCGATGGCCGACAAGACGGAACTCAGCTACAAGACCACCTACTACACGAGCCTTGGGCACTTCGTCAACAACGATGCCGGCATGATCGCCTGCAACGATGACATCTTCAAGAAGGACGGCGCCAAGAACTGCCTCGGCAACGACGGACACCTCTACCTCGCCTGGAACATGCGCTCCAAGAACGGCCGCCTCGCCGGTACCGGAGTCTACATCGCCCGCCTCGAACTCCGCCTCGTCGTGAACGGCAAGAAGATCACCAAGCGCACGCAGGACTTCCTCTGGGGATTCAGGCACGGAAACCTCGTGATTACCGACTTCGACCTGAACAAGTAATTTTGGGCGAAAAAACTTTCAAGGCACCTCCGGGTGCCTTTTTTGCGTTTTACACATACTGAAAAAACGGAACTTTTCCCCCACCCCCCAATATTTAGTCCGTCGTGTTGCAGTCTTCTCAATTTATTTTACATTCCAGTAAAAAAAAATTGATAAAAATCACAAGATTGAGTGTATTTTCAATAAGGTTATGGACAAAATTGCAAAGGGAGTCGTGGATGCGGGTTAAAAAAACAGTTTTAGGGTCAATTTTTACCCTTTTGTGTATGGCAACGCCATCTTTGGCAGCCGATTACAACTTTTTAGTCATAAATGGGACCACTGCAAATAGTGGTTCAAGCCTCTATGTCAAAGTCCATCGACAGGGCAACATGGACAGGTGCGTAGAACTCCAAAGCTACGGCGACGGCTCGTTCTACACCCGACAGTCCCTGAACAATTCCCAAAGACCGACATTCACCTTTTACACGACGCAGGGCTGCCGAGGCACCGCCCTGGCCACCATTTCCCCGCTTTCTGACGGAGAAACTCCCGTCGCGAACAACCTGATCATCACCATCAACGACTTTGGCGCGACACAAATCAACAGCGCCGACCCCATTACGGCACCGGGCAAAGCCCAGCCAGAAGAACCGGGCAACAATCCTGGAGAAAATCCGGGTAACCCCGGCGCAGCAAACCCGGACAACCCGCGCAATCCGGTCCAGAGCAGCCGTAAGGTGGTGCGTTTCTTTGCTCCGTGGACAAACACGTCCGCCATCATCTACGTCGCAGGCGGCGATTCTGCCATAATGACGACGGTCAAGAACTACTGCGGATGGTTCGAAGCCCGCATTGAACCGCCCACGGGATCCCTGCAGGTCTACTTCAAGCAGACCATCGGCAGCACATACGTCGGCGACAACGTCTATTACAAGATCAATCCCACGACGCAGAGCATCTGGCTCTCGCTGGACGACGCCATCGAAGCGGATACCATCTGGGTCAAGGCGAACAAGGCCGGCGCACCGGCGGTTTCCGCAAAGTATCCCGGAATTCTGGGTGACTGCCCGACAAAGAAGCTCCCCGTGATGATGTTCGACTGGCTGCACGGCACCAAGGGCGATGGCGACATCAAGACATCGACCAACCGCCGTGATTCTTCCGTGACGACGTCCTATGCCAACGGTGCCAAGGATCTCGACCCTGATTTTGGCCCTATGTACGCCACCAGTGACGACTTCGGTTCTGGCGGATGCGCCGGGAGCAATTCTCCGGAAGGCAACATGAAAGGCATGGTCGAGGAATACCTCGGACCCAACGGAGTCCCCGTACGCGCAGCGAACTTCCCCGAAAAATGCAAGATTACGGAACATTTGAACAACTGGTTTTTGCCGCAGGTCGTGGCACAGAAGAACGGCAAGGATTACTCCAATGCGACCTGCCGCTCCATCGAACTGAATCTTGACAACGACGGTCTCTGGCTTGGTCAAAAAGACAACAAGAGTCCCGAAGGCGGCCTCTTCTTGCTTGACGACTTCCAATATCTCGATGCCGAAAACACCATCAAGAACCCGTTCTACGACAACATCTCCGCCAACGGCAAAAGGCACAATTACGGCTTTACGATGAAGATCCAGGCAACGTTCGAATACGTTCCTGGCCAGTACTTCGAATTCTTTGGCGACGACGACGTCTGGGTGTTCATCAACAACCGCCTCGTCGTGGACATTGGCGGCCAGCATACCCAGGTTTTGGGCGCCGTCGACCTCGACACGCTCGGACTTACCGAAGGCAAGAACTATCCGTTCCACATCTTCTATGCCGAACGCCATACGTCCCAGTCCAACTTCATGATGAGAACTTCGATCGACCTCAAGACCGAAGCAAGCCTCTTCTACCAGGACCTCTCCGCAAACGGAATCCTGGATTACCAGATTTACCAGATCATCCGTGAACAGGCACTTGCTTGCGACTTCTCGTCCAACGCCACCACGAAGGATACCGTCGAAGCTCCGTCGAACTTTACGCTGTTCGGCAGCGGCGCCTACGCCGAGGGCGTTCCCCTTGACAGCGTCGGCACCTGGTTTGGCGGCATCACCATCAAGCCGGGCTACACAGGATTCACCATCAATACTGAACTGATCAGGCAGTTGAGAACGCTCCCGCCGGGAACCTACCAGTTGCGCTTCTCCTTGCAAAAGGACGAATCCCAGAGCGACGACATCTGGTTCACCATCGACAAGTACGACTCGCCCACCATCAATTTTGCCCACGTGGACAATCAGAACAAGTGGACGCTCATCGGCAGCGAAGTCGACGGCACCATCGATACGCTCGGCAAGTGGGTCAATACCCGCTACACGGTCAATATCGCATTTGCCGAAGACTGGGCCACGTTCGACGACATGGTCTACGTGAACACTTCGAACCCGCTGTTCTTTGCCTGCGACGAAAACGGCAACAAGATTACGACCGTGACGATGAAGAACGGCAAGGCGACCTTCTACGTGAAGGCAACCGCACCGGTTCAGGACGTAACGCTCATCGTCGGCAGCAGCGACGAAACGCAGACAGCCGCATGGCGCCACATCTCGTTCATGGAACCGCCGGTTCCGCAGGTGGTATTCGCCTACATCTTTGACAGGAACGGCGACGGACGCGGCGATAGCGTTTACGCGAAGCTTTCCAAGCCGTACGGCAGCACGCTAAACAACAGCTTTGTGAGCATGGATTCCATCAAGCTGGAATTCGGCGACATGTTCCCGACCATAACCACGGCAAACACCGCCATCACGCACAACGACCTAGACAGTTCCATTGCGATCACTTCTCCGCAGGGCGGTTTCGGAACCGTGCCGTTTACCGGTGGCGCCGAAAAGGTCTACAGCGGAAAAATCACGCCGTTCTGGAAGTATACCGAAGGCGGAGCCCCGACGACCATCAGCCTCACGAGCGACGTCATCGACTCCATTGGACCGGTCATCACGTCAGCCGACATTGCTTACAGCAACGACGGCTCCACGGTGCTTACGGTAACGTTCAGCGAAGGTCTTGACTGCGAAAGTGACATTGACGCCCAGTACTTCATTTATTACTTCAAGCAGACCAGCGAAGTCCGCACGGACATCGTCCCGGATCTTGTATCAAAGGACTCCAAGTCGAAATGGAAGCTCTTCTTTAGAAGCTCCACCACCGACAAGAGCCACATCCCGGTCATGGGCGACTCCATCAGGCTCGTCGAAGGCGTCCACATGGACCTTCTCCACAGAAGCACGGATGCCAGGAACCCGTTTGTCCGCATCTCTGGCGAACAGAATGTCGTCGTGACAAGCCCTCCAGTCGTCACCATCGGCGAATCTGATTCCTCCAGGTCGATCATCAAGAGCCAGACCCCGACCGTGCCCAAGATCGTCCACACCGACAATCCGATTACGGCCAAGGAAGTCGCAGCGGAATACGGAGCGCAGGGACATTTCCTCGGCGACCTGAGCCTTTCGAGCATGGTCAATGACGAAGTCACCGATTTGCAATCCGCCATCAAGAGGTTCAATTCCAAGAGCATCGAACAGGGCGGCAAGCACGTCGAGGACATCCTCGCAGAAGTGGAATCCGGAGCCAAGAGCATCGACGCCGCCAACAGGGAATACCACCTCGGTGACGAAATCGTGAACGCCTACAAGGACGGCATCATCTCCTCTTCGGACGTAACGGGCATTGCAAACGGCAGTTCCGCCGTCATCGAAAGGGTGACAAGGAAGTACGCCGAAAAGACGAAGCTCGAATACAAGACGATGTACTTCACGAGCCTTGGCGTGTTCGTGAACAGCACCTCGGGTTCGTTCTCCTGCGTCGACACGCTCTATAACGGCAGCTGCCTCGACAACGACAACGACGGAAAGATATTCCTCGCCTGGAACATGAAGTCCAAGAACGGCAGACTGGTCGGCACGGGCGTCTACATCGCAAGACTTTCGTACAAGATCAAGATTGGCAGAAGAGTCGTCGTAGACCGTACGCAGGACTTCATTTGGGGAGTTCGCCACGGAAAGACGAAGGGCTTCACAATCGATCTTGACAGCAATCTGTAATCGGTTGGGTTCGTTCTCTCTAAAGGCGCCAGCAAAGCAGGCGTCTTTTTTTGTGCGGAATTTTATGGATAAACGTCAAAAAGGCGATCCCGCAACAAGTGCGGGACGACAGTGTGATTGGAGCCGTGTAAGGAGATTCCCGCTCGGTGGCGGGAATGACAGGAAAAAAAGGTGATCCCGGCACAGAGGCCGGGATGACAATGCAAAAAAAGAATTCGTCGGTGGTAGCCGGCGAATTCTTTTACGCTTACTGCAGAAGCAACTTATGCGAAGTTGTACAAGTCCGTGATGTCGTTGTTGTTCTTGTCGTACATCCAGAACTGGTTGACGTGAGCATGTTCATCTTCCACGAGGGAAATCTTGATGTTGTGCTTGTATTCCAGATAGTTGAACATACGGTTCAGGTCCTTGCAGAGGACGTCGATCACCGGAGCGCTGACCACGAGGGTCACTTCGCGAAGACGAGCCTTTGTATGGGCACGGGCAAGCCAGCGGTCGATCATGCCGAGCGTGGACTCGAGCGTTGCGATACGGCCACTGCCGTTGCAGACCGGGCAGCATTCAGTCTTTTCGGTCATCAGGTTCACGCGGACGCGCTTACGAGTGACTTCCATAAGGCCGAACTGGCTGATCGGAGCGGGGCTGATCGGAGCCTTGTCGCGGCGGATTGCCTTGCGGAATTCCTGATAGACAGCTTCGCGGTCTTCGTCCGTTTCCATATCGATGAAGTCGATGATGATAAGGCCGCCCACATCGCGGAGTCTGAGCTGCTTTGCAATTTCGTGGCAAGCGTCGAGGTTCGTTTCGAGGATGATCTTGCTCTGGTCCTTGCCATGAACCTTCGGACCCGTGTTCACGTCGATGGACACGAGAGCTTCGGTCTGTTCAATCACGAGGTTACCGCCACGAGAGAGCGGGACCTGGCGCTGCAAGGAGCGGGCGTAATCGTTTTCGATCTTGAAGTATTCGAACAAGCTTTCGCTGGAACTCCAGAGCTTCACCTTGTCGAGCTTATCCGGAGAAAGAACCTTCAGATAGTCGCGGAGGGCAAAGTATTCGTCGCGGTTGTCGATATACACGTAGTCCGTGTTGTCGCCAAAGTATTCGCGGACAGTCTGTTCGATGGAATCGGATTCTTCGTAGATGCAGGTTTCGGCAGGCATGGTTTCGAAGTTGTACTTCGTCTGTTCCCACTTGCTTTCGAGCTCACGCATCTGCTTGTTGATTTCGAATTCGGATTCGTTGAGGCCGTTAGTACGGACAATGTAACCCACATCGCGGCCCTTGAGACGGCGGACGACCTTCTTGAACTCGCGGCGCTTGACCGGATCGCGTTCACGCTTGGAGACGCCCACAAAATTTGTACCGGGCATGCAGACCAGGAAACGGCCAGCAAAGCTCAAGTGTGTCGTCAAACGGGCACCCTTGGTACTGATCGGTTCCTTGACCACCTGCACCATGATTTCCTGGCCTTCCTGGAGAATTTCGTCGATCGAAATTTCCTTGGAGGCATCGCCTTCGTCATCATCGTCGCCATATTCGCGGCGCAACAGTTCGTTGCGATCCATGGCATCTTCCTGATGCAAAAAGCCAGCCTTTTCAAGACCAATGTCGATGAATGCCGCCTTGAGTGCGGGAAGCACCTTCTGAACGACACCCTTATAAATATTGCCCAGAACTCGATTAGAGGAAACACCTTCAACAACCAATTCCGCAAGTTCGCCATCTTCCATGATAGCGATGCGCTTTTCGTACGGTGTTTTGCTAATCAAGATTCCGCGCTTACACTTATTTGCCATTAAAACTCCTAAAGGGTAAAGCAAAACTTGATAGAAATCCCCAAGACCAGTCCAAAAGTATGGACCGCATCCGAGCTCCCGATGTTTCTTGACGGAAAGTACCGCCCGCCTGCAAAGCAAAGCCTGGGGACTATAAATATAACAAGTAGGAAGTAGGAAGTAGGAAGTAGGAAGGGGGAATGCTAGGAAAATATCGGTGGTTAGTGGTTAGTGGTTAGTGGAAATGTAGAGAGAAGTAGGACAAATGCGTAAGGTGACCCGAAACTTTAAAAGGTGACCCCGGAAAGGCTCTCGAGGCGAATGCTGCGTCAAAGAATTCATTCTTTGACATAGCTGAGCCGAAGGGCATTGCGCTTGCGCAACAAGTCCGGGATGACAGTAAGGGCAAGCGTGTAAGCGAAGCGGCGGCGTTTGTCATGCCGGCCGTTGTGCCGGCAGCGCCTTTTGAATGTGTAAGGTGACCCCGGAACTTTAAAAGGTGACCCCGCAACAAGTGCGGGGTGACAGCAAAGGACACCGTGTAAGGTGATCCCGGAACGGAGTCCGGGATGACAGTAAGGGCAAGCGTGTAAGCAAAGCGGCGGCGTTTGTCATGCCGGCCGTTGTGCCGGCAGCGCCTTTTGAATGCGTAAGGTGACCCCGCAACGCGTGCGGGGTGACAGTAAGAAACAACTTTTTACTTTGTTATAAAATAATCTTCCGGGTTGACGGGGACTCCGTTCACGCGGATTTCATAATGCAGGCCAAGACTCGATTCGAGACCGCTACGCCCGATAATGGCAATCGGGTCGCCACGACGAACCTTATCGCCCTTGTCCAAAAGCGTCTTGCCCAGGTGCGCATAGAACGTCTTCACGTGTTCCATATGTTCAATCTTCATCGTGAGTCCAAAGCCACGATGCTTGCGAACCTCGACAACCGTGCCGGCACCTGGCGCATATACGGTATCGCCCTCGGCCGCCAAAAAGTCGACACCTCTATGCGGCAATTCCTGATCCGTAAAAGCATCGAACACCATCTCAAAACGGCTCTTGATGTCGTGATGGTTCTTGAGCGGATGGAGAACCGGAATATGGGCCGCCAACGCCGAATCCGCTTCGAGCTTGTTGAGCGTATTGCGGAACGTCGACTTGATTGCATACAAATTCTTTTTAGGTACACCGTCTTCTTCAAAAACCGGATTATCAAGCGTAAAGCCAAGACCGCCAAGTTTGAGGGTGCTATCGCGAACCACGCGGGTCTCTTCAATCTTCAGGATAGTCGTATCGACCACCGTGCGGATCTTCTTGATTTCGTCTCTGATGACGGAGTTCTGGTGGTACACGTCCATCAGGTTTCCGTTCGAGAGGTTTTCGACAATCTGGACCGGCGAAAAAAGCACAAAGCCAAGGATGGCGCAGATTCCAAGAACCAAGTAAATAACAACTTTCTTGACGGAGAACGTGATGTCACGGCTCCGCGCGTGCTTGCTCGGATAGAGATGGATCTCGATCTTTTTCACTAGGACCTACGCATTCTTGTTCAGTTTCTTTTCGATTTCGGCGACCTGTTTCTTGATTTCGAAAATGGCGCCCACCGCCTCGATTGCGGACGGATCCTCCTTGATGGATTCCAGACAGCCTTCCTGGATGGCCTCGTAAACCTTTTGGCCCAGCAACTGGTACTTGGCCTTGAGCTTCGATTCCGTCATCGTCAATTCGACGCGTGAAAGAACGTTGGATGCACAGTCCTTTGCAGCGATTTTAAGCTTATTTAGAGTTTTTTCGTTCATAGTATCTTCCGACCTGTCCTTTAAAATAGTAGATTTCTCGATATAAAACAATGGAGATTTTTCTATGAGTCGCAGCGATCGCAGAAGAGCAAAGCAAAATGCAAAAAAATTCGTCCCAAAGAAGTCAAATGCGCTGGATAAACGTGTCATCGTGCTCCTCGCAATCATCGTCGTTGTATTTTTCGTAGGAACAATGATCATCCAGAGAGGCTAATTAATGAAGTTCACTATTCAGAAGAATGTATTGCAGGACGTTCTGCAAGCGGCTATCAGTGCCGTGCCTAACAAGTCCACCATCCAGATCCTCAACAACTTTGCGCTCCGCCTCGAAGGCAACTTCCTCGAAGTGAGCGCAACCGATCTCGACCTCGGCATCAGGGTCAAGGTGGAAGTGCAAGGCGAACGTGATGGCGCAGTCGTCATCAACGCCCGCAAGCTGTTCGACCAGGTGAAGAGCCTCGTGGACCCGAGCATCACCAGCATCACTTTCGACGCACAGGACTACTTGGTCAAGATCCAGTGGAGCGAACGCGGCAAGGCAAGCATCATCGGCTTTGACGCAAACGACTTCCCGCCGTTCCCGGAAGTCGAAAACGGCGAAACCTTGAACATCGCCGCAAGCGAACTCGCATTCCTCGCCGAAAAGACATTGTTTGCAACCTCTACCGACTCCACCCGTTTGAGCCTGAACGGCGTGTACCTCGAAGCAAAGGACGGCAAGGTTTCCATGGTCGCTACCGACGGCCACCGTCTGGGTCGCGCAGCCATCGACCAGGAAGGTGCCGAACTCTCGAACGGCGTCATCATCCCGCACAAGGCTTTGCAGCACATCTTGCACATGGCCAAGGGTGATTCCACTGTCGAAATCCGCACCTCCGCAACGCACATCCTCTTTAACACCGGTTCCATCCAGGTGATCTCCAAGCTCTACGAAGGACCGTATCCGAGCTACCGCTCCGTGATCCCGCAGCAGTTTGAACGCACCGCACAGGCCAACACCACGGAATTCCAGAACAAGATCCGCAGCGTGATTTCCATGGCCAACGCACGCACCCGCAAGATCCGTTTGCAGTTCGACGGCAACATCCTTGAACTCAGCGCCACAGACCCAGATGTCGGCGGCGATTCTCGCGAAGCACTCGCCATCACGCACAACGGCGAAGGCAGCTTCTGCATTGGCTTTAACGGCCAGTTCCTCGCAGAAATCCTCGGCATGTGCAAGAGCGAAGAAGTCATTATGAAGATGAACAACCCGCTCGGCGCCTGCATCATCGAACCGGTTGGCGAAAACTTGAACTTCTCGTTCTTGTTGATGCCGACGCACCTGACGGACAACTAACCGCAGTTCGGACAAATTTAAGGGCTCTCGAGAGAGAGCCTTTTTTAATGGGAACGCCGCGTACGCTAAGAGAACCGCGCAGGATTTGGATAAAGTAATTATGTCAAGTCAAATTCGCAAACGAGTCAATAAGAAAATCACGAAAGCCATTCACGACTTCAACTTGATTGAAGACGGAGATCGCGTACTCATCGCTACAAGCGGCGGCAAGGATTCTAGCGTGTTGTTGATGGAACTCGCTGCACGACTCGGCAAATTCGGCCCCAAGTGCGAGCTTGCCGCCATCCACATCCAAAGTGATTTTGCAGACAAGGCCCCCCGCGAATTTTTGCAGCGAATGGCAGAAGAATATCCGCAAGTGCCCTTTTACTTTAAGGACGTGGCCGTGGAAGCCCGCCTCAAGGAAGGCCGCAAACTCAACTGTTACTGGTGCAGTACGCAACGCCGCACGGAACTCATCAAGTTCGCAAGCGAAAACAACTTCAACAAGATTGCGCTTGGCCACCACATGGATGACATCGTCGAAACGCTCTTGATGAATATGCTGTACAAGGGCGAATTCAGCGGTATGCCGCCCATAGTGCCGTACGAAAAGTACCCGTGCAGCATCATCCGCCCGCTCTGCTACTGCGAAGAAAGCGAAATCATCGCCTATGCCGAGGACGCAGACATCCGCAAGTTCACCTGCACCTGCGAATTCTCGAAAGCAAGCCACCGCAAGACCATCCGCGAAGAAATCAAGAGCCTGACGAAAGGAAGCTCCACGCTCAAGGCAAACCTGTTCGAAAGTATGCGGAATATCAGGATGGATTATTTGTTGTAAAGCTGCAGGGAATGCAAAGGGGAATGCATCTGCAAACGGAACCATTTCTGTATAGGAACTGCGCGTGGAAAGCAAAAAGAACCGTGCCGGGAATGTAAGGAAACCGCGCGCCCTACATTGTCATCCCGGACTCCGTTCCGGGATCACCTTTTTATAGAATCTCCTTTACGGCTTTACACACCGCACCGAGCGATAATCCTCTTTCGCAAACGCATTTATACTCGCCGCATCACTGCTGAACGACAAGAACAAATAGAACGCATTCGACTCGCGATTTTCAGCATCTTCCGTCGCACTCCAAAAGTACGCGTACCCACCGATACCATCGAACTTACCATCCGCGCCGCGATACCCCGCCGGAAGCGCCCTGAAGCACAAAGCATCCGAACCATTCCCTTTCTTGAACCAACCATCGCGAGATTTTAAAGCCGCGCCAACTTTATTCGAGACCGCGCCGGGATTGCCATCGTGGGACAGCGCGGCATCCCCAGAAATTGCGAGATTCACCGCAGAAATGAGTTCTGCAAAGTCCGCTTTCGTCGGGAGGCGCCAACCCTCAGGGCAAACTGTTTTCGCCTCTGCCCATGTATAAAGCCGCCCCAATCTCTTGCAATTGCGAGAATCGCCATCCGGACAAGCACTTGTTTCCGTTTCGTAATTCAGATTTTCCGCCATCCACGTGAGATTGCCAATCTTCACAACATTATAACTCTGCCCGTCACGCGAGTCCGTGAAAGACTCGGAACAGGCGGAGAGGAGGAAAGAGAAAAGAGAGGCCCACAAAACGACTGATAATTTCATAAATGACATTCAATATGACGATTACTACTTCACCAAATCCAGCAGGCGTTCATAAGAATCCACCACGTCGTAGGTGACGGAGTCGCTGGAGATGGCGGCAAAATGTTTGCGAGCGCACTTGATTTTGGCGGATTCAATTTCGCGAAGTTCCATGGTGCTCATAGAGCCCTTGGTCTCGGCGACAAAATACACATGCTTGACTTCGCCCTCGTGGAATGCGATTGCCCAGTCAGGATTATACTTGCCAACAGGCGTATTGATAAAGAATCCCTTGGGCAACTTGATATAGAGCGAAACTTCCTTGCTCGTTTCCAGTTTTTGAGCGAAGTCACGTTCGTTGGAAGAATCGTAAATCAAGTGGTCGTACAAATGCTGGTGCGTTTCGCAGGCATTCATACCGAGACGTCCCTTCATCGTGTTATCGGTAAAGATGCTCGTCTCGTAACTGGATTCCAGCTTGTTATACGTGATATGCTCAATGATGACGGTCGCCTTCTGCTCGTTGATTAAGCGGCTCGCCTTGATGATAAACTCTTCGGGGTTTTCTTGGAACTGGTCAAAGACGGACTTTTGGATTTTGCCTAGAATTTCGCCAACTGTCTTGCGGGTAAGCCCCGTGTCTTCGACAATCTTTCCAATCAAATCGTACTTGACGGTAGAATTCGCAGTGGCGACGGCAGCCCTAGATTCCGTTGATTCCATCTTGAAAGCATTACCCGCTTCCAGCTGTTCCTTGGACTTAATTTTATCCAAAGAGCCCTGCGACACTCTGAAGAAAATTTTCGTCACGCGTAAATTCGCGTTCAGCGCATCGACCGATTTACGGACAAGTTCATCCGTCTCGAAATCCACCACGTACGCGGACTTCGCATTAATCTTCTGCCAAAGTTCCTTGAATTCCTTGGAATTGTACTTACTCTTGTTCAAGTGCAGTTCCACATTGTTCTTGCGGGCATCTTCGGGCTTAATCGCATCTGCATCGTAAAGCGTATCAAGTACATTGCAGATACTTGCAGAATAAGGAGCGACTTCTTCGCAAAGGGTCAGCGTTCCCGCAGCCTTATCCGTGCGATATTTATCCGTCAGCGCACCTTTCTTGACATAGCCGCATTCCAGCAACGCATCGTAAACCGTCTGCGCAAAATCATCCGTCACAAAAAGCTTTTCGCCAGATTCCGAAGTAAATGACTTTCCCTTGAACAGGTCAATCGTCACCTTGACCGGGCGGCTTCCAATCGTTTCCGCCATTTCGGTCTGCAACGCTTTCGCAAAATCCTCATAACTTTCATTCGCGATAACCGTCAGCACGTTCACCGAATGCACATCGCCACCCAACACACTCTCGTCCATGCGTTCGCCATTCTGGTTCACGCACAAGCGCAAGCCGCGGCCCACTTCTTGCCGTTTGCGGACTTCCGAAGCACTGCTCTTGAGCGTGCAAATCTGGAACACGTTCTGGTTGTCCCAACCTTCCTTCAGTGCGGAATGACTGAATATAAAGCGGACAGGTTCTTCACGCGAAAGCAGACGTTCCTTGTCCTTCATAATTAAGTCGTAGGCATCAATATCATCGGAATCCGACGACCCGCGAGCAACCTTGCTATCTACAAAACGACCGCCGCCCTTCTTGCTCTTGTCGATGGAGAAATACCCCGCATGAGCCTTATGGGCATCCGTCTTTTCCAAGAATTCAAAATACTCCGGGCTCTCCAGCAAATCTTGCTGCAGCGACTTGCGAACGGCATCATATTCTTCTTCGAACATCCTGGCGTAAACGCCCATCTCGTCCGGCGCGTCGTAATCGCGATACTTCTTGACCTCGTCAATGAAGAACAGCGAAAGCACCTTGATACCCTTGCTGAAAAGCGCACGTTCGCGTTCAAAATGCGAAATAATCGTCTCGCGAATCTGGATGCGGCGCAACTGTTCCTCGTTCACCACACCCACACAGTCACCAGCAAAAATCTTCTTGCCGTTCGTAAAAGTCACAGAAGAATCATTGCCGTTCACTTCGGTAACGGTATAGCCGTCCTTGTATTCGTCAAGACCACCCGACTGTTCATAAAGATTGTAGTCCTTCGTGACATGGGCCTTTTTCTTGAGCAAGCCGCTCTTGCCCTTGCAATCAAATTCAAGTGTCGCGATAGGAGCCTTATCCGTAAACACCTTCCAGGTACAAGTAGCCCTCGGTCGCCGTAGAACCGCTCACCGTAATGCCCTTGACACTAATCTTCTTGACCAGGTGCTTGTTGTAGGCATCCATCGCATCGAGGCGGTAAACCATGTTGTAGATGGCGTCCTTGCGGTGCGTCGCCGAATAGCGCAAAGTCAACAGCGGCCGGAATTCCGCCAGGCCCTCTTTCGTCTTCTTGCCCTCGACACTCTGCGGCTCGTCGATAATCAGAATCGGATTCGTGCTCGCGATAACGTCTATCGGGCGACGGCTGCGGAACTCGTCCAGCTTCATGCGGATACGGCGCGCATCCTTGCCCGTGGCGTTGAACGCCTGCGAGTTAATAATCATCACGTTGATGTGGCTGTCCGACGCAAAGTGGTCAATCTCAGTCAAATTCTGCGAATTGTAGATAAAGAACCGGATGGACTTGCCGTATTCTTCCAGAAAATGTTCCTGCATAATCTGGAACGACTTATAGACACCCTCGCGAATGGCGATGCTCGGCACCACCACGATAAACTTGGTCCAGCCGTAAGCGCGGTTGAGCTCGTACATCGTCTTGATGTAGGTGTAGGTCTTGCCCGTACCCGTTTCCATTTCGATAGTCAGGTTGTAATGACCTTCTAGTTTGTCGGACTGTGGCAAAAGATTCGCCGACTGCACCGCCTGCAAGTTCGCAAGCACCTTGGAATCGCTCAGCTCGGGCACCAGACGCTGGTTGCAAAAACCGGTCACGCCCCTCTGCGCAGGCACACTGCCGCCAAAGAGCTTGGTCGTACCCGAATCCATCAAGTAGCTCGAGGTAACGTATATTTTCTTTCGCAAATTCCTTTAAGGGAATAAAAAAATAGGATGTTCCAATTTTTAGATTTGAAATAACCACAAAT
>JBGVAT010000091.1:0-9060 GCA_045224895.1 Fibrobacter sp.
ATAGGCTAATTGGTAAGTCAGCGGTCTTGAAAACCGCCGCCGTAAGGCTTGGGGGTTCGAGTCCCTCTTCCTCCGTAAAAAGCTCCCCCGGGGAGCTTTTTTATTTTTTAATTCGAAGCCCATCCCAATCCGCGCGGCAGTCCGCAGCATAGTCCGCGGCAGCACTCGCCGGCTCATCGAAAAGCAGCGTGCAGACCTTGAGCGGCAGCGGAAAATCATTCCCGAAAGCGGCAATACACGCCGACGTCGTCGCCCCCGTCGTAAAGACATCGTCCACCACGATAACGCTCCCCTTTACCGGGAACTTCTGCGAGCGCACAATCTCAAACGCCCCCGCCACATTCACCTGGCGCTCCTCCTTCGAAAGCTTCGTCTGCGAAACGACAAACGTCTTTCGCCGAAGCATCCGGCAAACTTTGCCGCCCATCGCAACGGCCAACGCCGACGCAAGTAAATCCGCCTGGTTGTATCCGCGCTCGCGGTACCTCGCTCGGTGCAGCGGAACCGGCACAAAATAAAGCGGCTGTGCCAGCATCGAAAGTTCCTGCGCCACCATGCCATTCCTTACCGCCGACGAATGACGCACCAAGTACGACGCGAGCCCCGGAATATTCTTGTACTTGAGCGCATGCACCAGCCGCCTCGTCAAAGGCCGCATCGGGAAAAGGCAAAACGCATCCTCGTTCGGGAACGACGGCGAATTCGCCTCACGCGCAAGTTCCGCCGCACAAGAAGGGCAAAGCCAAGGGTCCAACCGCTCCGATGAAGTCCCGCACCCCAGGCACTCCATCCCGAAAATGAAATTTGAAACCGTCCGCAAAACGTCCATAAAGCCTCCTGTCAAAAAACGTGTCCTTTTATAGAACACGCTTTTTTCAAGCGACCGGTACAGTAAAATTTTATTTAGTCTTGCGAATTTGGATCCCGTCGGCTGACGCCTCCAGGATGACAGTCTACTGTCTACTTCCTACTGCCTACTAACCACTAATCACTTCCTGCTCCCCTGATACCGTAGGCACATCAGAAGTCCCACAAGGAACATGCACACTAGCGCAAATGAGCCCCCGTACGAAAGAAACGGAAGTGGAAGCCCCGTCACCGGCATAAGCCCAATCGTCATCGCAATATTCACCGTAATGTGGAACAAGAATATCGTCGAAGCGCCCATCGTCATAAGCGTCACGAACGGGTCGTCGGTCGTCTTGCAGATCGAAGATGCGCGCCACAGGAACAGCGCGTACAGCACAAGAATGGCTGCACAACCGATAAAGCCAAACTGCTCTCCCAGCACGCTAAAGATAAAGTCCGTATGTTCTTCGGGCAAAAACGAGAGGTTCGTCTGCGAGCCGTTACCAAAGCCCTTGCCGCCAATGCCGCCGCTACCGATGGCCGTGAGCGACTGCAACACCTGATACCCATCCCCCAACGGGTCACTCATCGGATCAAGGAACGTATTCACGCGCTTCTGCTGATGCGGTTCCAACATATTCCAGACCATCGAGCTTGCGTACCCCGCCAAAATGTTGGTCGCAATAATCGCCACCGAAAGGCCCTTCGAAAAACGCCTGCGGAACACCGACACCACGACAAGGCAAATGAGGAGTCCCCACATCACCTGCAGCACCATCGACTGCGAATGCGAAAACAGCACCGACATGACCGGGCTCAAAATCAAGAACAAGTCCGTAAACGTGAGCCCCGCAAAAAAGAACCCCACAAGCGTCACCGCCGTAAACACTAGCGCCGTACTCAAGTCCGGCTGCTTCAGCACCAACGCAAAGGGCACAATAAAAAGCCCAAGCGGAACCGCAAACGTCTTCAGCTTGTACAAACTCACCGGGTGCTTCGAAAGCCAATACGAAATCGTGATCAGGTAGGCAATCTTTGCAAATTCCGAAGGCTGTAGCTTGATCACCTTCAGGTCAATCCAACGTCCGGCCCCCTTCACGTCGCCCGCAAAGATCAGCACGAACACAAGCAAGACAAGCGCAATCACGTAAGAGGGCACAGCAATCCGCTTAAGCCAATCGATTTTCACAAAGACAAGGCTTGTCGCAATCACGATTCCCGACAAAAAGTAAATGATCTGCCTGAACCAATGCGAATCGTAAAAGACGATTTCTTCGCTGACCGTCGCCGAATAAACCAGGGACACACCACACGCCATCAGCGTGAGGGTCACGCCGATAAAGAACCAGTCAAACTTGAGCGACTTATCCAGAAAACGGCCGGAACTCATTCTTCTTCGTCCTCCTTCCCGAAGTACGCCATCAGCACCTTGCGGGCAATCGGAGCCGCCACCGCGCCACCGCCACCAGCGGCTTCCATGATCACGGCAACAGCAATCTGCGGGTCATCCAACGGAGCGACCGCAGCAAACCAGGCATGCGTCTTCTGCCCCTTCTTCCATTCGCCCGAGCCAGTCTTGGCCCCCACGCGGATTCCAGGCACGGCACCCTTCTTTCCGGTTCCACCCGGATGGTTCACCACGGAATCCATCGCATTCATCAGCACGCGATGCGTCTCGGGCTTCATCGTTCCCGGACGGACGATCTCCGGAACATACGTGCGAACCACATTCCCGTTCGCATCACGCAGCTCCTTCATGAAGTGCGGACGGTAAACGCCCTTGTTCGTCGCCAGCGAACCGACAAAAACAGCCTGCTGCAAGGGAGTCACCATCTGCCCCTGCCCAATGGACAGGTTCAAGATGAGGCCCCTCGCCCAACGCCAGCCCAGGCGCTTGTTACGACGGTTGAACGAAGCCGAATCCGGCAACCATCCAGCACGTTCTCCAGGGATATCGACCCCGAGCAGGTTCTCGCCATAGCCAAAACGGCGCGCAAACTCGTTGATGCGGGCCATGTCGATTTCAAGACCGGCCTGGTAAAAATACACGTCGCACGAAAGGCGGAGCGCATGCACGACGTTCAGGTTGCCATGCACACCCCAGCATCTCTGGTAGCGCGAACCATACTGGTAGCCGCCCGTACAGGCCTTCGGGTAATACTTGGTTTCAGAGATGATCCCGCTTTCGAGCCCAGCCCCCGACGTCACCAGCTTGAAGATGGATGCCGGCGGGTAAATGCCCGAAATCGCACGGTTCGTCAGCGGGCGCATCGAATCGAGGGCCACGTGGGCCCAGCCCCTGTTGCGTTCACGGCGCTTGAGCGAAAAGATGTTCGGATCGAGCCTCGGCGAAGAAACCATCGCGAGAATTTCGCCATTGCGGGGGTCGAGCGCCACAAGCGCACCCTTCGCCGTATCGGGAATCGCCGCCTCAGCCGCCTTTTGCAGCTTCAGGTCGATCGTCGAAACAAGATGCAAGCCGGGAACCGGTTCAATGTAGCCGTCCACATCCGAAAGCGCACGCACTTCGCGCCCCGAAGCGTTCACTTCCACAAGCTTGAGCCCGTTCACGCCGCGGAATTCCCTGTCGTATTCCTGCTCAAGGCCCTTTTGACCAATGCGGTCACCCTGCGAGTACGTCGCGTACTCCGGAAGCTTCAGCTGGTCTTCCGAGATCTCGCTCGTATAGCCCAGCACATGCGACGCCAGCGTTCCGTAAGGGTATTCACGACGGGACTCGATAATCACCGAGACGCCCGGCAGCTCCGTCGAATGTTCTTCGATCACCGCCACCTGCTCCATCGTCGCATCTTCCAGAATGCGGATCGGATGCGTCTTGATCCAGCGCGTCCTCTGGAACGCCGTATCAAGCGACAACGAATCGAACAAGTGCGCCCCCGAAGAGTCACGGATGTTCAGGAGCTTCTTGAAAATGGAATCCCTCGCCGCCTTCTTCCGCGGCAATTCAAGCGCCTGGAGCGCAATCTGGTACGAGGGCCTGTTACGCACCAGCACATTCCCGTTACGGTCGTAAATGTAGCCACGGTCGGCAATCAGCTCGATGCGGCGCAAACGGTTATTTTCGGAACGCTGGAAGTTCTCCTCGTAATGGATGTACTGCAACGAAAAAAGACGGAACAGGATGACCGCAAAAAGAAACACGACGCCCATGAGAAATATCAGGACATTCCAGTTTCTGTGGATCCTGGCTTCGTTCTCCGAATTATCGTTATACATTCGTCTTCTTCCCCGAAGAGAGGTAGAACGCAATCCCGCCGATAATCATCGTATAAGCAAATTCCGGCAACGTCCTCGTGATAAACAAGTTCGTCACCACGTCCTTTTCGAGCCCCGTAATGAGGAAATAGAACATGTCGTTCACAAAGAACGCAAGGCCAAGCACGCCAATTTTTGCAGGCAGGTTCAGCGTCAAGAAGCGTTCTTCCAAAAGTCCGACCGCAAAACCGACAATCGTCATGGCAATCGTATTGGCGCCAAGCCACTCCACCGGAGCGTACACATCCTGCGTGAATCCGGCCAAAAAGCCCCAGAAGCAGCCCGTAGCAGGTCCAAAGCGGATAGCGACGGACACAATGAAGATCACCACGAAATCAGGCCCGATGCCTAGAATCTGCAACCACTCGCTCACCGTTGTCTGTAAAACAAACACCACGATAAACAGCAAAAGCGTCATGAACCACTTGTAATTATTCATCGAGCAGCTCCTGGATAATCCATTCCGGTTCCTTCTGCATTACAAACAGTTCTTCCAACGTCGAAAATTCCTGGAACGGTTCCACATCCATCAGGCTCATCACGTCCAGATCCGCCTTGCGAACCTTATGCACCGTCCCCACCGGGATCCCCTTCGGGAAAATGCCGCCAAGCCCCGATGTAATAAGCGTATCGCCCTCGGCAACGCCCGCATGCGACGGGATAAGCGCCGAAAGCAAACGACCGTCCATCGATTCGAGGAACCCCACCACACGCGTACGGCGCTCCAGCACCGAAAGCTTCAAGTTCGGGTCCGTCAAAAGCTGCACCCTGGAATGCGTCATCATCGCCTTCGAAATCTTGCCGACAAGCCCGTTCATCGAGAACACCGGCATATTGTCCTTTACGCCGTGATGCGTCCCGCGGTTAATGACAAGCGTCGTCAAGAATCGACCCGGATTGTGCCCCACCACGCGCGCCGTGACAATCGGGAAATCCCACTTGTCGTCAAAACGAACAAGCGTATGGAGCCTTGCGAGTTCCTGCAGGCCCTCGCTCGCGTGGTACGTTTCCTGGCGGAGCCTTGCGTTTTCTTCCTTGAGGTGGTCGTTTTCAGCCTGCAACGACTTGAAGTCATTTATGGACGAGGCAAACAGCTGCACCGGATAAAACACCGTCGAGAGCGCACTCGAGACAATGCTCTCGCGCACCGCCGTCGGGGCCTCCCGCATGAGAATCCCCAAAACGAGAAAAAAGGCAAAAGCGACAACGCCATGCCTTTCCGTAAACAGCTCGATAATAAAGCGAAATGCTCTAAGCATCGAAATGCAATTTCAAAAAATTACGTCGAAGATGCAATCAAGACCGGACGGTACTTGTCCAAGTCTTCGAGAATGCGGGCTGCACCCTTGCAAACGCAAGTCATCGGATCGTCAATAACGTTCACCGAGAGGCCCGTTTCCTTGCGGATACGTTCGTCAAGGCCACGCAATAGGGAACCGCCACCCGTAAGGATGATGCCCTTGTCGTAAATATCGGCAGAGAGTTCCGGAAGCGTCATGCTCAAAGCCTGCTTCACAGCTTCGATGATCGCCGTCACCGGTTCGTTGATGGCGTCGCGGATTTCGGCACTTCCGATAGGAATTGTGCGCGGCATACCGGCAATAAAGTCAAGACCCTTGACTTCCATCGTCAATTCTTCTTCGAGCGGGCTTGCAGAACCGATCTGGATCTTGATCTGTTCGGCAGTGCTTTCGCCCACGCAGAGGTTGTACATAGTGCGGAGATAACGGACAATGGCTTCGTCCATTTCGTCACCGCCCACGCGCACGGAACCGTTGCAGTCAGACTTGTTCAAGGCAATCACGGCAATGTCGGACGTACCGCCGCCAATGTCCACGATCATGTTACCGACCGGGTCTTCGACCGGGATGCCCATACCGATAGCGGCAGCCATCGGTTCATGAACGAGGTGGACTTCCTTTGCGCCGGCCATCTTGGCTGCGTCGATCACAGCACGCGTTTCCACTTCGGTAATTCCGTTCGGGACGCCAACCACCACACGAGGTTTCACCACCCACAGCGGATAGCGCTGGACACGCTTGATGAAGGTCTGCAAAAGCGTTTCTACAAGTTCGAAATCAGCAATCACGCCATCACGCATCGGACGTATTGCGCGGCTTTCGCCAGAGGTACGGCCAAGCATTTTCTTTGCTTCGGTACCGATTGCAGTCACGCGATTGCTCTTGCGGTCAACCGCAATCACAGTCGGTTCGTTGATGACAATGCCCTGTCCAGCCACATGGACAAGCGTATTCGCGGTACCCAAATCAATACCGATATCACAAGAGAAAAGTCCGAACAAAATTTAACCCTCTATAATAGAAATCCCAACTCAAATATAGCTAATTACATCCCCGGTTTCACCACCTAGGGCGTCTTATCCTTGCCGAATTTCAAGACCTTGTAATAGCGGTCCCAATGCCTGCCATGGACCTCGTAACGGTACTTGCGCTTGGCATACAGGGCGATGTCCTTGTAGATGTAAAAATCGACCTCGGCGTAGGCCGCATAGATTTCCGCTTCGGCACCTTCAAAGAGCCTAAAATCGCGAATCTTGTAGTACGGCTCCGCGAGCAGATCTTCCTTTGATGTCTTTGCATTGAGCGCTTCAGCCACCATGAACTTCAAGTCTTCCTGCAAGTACGGGAGGAGCTTCTTTTCGATTCGTTCCGTCGGCTCCGAACACGACGAAAGCAAAGCAAGAACTAGGAGGAGCAATATCTTTTTCATGACCATAAAATAAAAAAAGAAACGCACCCGGATGGAGTGCGCTTCGAAAATAACTGCCAGTGATTAGTAGGAAGTAGTCGGTAGGAAGTCGGAAGTTTTTATAATCGCGGCTTCGCCGCCTAACCATTGACTAACGACCAGTTAGAACGAATACGTTGCAGAGATTCTGGAGAAGAGTCTGCCTTCGCCCTGGAACGGATTGCGGAAGAGGAGGTCTTCAGCAACGGTCACGTCGATCTTCAACTTTTCTTCGATGTTGATGC
Organism: Fibrobacter sp.; assembly: GCA_045224895.1. Classification (GTDB taxonomy): domain Bacteria; phylum Fibrobacterota; class Fibrobacteria; order Fibrobacterales; family Fibrobacteraceae; genus Fibrobacter. Next base: position 7,119 of record JBGVAT010000091.1, read on the forward strand.
CGAAACCGAAGCCGATGTGGTCCTTGGAGGTACCGTCAGCAAGCGGGTTCGTGCTGAAGAAGTTACCATCATCCTTGCAGATGCCATACTGCTTGTCGTTATACTTGTCGATGTTGGCATCGTTGACATTGCACTTTGTATAAAGGATGGACTTCTGGCCGCCAACGCGGATCACGAACCAATCCCACCAGATGTTACGTTCGATACCGAAGCTGATCATGCCGCCGACATCGGTACGTTCGTCCCAGTGCTTGTGGTCATCGTTACGGGAATCGTAGGTCCAGGTCTTGGAATCCGTATTGAACATCCAGTCGTGGGCCTTTCTCTTGTTCCAAATGAAGTCTGCACCCATCCAGAAGAAGCCACGGTCAAGAGCGACGTTGATACCGACACCGACCTGAGCATGCTTTTCATCCAAGCCCGGAGCGTCAATGAACTTGATGTTCAAAGCCGGAACAAGTTCACCGTTGATAGCATCCATCGTAAAGAATGCACGGGACTTGAGGAGGAAGGAGAAGTCGCCATCGTCAAAGAAGCTGTGGTGTTCCGGACCGTACTGGATACGGGCCAAAGCAAGAGAAGCTTCCAAGTCAAAGTAGTTCGTGAACTGGAAGTTCAAACCACCGTCTGCCTGGACGATAGAAGCAAAGGCATTGTTCTTGACCTGATAGTTGCCATCTTCACCGATGTCACCACCATCCTGTGCAGCAATATACACATGCAAGCCCCAGGCGTCGCCGTTAGAAAGCGTACCGCCCAAGAAGCCGTCAAAGTTCGTCACCGTTTCCGGGACAGCGGTCTTGTCGCCCTTTTCGCCGATCACGTAGTCCGGAAGGTACTGGGCAAGTTCGGTATTGACGCGGCCAAAGAGACCACCGATGGAGAGACGCGGATCCGGATTGTTGGCATCGCCAAGAGAGAAGGAGAAGATGCCACCGAAGTTCGGGTGCTGCGGATCCTTGTTCGTACCAGCAGCGACATCCTGCGTGTAAGGTCCGAATTCACCAATCAAGTAATTGGAGTAGAGGTTGATGTTTGCCGGGTTGTCGAAGATGCTCACATCGTCCATAATGTAAGTCGTGTTTTTACCCATAGATTCAATACGAGCAAACGTTGCAAACGCAGAACCTACACCGAGGATTCCAAATGCGGTGCCTACGGCAGCTACAGTTTTAAAATTCATGAAACAACTCCTATTGGAAATTCTTTTATAAAGTTAGTTTTATAAAATAAAAAACGCAAGAATATTTTACAGAAACACAACTTTTTTTGTGAAGCTTCTACAAAGCCATAAAAACGGCAAATAAAAAAGGCCAGACTTGCGTCTGGTCTTTTTTAAGCTTTCCCAAATGGATTATTCGGAGAACGTGAACGGAATCGTAACCGTCGTGTTTCCGGACTTCACCTTGCTGAAGGTCCAGCGGCTAACAGCGTTCTTGATTTCGCTGTCGAATTCGCCAAAACCAGTCGTCGAAGATGCGATGGAAATGCTGATGATTTCGCCACCCGGAGCAATCGTGAACTTCAAGGTAACCTTACCCTGGAAGCCCGGTTTCTTCTTGAGCATCTTGTTATAGATGTGACGAAGACCCGGAGTACGCTGGCGGACAACCTTCATGATGTCTGCAGCGGAACGAGAGCCACCACCGGCGCCCATGTCGATATCGCGCATAGACGGAGTCTTGATGGAACCCTTAGCCTTAGTAGCGATACCACCGCCACCACCGCCAAGGAGACCAGCAAGGCCGTCACCGATACCACCGGAACCACCTTCTGCGTAACCTTCATTGAAGCCACCATTAGCCTTACCGCGACGGCCACCGAGAACGGTCTTACCCGTAGTCTGGAGACCAGCGACGTCCTTGAGCACCTTATCGATGTCCTTGGTGAACTTCTGGTTCTTCATCAAGTCATAAGCAGCAGCAGAGGCATTCTTGGTCTG
>JBGVAT010000092.1:0-27170 GCA_045224895.1 Fibrobacter sp.
GAAGAGCGTTTCTTCGATGTTCACCTTCTTGAGGGTTTCGGCCATGTGGGTGCCGTCGATGTTAGAAACAAAGTAGACTTCCGGAGAGTATTCACCAGCGATCGGCTTGTCTGCGTACGGCTTCAAAGCTTCGGTGACCATCACCGGACCGAGGTCGGAACCGCCGATACCGATGTTCACAACGTACTTGATGGACTTGCCAGTGTGGCCCTTCCACTTGCCGCTGCGGACGAGGTGGGTAAAGTCTTCCATGTGCTTGAGAACTGCACGAACTTCGGGCATCACGTCCTTGCCGTCGACGCAGATGGCGTCGTTGCCCTTGTAGCGGAGTGCAGTGTGGAGCACGGCGCGCTTTTCGGTGGTGTTAATCTTTTCGCCAGCGAAGTACTTGCGGCGCATGTCTTCGAAACCAGCAGACTTCAGGAGGTCCTGGAGCTTGGCCATGGTTTCGTCGGTGATGATGTTCTTGGAGTAGTCGAGGAAAAGTCCGCAAGCTTCGACGCTGAACTTGTCAGCGCGAGTCGGGTCCTTTGCGAAGAGTTCCTTCATCTGCCAGGTCTTGGCGACTTCGGCATGGGCCTCGAGGGCCTTCCATTCCTTAGAATCAGTCAGTTTAGACATAGATTAATCCTTTCCGCACACGCGGTTTTTTGTTGCGCCTAAAATTTAGAAAAATCAGTGGACATATTGTTTTGCGGTTTTCAAATATTTACGTATATTAAAAAAGGTAAAGAAATAAATCGGAGGTGGGCATGCCTAATAAGTATTTGGAAACTTCAGTCCTTGACAAGGCCATTGTTTTTGCGGTCAGGGCTCATGCGAATACGGAACGCCGTGGTAAAGGATTCCCCTACATTGTGCATCCGATGGAGGCTGTAGAAATCGTCGCGACGATGACTAAGGACCAGGAACTTTTGGCGGCGGCTGTACTGCACGATACCGTCGAAGATACAGGTGTTACTTTGGACGATATCCGTCGTGAATTCGGAGACCGGGTGGCAAAACTTGTGGAAGAGGAATCTGATGTCTTTATGGAAGGTGTCAGCGAGTCGGATTCGTGGCATGCACGTAAGCAGGCGGCTATCGAGCGCCTGGAAAAGGCAAGCCGTGACGCGAAGATGGTGGCGATGGGCGACAAGCTGAGCAATGCCCGTGCCATTTACCGTGATTTTGTTCAAAAAGGCGACGAACTCTGGAACATATTCCATGTGTCCGATGTCAAGGAACACGAATGGCATTATCGTGGATTGGCCAAAGCCCTGAAGGAATTGGAAGGAACTTTTGCCTACACCGAATTTAGTGAACTTGTCGAAAAGATTTTTGCAAAATAAAATAGCCAGGTTGATGAAATGAGTGAAGATTCTGTAGAAAAATATGGACTCAATCCTGTCGGAACGATGATTCTTGAAGAATATCGCAACGATATGCCCGTTTACGAAAAACTGAGAGATTTTGTTTGTGATCTGCTCAAGCGAAAGATTGAAGAAAACCATATTTACGTGACCGCTATTGAGGCGAGAATCAAGCAAGAGGCGAGCCTGGCCGAAAAGCTGGAACGCAAAGGAAACAAGTACCACGCCCTTACTGACTTGACGGATATTCTGGGCGCTCGAGTCATTACGTTTTATAACGATGATGTCGACAGGATTGCGGCTCTTGTAGAACGTACGTTCATTGTTGACTGGAAAAATAGCGTTGACAAGCGCAAAATGCATACATTGAACAGCTTTGGCTACAACTCGCTACATTTTATTTGCAGTGTTCCAAAAACGCTGTACGAAGATACGGAACATCCGGAACTCAACAATATCCGTTTCGAAATCCAGTTACGCACGGCTTTGCAGCATGTGTGGGCGGTACTTGATCATGATACCGGTTACAAGTCGGGCTTTGAAATTCCGCAGGAATACTTGCGGAATCTGAACCGTCTTGCGGGAATGCTTGAGCTGATCGATGAACAGTTCTCCAAGATCCGGACGGATATCAACAACTACAGGTATCACGTGCAGTCGCTTGTGCATTCGGGGCGTTTTGACGAGGTGGCTTTGAACGGCGACTCGTTCAACAATTACCTGAAGCTGAGGCCTTTCGATAAACTGAACCAGCGTATCGCGGCGATTAACCAGGCCGAAATCCACGAGTCTCCGATGACGCCGTTTCTCAAGGCGTTCAAGTTTTTGCGCTTCAATACTCTTGCCGATATCGACAAGATGGTCCGTGAAAATAGCGAGGATGCGTATCAGCTTGCCGTGTTCCAGCTTGCGAATACGGACTTGGATATCATCAATTCTTCGCTGGGCGTGATTAGCCTTCTGGCGGTGTACATCCTTAAAAAGGGTGGCGGAGTCGCAGGCATCCGGACGATTCTCGATGACCTTTATGGAGAATCCGAAGAACACGAAAACTGGGCGAAGCGACTGTACGACAAGGCTCTGAAACTTTCGTTCATGAACCGTTAAAAATGTATCTTTGGGCGTATGAAGCAGCCTATTCGAAATATTGCCATCCTTGCTCACGTGGATGCGGGCAAGACGACTCTTTCCGAAAGAATCCTTTTCGCGACGGGTGAAGTGCATCGCCCGGGACGTGTAGAAGATGGCCTTGCCACGATGGACTACATGCCCGAAGAAAAGGAGCGCGGCATTACGATTGAAAGCGGCGTGGCTCATTTCGAATGGAAGAATACCTGGTTCAATTTTATCGATACGCCGGGGCATGTGGATTTTGGCGCTGAAGTCGATATGGCGCTTGCTGCCGTAGAGGGTGCCGTGCTTGTGGTGAGTGCCGCCAGTGGCGTCGAAACGCAGACCGTGGCCGCATTCCGTAAGTTGCGCGAATCGCGAGTGCGGTCGATTCTGTTCGTGAACAAGCTGGACAATCCCGATTACTCGCTGGATGAAACGCTCATCAATATCGAAGAAACGCTTGGCGTGCGTCCGGTACTCATGTCTGTGCCGGAGTTCAAGAACGGCAAGATGAGCGGTATGCTGGATGTGCTTACGCAGAGCAGGCTTGTGCATTCGGACATTGGCGAAGAAGTTTTGGACGATGGCTGGGAATCGGATGCGTCTGCGGCCGAAGAACGTGCGCTGCTCAAGAAGTATTACGCCGAAGCGGTGGAATTCGCAAGCAACTTTGACGACGAAATTTTGACGCTTGCCCTTGAAAACAAGCCGGTGCCGCCCAAGATGCTTTTGCGTGGTCTCAAGGCTCTTGCGGCAAGCGACGAATACGTGATTTGCTATGCGGGATCGGCGCTGGAAGGGTTTGGCATCCGCAATCTCGTGACGGCGCTTTCGTTCTTTTTGCCAGAAGTTCCGACGTTTGGAGAAAATGAATTGGGCCAGGTGGTGCGCTTGAGGCACTTCCGCGGAGTGGGCGAGATTTCGCTGTTCCGCAGCCATATAGATTTGTTGCGTCGTGACTGGCCGTCGGGTTTTGAATTTTCAAGGCTCAAGGCGAATATGCTTTTGCCGGTAGACGAGATCCGTTCGGGCGATATCTATGCGATGAAGAGCCCGTTTGAAACGGAACTCGGACAGGTGATTTATTTGAACGAAAGTGGCGAGTGCGTGCGGGAACAGGGTCGTTCCGATGAGCTAGCCGAAGGGGACTCCCAAAAAACTCAATCCTCCATCAGCGAAAATTACTTGCCGCTTTTGCAGACCCGCGTGGAATGCCTTCGCGTAGAAGATTACGCCCACGTGGAACGCAGCCTTTCGGTGCTGGCGCGCATGGATCCGAGTTTCCGCGTGCAGCACGATTTGGATGGCGGATTCTGGTACCTGCATACCGTGGGCGAGGTGCAGCTCGAAGTTCTGCTGGAACGTCTGGAACGCGAATTCGGTTGCGAGGTGCGTGCCGGAAAACCCGAAGTGCGTTGGCAAGAACGCTTGTGCCATAATGTCGGTCCTGTCGAGAACACGTTCCAGATTGGCCCCCATAAAATTTCCATTAGCATTTCGGCATCCCCGTTGGAAGGTGACGCCCATGACATCCGCCTGTCCGCTGAATTTATGGAAAAGGCTCCGCGTGAAATTTTGGCTGGCGTGCGTTCGGCACTATTGGAATCGACTGAAGTTGGCGTGCTCGGCAAGGGCCCGCTTGTCGGCGTGTGCTTTGAAGTCCATCGTTTTGAATGGACCGAAGGGGCGCTCCCGCCGATGATCAAGAAGTGTTGTGCAGATGCCGTGGCTAAACTGGTGAAGCCTGCCGATGCTCAGCTTTATGAACCCGTGATGGAGCTTTCGCTCGAATGTCCGGTGAACTTTGCCGGGCTTGTGACGGGCGACATCCAGTCTCGTGATGGGCGCGTCAAGGAAATTGGTGGTGACGGACGCATCCACTTTTTGAAAGCCGAAATCCCGTTGCGCCGTATATTCGGTTATGCGACGGGCGTCCGTAGCATTAGCAAGGGAACGGCCGTTTACAGCCTTAAACTGCTCGGGTATAGACCTGCGACGGTTTAAAAAAAGTATTTGTTGTTGAGCTTGTTATCGGCTAGCGGCACGAGCGCGGCGGCGGAAGTGCTCGATGAGCGGGGCGACCGTTTCCTTGAAGTCGTCGTGCGTCTCGATGCGGACAAAATCAATCGACATACGCTGGAAGAGTTCCTTGGTGGCCTTGCCTTGACGTTTGGCTTCGCGGGCGAATGCTTCGCGGAAGGCGGCATCGCCAGTGTCGATGAGGAGTGTTTCGCCGGTTTCGGGGTCTTCGAGTTCCACGAGGCCTGCGGGCGGGAGTTCCATTTCACGCGGGTCAACGACGGACACGGCGAGAACATCATGGCGCTTGCGCAAGACGCGGAATGCGTTTTCGAATCCTTCGTCCAAAAAGTCACTCATCACGACGATGACTGCCTTTCGGTTCAAAATCTTGCCGGCATATTCCAGGGCGACCTGCGTGTTGGTGCCGTGGTGCTGCGGCTTGAAGTAAAGAATTTCACGGATGAGGCGAAGCACGTGCTTGCGGCCTTTCTCGGGCGGGATGAAAAGTTCGACTTGGTCGGTGTAAATGAGGAGGCCGACCTTGTCGTTGTTCTTGATGGCGGCAAATGCGAGGAGAGCCGTGAGCGTTGCCATGACTTCGCCCTTCATTTGCTTGCCGGAACCAAATTCAGAACTGCTTGATGCGTCGACCATGAGGAGCATGGTCATTTCGCGTTCTTCGATGAACTTTTTGACGTAAGGCGTGCCGGTTCGGGCGGTCACGTTCCAGTCGATGGTGCGCACGTCATCGCCGGGCATGTATTCGCGGACTTCGCTGAATTCCATACCGTTACCTTTGAAGGAGCTGTGGTAAGCTCCGGTCATCACGGTGTCAAGCGTGCCGCGCACAGAAAGTTCAATGCGGCTAACGGTCTTTAAAACTTCTTTATCAAGCAATTCTTTATCGGCCATCGTTATTCTTCTTTTTACGCTAAAGAATATACAAATATCACGTGGGAGAGACCATAAAAAAGCTTCTATGTAATGGGGAATGGCGCCCCCGTCCCGGCACAAGACCGGGATGACATAGCGTCCGGGGTGACAATGCGAAGGGATGCTTTTTAGAACTCGACTTTGGCGAGGATGCTTATATTGCGACCCTTTTCGGGCATCACAGATTTGAGGCGCGAAAGGTGGTTGCGTACATCGGCGTCGAACAAGTTATCGCCACGGAGGACAATGCTGTAATGGGCGAGTGCAAGCGACCAGTGAAATTCGAGGGAGACTCCGAATGTGATGTAGCCGGGGGTGCGTTCTTCGTAGCGGTCCACTCGGTTTTGTGCTAAGGCGAATTCGGTGTTGATGCCTGCGCGGACGTGCGTCCAGAGGTAAGCGATTTCGCCATGAAATTTGAATGGCGGAATTTGCGGCATGTCGCTCCAGTTTTCGTTCTGGTAAAAACCGCAGACATGGCTAGCCCCTGCTTGTGCGTATAAACCCTGCTCTGCGGATGTTTCGATGGATGTGTTTGCCCCTATGAGGAGGGCGTCATCGCCGCTGACTTGGTAAATCGGCAAAATTTGGGACCAGTTCGTGTCGCCGGTGGCGCGAGGGGCGAGGTGGTTCAAGAACCATGTGCTGTGAACGGCGGCTCGCCAGTTGATGATTTCGCCGTAGTCGCGGAATTCGAGTTCGGCTCCGTAACCGCTTTCGGCATCGAGCTTGTGGTTGCCGCGTTCGTAAGTGTAGGCAGCAAGGTGCGGCCCTTGGTTGTAGAGTTCTTCGATGGTTGGGGCGCGGGTTGTTCTGAAAATGTCGAGTGTCAAAAATTTGCCGGGAGCGACGATTTGTGAAAATTCGGCAGCGAATGCCCAAAGTGCAAAGTTGCGGTCTTTGATGGCGCCCTTGTCGGCGACGACGCTTTCTTGCGGTCTAAAAAATGCGCCGCCGAGTCGTGCGGACAAGGTGATTTCCATACCGCTCCACCATCCGTTAAGGCTAGCGACAGAAAAGAGCGAGGCGGAGTAGGAGTTCGTGGGTGGCGTAAAGACGTAACCGCCCATTTCGATGGAGCGCATGTCGAATTCTGCGCCGAAATGGATTCCGAAAAACGGACCGCTATTGGCGATGAATTTTTCGATACGGACGTTTTCTTGATTGACGGCGAATTCTGCGCCGACGTAGTCCTTGGTTTCGTATTCCGTATGGTGGTACTGATTGAATCGGAATGTGACGCCTAGTGTGTCGCTTGATTTTTGGACGGGAATGTAGAGCGCGCGTAATGTCAAGTCGCGCTTGAAAAGGTCGATGTCAACGCCGTTGGGGTGTCCGCCGATGAATCCGCCTGGGATCCCGTATTCGGAATTGAAGTTGCGGAATGAGGCGCCGAGCTTGAAACGATTAAAGCTGTAGGCGGCACCGACGGCTATGCTCTTGTTTTCGATGTCCGTATTTTTGAGATCCCCATCCGGAGTCTTCATGTCGCCCATGTTGCGGGCCGAAAGTTCACCTTTGAGCGATAGACCGTGGACGTTTGCATTTGCGCCCACGACGGTGGCAAATCCTGGTTGGCCGCTTTCGGCGTAACCGGTGACGTGACCGTGAAATAGGGAATCGTCAAACGGAATGTCCTGATGATTGACGTGTATGACCCCGCCAGCCGTGGCGAAGGAATGGCTTAATATTTGCGGCCCGCGGACAATGCGTATTTTATGAGCGGTCAAGACTTCGGAGGCGACGGCGTGGTCGGGCGAGGTAGCACTCATGTCTCCGCAAAACGATCCGTCTTCAGTGAGCGTGACGTGACTGCCGGAAAGTCCTTTGATGACGGGGCGTGCGGCGGCGGGACCCATCGAACGGATGGCTATGTCGGGTTCGTTCTTGATGGTCTCTGCGATGGTTGTGGAAATCTTGCGGTCGAGTTTTTCGGCTTGCAAATCTTCGTCTTGGCGCAAACCGTCTAGAATGGTTTCGCTGGATTGTTCGGCAATAACGGTTGAATTGCCTAAGTCTTGGACAAATTCTTGGGCGTGTACAAAAGAAAGGAAGCCTCCCAAAAGGAGACTCCCCGTGGCAGCCCTAAAAAGGGTGCTATTCATGATCGTGATCTTCGTCTTCATCATCGTCATCCTGGAACGGGCACTTGTCTGCGTCCAATGCCTTGTCTACGATAATCTTGATTTCTGGAGTCTTGGCATCGGCGTGGTCGTGGTGCTTGACCTTGAGGATCAAAGTTGTTTCGCCTTCCTTGAGACCTTTGAGGTGGAAGCCCCAGCTACCACAAGCTTCGATGTCGAGGATGGATTCGTCACCAATGCTCCAGCCGAGTTTATGCTCGTCGTCCTTGGGGGCGGAAACTTCTTTCTTTTCGTCATCGAGGAACTTGACGGTCAAATGTTCGCTAAGGCAGTTTGCGTTGACGCGGAGTGTTTCAAGGCTCTTGTCCTCTTTACCCTGGTAAACGCTGTAGGCGAGTTTCCAGTCGGGCCAGTAGAGGTTCCAACCTTCTGCTTCGAAGTGTTCGTGCTGATCGGAAGAGGTGGAGTTGCTGTCACTGCAAGCGGCGAAGGCCAGGGCGAAAATTGCAAGTGCCAAGAATTGGAGCTTTTTCATTATAAATCCTTTGTTTTTTTATGCAACGCTTCTAAGCGCCTAGGAGAGGTGTGGTCCTAAGCGTCTAGAAGGTTGTGATTGTTATTAGGTTGTTGATAATGTTTATAAACAACGTCTAAGTTGTGTAGGGGCGTTGCTTTTGCGCAACAAGTCCAGGGGGCATTTATGTGTGGACGGGAGGACCGCGAGGATTATAATGAGGAACGAATGTCAGCGAATTTCGCGAGCCGCACTGCGCTTGTATAATGAAAAGCAGTATCCAGAATACGACTGCGACAGAAGTAAAATCGTCCAGATGGAATCCGTCGTGAATCAATGCGCATACGGGACAGTCGTCGTGTTCCTCGAAATCTTCATGATGGTGCTGCGCGATCGCCAAAAGGCATGCCGCGATAAGCACGATGATGAATTTGCGCATATGTGAAAGACGAACCATTTTTATTTAGAAAGAATTGCGTTTTTGATTATCGGATATCCGATGCCGTCTTCTTCTTTTTCGTATTCAAAGGTACCGATGATTGTAATGGATGAGCCTTCGCTTGGATATTCCTTGGGGTACTTGCGGGGTGTTGCTGTTTCGAAGGCGAGTCCTTGTGAGCAGCAGGCGAGAGCGTCCTTGATGACGCAACCGAAAAAGCGACGGTCTACAGCTTCGTCGTAATAGCTAGAGAAGGCCCCTTTCATTTTTACCCGTTTGCCGACGAATTTTTCGGGCTCGGTCACCATCTGGAAGACCATCGAGTAGACCATAGTGGCGCTCATGCGGGAAAGATCGATGTCAATGCGGTTAGCCGGAGTTTTTTCGCCTGCAAGGCTCGAAGTTACAAGTGCGAATATGCAAAGAACGGCAATGATTGCGGTTCTAGAAAAAAATCTATATAAACAACAGATCTTCATGGCGATCTCCCGTTTATGCATTCCTGCTTTGAATAGTGCTTATGATGTAGCTGATCAGGAAGGCGACTATGTCTGCCGCGACAATCGTTGAACCTACGGGAGTTCCGGCGAGAATGGCTACGAGAATTCCGAGGAGTGAACAGCAAACTGAGATGATGGCGGCGGCAACCGTGACAGAGAAAAAGCTCTTGAAAACGCGCATGGCGGAGAGTGCCGGGAATACGACCAGTGCAGAGACCAGAAGGGCTCCGACCAGGTTCATTGCAAGGACGATGATGACGGCGATGATGATCGCGATGAGGAGATTGAACAAGGTGACGTTTACGCCCGTGGCTCGTGCAAAATTCTCGTCAAAGGTGATGGCGAAAATCTTGTGGTAGAAGAGTACAAACGTCACAAGCACGACAATCGATAGGGCTACGCAAAGATAAACGTCTGTCGGCTTGAGCGTGAGAATGGACATCGAACCGAAAAGTGTTGTGCAGACATCTCCAGCGACGTTCCCGGATGCAGAAAATATGTTCATCAGCAGATATCCGATGGCTAGCGCCCCGGCTGAAACCATTGCGATGGCCGCATCCCCTTTGATTCGCGCGTCTTTCCCGCCACAAAGAAGCAGGACGGCAACAATGATGGTTACCGGTAAAATGATGAACATGTTGTTCGTGACTTTAAGAACGGTGGCGATCGCCAAGGCTCCGAATGCCACGTGCGAAAGGCCGTCGCCGATGTAGGAATAGCGCTTGAGGACGAGCGTTACTCCCAGGAGCGACGAACATAGCGAAATGAGGGTTCCCACGATGATCGCGTATCGCACGAATGGGAATTCTAGATAGAATATGAGCTGGTCGAACATAAATTAGTAGGAAGTGGACGGTAGGAAGTAGACGGTAGGCTATTGAAGTCCAATACGCGGGTGGCGTACTTTGTCGCTGCGTCTACGTCGTGCGTGACCATCACGATCGTCATTTTCTTTTGCTCATGAAGATCCTTGATGATGCTGTACATATTCTTCGATGATTCGGGATCGAGGCCGGTGACGGGCTCGTCCAAAAGCAGGAGGCGTTCTGCGGCGCAAAGCGCCCTCGCCAAAAGCACACGTTGCTTTTGGCCGCCCGAAAGCTCGCGGAAACACGCTTTCCGCAAGTTTTCGGTACGGGTCAGCGCCAGACACTCACTGGCGCGTTCCCGGAGGGCGCGACCGTAAAACGGAAGCAGCAGGCTTTTGCCTTGGAATGCCGAAAGCACAATTTCTTCGACGGATGCCGGAAAGTCTTTTTGTGCAATGGTGATCTGCGGCAAGTAGCCGATTTGCTTTCGCTGTAGATTGTCGCAAAGTTCGATTTTACCGGATTTAGGGCGCAGCACACCGGCGAGCCCGCGCAAGAACGTCGTCTTTCCGCAGCCGTTTCTGCCGATGATGCAAAGGTAATCGCCAGCGTTGATTTCGTAATCAAAACCGTTGACGATATTCTTGCTTCCGTATCCGAGAGTTAAATTGCGGCACTTGATCATTTTTAGTTCAGAGCCTTTTTCAGAACATCCAGGTTCAGTTGCATGATAGACAGATAGCTGATGCCCTCGGCAATCTGCTGTTCCGTTATCGACTGCATGGAGTTGATGGCGAGAATTTGTGCGTTCTTGGAATTCTTGCTTGCGGCGAGAACTGCCTTTGCAATTTTGCCGTTGCTGTTTTCAATCGTGAAAATTACCGGAAGCGATTCTGCGTCCATTTTTCCTGCGAGGAATGCAATGGTCTCGAAGCTAGCTTCGCTTTCGGCGGAACAGCCAACAAACGCGGCATAATACTTAATGCCATAATCGTCCACCATATAGCGAAAAGGAAAACGGTCTCCGAACAGGACTGTTTTGCGGGCGGCTCCGTTGACAGCTTCGCGATATTCAGCGTCGAGGGCCTGGATTTGAGCGATGTAAGTGTCCGTGTTCTGCTTGTAGATTGCGGTGTGGGCGGCATCAAGCTTGGAAAGTTCTTCGGCGATTTTCTTGACGATCACTTCGGCGTTCTTCAGCGAGAGCCAAACGTGTTCGTCGTTTTCGACTTCTTCATCGTGATGATGGTGCTCATGTTCTTCGGCGTGTTCGTCATGATGTTCGTGGTCATGATCTTCGGCGTGTTCATGATGGTGTTCTTCTTCGGCCTGCATGCCTTCGACGATTTCTTCTGCTTTTACGCGGTCGCCGAGAACCTTCATCAAGTTGATTTCGGTACGTCCCTTCTTCGGCGTTGCTTCAAGAGCTTTCTCGATCCATTCATCGGATTCACCACCGACGTAAATAACCATGTCGGCGTTTGCAATCTTTGCAATGTCCTGTGCGGTCGGCTTGAAACTGTGCAAATCAATGCCGTTCTTGATGAGCAAAGCGAGGTCCACGGAACTGGTCTGTTCGCCGAGAATAGATTTTGCCCAAGAAAATTCGGGGTAGATTGTTGCGACGATGGAAAGCTTGCCTTGTTCCTGCTTTTTTTCGGCATTGTTGCAGGCGACGAGAGAAAAGATTGCTGCCGTCAAAAGAGAAAGCAACAACGAATAAAATGAAACCTTTTTCATTTTTTAATCCTTTTATTTTTTAGAATAGAGTAAGATGGCTCCTGGCGTAAGGCTGGAGCGCAATTTGGTTCGTTGATGGAACCGGCTCAATTCAATAAAAGGATCTTTTGCGAAACAAGCGTAATCGGGCGCAGTATGACAACGGCGAAACGGATAAGCTTAAAAAGAAAACAACGACAAATGAACTCCATCGGAGCTTCGACGAGTTCAAAGCAAAATTCAGAAATCAGGTCGAGACAGTGGTGGATATGGTGGCAGGTGTGGCAATGCTCACTGTGACAATGATGGTCTATGTGATGCTCCGTATAGAGCAACGCGAGGGCGACAATCAGTTTGTCAAAAAAGTGGAACACCTTGTCTCTCTAACCTTATTAGCAAGAATGAATTGAATAGATTCAATTTGAGAATCGTTTTCATATTAAAGATAGTAAAAAAGTCGTTTGCTGGCAATCAAAAAAGGCTCCCGGCGGACGTCGGGAACCCTTGTTCTAAGGAGGAGTTGTATGAAAAAGCTTGAAGTGATTGGCTTTAGCCTTGATGCCTGTTAGGCGATGGTCAGTTTTCTGGCCGCTGCCTGAGCTTTCTTGGCGAGGTCGAATTTAAGGATGCCGTTTTCCAAGGAGACCTTGATGTTGTCGGTATCGATATCTTCGGCAAGGCGGAAGCTGCGTTCGTAAGTGAACTTTTCGTCCTTGCGGGCGCGGGTGGCCTTGACGGTCAAGATGTTCTTTTCGACCTGGATGTCCAAATCTTCCTTCTTGACGCCCGGAATTTCAACTTCGAGAGCGAATCCGCCTTCGGTTTCGTAGTAGTCAGCCTTCGGCGTGTAAGTGCATTCGCATTTGGTGTTCGCGGCGTTCAAGCTGTCAATGAAGTTCTGGATACCATAGAAAGCGTTCGGAATGATCTGAGTGTTCATCATAATTTTAACCTCTTTTTGTTGCGGGCTCGGCGTTTACCGTTGGCCCTTTTGTTTCACACCCTACCTTAAGCTAAAGCCGTGCCAACTTTTTCTTTTTTGGGGCTCGTGTAGAAAATTTTTTCGAGAAATTTCGGAGAAATGTCGCGGAAATGGCGAAATTTGATGAAAAATTGCGGTTTCTGGTGGGTGGCGCGGCGGAAAAAGCGCAACAATATGTGCGGAAAAGGCTGAAAAATGCGATTATAAGGTCGCAGACGGGGCTGGTATTTCAGAAAGTGACGGCCGGTGTTTCGCCGGTGAAACGAACGGTGCGTCAAAATGAAATGGGGTGCGTTTACGTCCGTTTTTTCAGTATTTTACTTATGCCAATAAAAAAAATCGCCCGCGTAATTGCGGGCGATGTACTTCTAGAAATAACTGGATCCCCTCCGCGTTGCTCCGAGGATGACGTGTGCATTCTCGTTAGGAGATGGTCCGGGGTGACAGTCTGGATGACGTTTTGAATTACTTCTTCTTCGCTGTGGATTTCTTCGGAGCGGTGAAGTAGTTCTTCATGAACACGTCGAATTCTTCGTCTTCGATCTTGTGCATCACGGAGAGCTTGTCAAAAATCCAGCAAAGCTGTTCGTCGGTTTGGATGGCGATGTAGCCGTCCTTGCGGAACACCTTGAGCTTCAGGAGACCGCTGTCCCAACGGTTCGAAAGCTTGAAGTCTTCGAGCAGGCGGGAGTGTTCCTTGCAGATGGCGAGCTTGTCTGCGAAGGAGTAAATCGGGGCGTATATGTTCGGGTTGCAGAGGTGCAAAAGTCCGTTGCGTGCGTTGGCCGGGTTCTTGGAGAACTTCTTGGAGGCGAAGTCTTCGAGTTGTTCCTTGATTTCAGAAACGGTTTTGCCACGGGTGGCTGCCGGGAGGGTCGAGAACTGGTTCAAAATGCCCTGCAAAAAGCTCAAGTCCCATCTCTTGGAAGAGGTGCCGGTGCCTGCTTTCCAGAGACCAGCGTTGCCCTTGGCGGTATTGGCGAGTTCATAGAGCTTGACTGCCTGTGGTGCGAATTCGGCATTTTCGCTGGTTGGGGGTGGGGTGATCGCTTCGACGGTTTCGCCGAGGAAGTTCTCTGCGAGGAACTGATCGAATGCGTCGTAAATTTCTTCCTTGCCTGGTACTTTAAAACGCGGGGCGCCGTTTGCTTTGAGTTCTTTGATTGTAGACATTTTCCTTCCTTGGTTTTTTATCTTATAAATATACACAGAAATGCGGGCGCGGGGGCGCTAGCGTTGAAAACTAGTGTAATTTTATAGCAATCCCGTTGTCAAATTCTACAGAAAGCCATTTTTCTTCGATGACTTCGTAGTCGGAACCGCCGTTGAACACGTTTGCGTTTCCGTAGACTTCGTAACCTTTGCGTATGGAGACCGTGCAGGCGTATTTTTCGGAAAGGAGCTTGCAGACTGCGGTGATATCCTCGTCGGGGATGGTTTTACAGTCGCTTTCCCCAGTGCCGTGGGTGTCGCGGAGACTTATTCCCACGCTGTTGCCGATTTTTCGGATGACGAAAATGTATTTGTTGTACGTAAATTCGGTATCGGCAATGGAGCGGAGGGTGTTCGCATTGCCAGAAATTGAACCTATGACGCTATATTCGTAATCCATCGCCCAAATAATAGTAAAAATTTTAGATGTCAAAAAAAGACAATTTTGAATTTTATATTTGTTTTGAAAAAAATGTCGACTTTGTGTTTACAATCGCTTTTTTGCAAACGATAATTGAAGGACGGCTATTGGAAAAAGGTATTTTTTACGGCGAAAAAAGAGGCTTTTTAAAATGAAATTCATACATACCGCAGACTGGCATCTTGGCAATACGATGCACGATATTGAACGCTCCAAAGAAACGGGAGCCTTCCTAGAATGGCTGAAGCGTGAAATTCAAGAGGTCGGCGCGGAGGCACTTATCATTGCGGGGGACGTTTTTGACGTGGTGAACCCCTCGAATGTTGCCAAGACGCAGTATTACCGTTTTTTGGCTTCGCTCCTGGATACGAAATGTTCCAATGTGGTTGTCGTCGGCGGTAACCATGACTCGGGCACGTTGCTGGATGCCCCAGCCGAAGTTCTTGCGGCGTTGAACATCAATGTTGTGGGGTCGATCAATAATCGCAAGGTAGAAGACTTGGTGGTGGAGCTGAAGGACTCCCAGGGAAATGCGATCGGTATCTGTTGTGCGGTGCCGTTCATGCGTAATCTGGAACTGGAACAGTTTTACAAGTCCAGCGAAAAGTCCGAAGATGTTTCGGACGAAGATCTGCTGAAGCGCCTTTATGCGGATGTTTACCGGCGTGCCGTTGAATTGCGTGGTGGACGGGACATTCCGATTGTGGCGACGGGTCACCTGTATGCGTCGAACCTTTCGGGACGTAACGGTGAAGATGGTGCCTCCATGGCGGCTGGTGTGAGTGAAAACTCCGTTGATGACGGTGTTCGCGAAGTTGTCGGGACGCTCGGTAATGTGGATGTCGAAACATTCCCTGCGGAGCTTGATTATGTGGCCCTGGGGCATATCCATTACACGACGATGGTGGCGAAAAATCCGAAGGTCCGCTACTCCGGTTCTCCGTTCGTGATGGGTTTTGACGAGGCAAACTGCAAGCGTTATGTGCTTACTGTGGATGTGGCTCCGAAGTGTGTTCCTGTTGTGGACAAGATCGAGGTTCCCAGGGCGATGCGCTTTGAACAGTTCAAGGGCGATCTCGAGACTCTTCGACAGAAGTTGCGTGGTCTCGAAAAGGAGTTGATTGAAAATCCGGTGGAAACGTATGTGGATTTGCTCTTGACTTCCGGGAATTTTGTGAGCCTGAACGATGCGCTCGAATCCGAAGAGGCGGGCAAGCATTTTGTGGTCAAACGTCACCGCATTTCGCGCGAGGTTTTGCATAATGGCGCAGTGGGCATTGATGATGGCGTGGAATCGACAAAGCAGTATACGAAAGAGGATTACTTTAGGATGTTGATTGCTTCGAACGTGAAGGACAATGCCGAATCTGAAAATGTGAAGAATATCTACGACAAGTTTATCGGTTTGTTCAACGAAGCTGTAAACAGGGCTCACGAGGCTTAAGGGGGATTTGTAATGAAGATTAAGAAGATTGAATTTTGCAATATCAATTCCCTCGCGGGCGAATGGACTGTTGACTTTGAAGCTCCCGATTTTGCAAATAGCGGTATGTTCTGCATTTCTGGACCGACGGGTTCTGGAAAGACCTCCATCTTGGATGCCATCTGCCTTGGGCTTTATGGCAAGACTCCGCGTCTTGGGGCGATCAAGGGGGACTCCAACGAAGTGATGACCTATGGTACAAAGACTTGCTATGCGAAGGTCACTTTCGAAAGTCGTGAAGGTGTTTTTTCGGCTCGTTGGGAACAGCATCGCGCGCCGAGGACGAATAAGCTCCAGAAGTATTTGTGGATGCTTATGAACGAGACGACCGGAACGGTGGAAGCCTCGTTCTCGAATCAGACCGAAATAGAAAAACTCATGACTCGTGTGATCGGGCTTGATTTTGGTCAGTTTACCAAGTCGATGATGCTTGCCCAGGGCGAATTCAACAAGTTCCTGAAATGCAATGAAAATGAACGTGCGGCAATTCTTGAAAAGTTGACTGGTGATGGAATTTACAGAAAGATTGCAGTTGCTGTCCATGACTTGTATGAGCAGGCTGATGATGCCGTAAAGGATGTCGAAAATAAGATGGGTGCAGTCACTTTGCTGAGTGAAGACGCTTTGGCTGCCCTGAATTCGAACATCGCTGATGCCGAACGGCAAAAGAAGACGCTCACGGATGAGGTTGATCGCCTTATCTTTATTTGTACGTGGTTCGATAGCTTCCATAATATTGAATTGCGTTTGCAGGATGCCCAAAAGAAGTTGGAAGATGCGGAACGCGAAAAGGCGGCGTTCGAACCCAGTCGCGAAAAGCTGGAACGCGCGCTCCGTGCCCAGGAGGCCGAATCGTCGTTTGCGGAATTCAACTCTGTCCGTGTAAGCCTTGGACGTATGAAGGGCGAGCTGGATGAAAACGAGAAAAAGCTCCCGACGGCAACATCGGATCTTGAGCAGGCTTCGCTGAAAAAGGGCGAAATGCAGGCCGCATTCGAAAAGTGCAAGGCGGATTATTCTTCAAACGAAACCGTTTGGGAACGCGTGTCGTCGATGGATGGTGATATCCGTAATGCCCGTAAGCAGCTCCAGATGGCAGTTGTCGAAGTTGCAAAAATTGTTGCGGAAACCGAATCGACGCAGCAGAAAATAAGCGAAACGGACAGGTTCATTGTAGACAATGAATCGGAACTGGAAAAGGTTGCAAAATACATTGCCGAAAACCAGAAAGACGAAACGATTGATGGTCAGCTTTCGCTTTTGAAAACTCTTGTAGCGGAATGGAAAAAGGAAAACGCCAGCTGCGAAGCCGAGTCGAAAAACCTCGAAACCCTGAAAAAGTCGTTGCAGGAATTTGATGCGACGTTTGAAAAGCAGAATCAGGAACTGCAGTCGTTGCAGGAATATCTGGAAGTGCATAAGGCGGATGCGGACCTTGTTCATATCTTGCCGGACGTCAATGGACTTGCTAGCGAAGCGAATGCCCATCACAGGGAAGTCTTGCGCTTGCAGGGTGAAATTGCAACGAAGAATAAGCAGGTCGAAAGTATCCGTCAGGAAGCGGAATCGGCGAAGGTCCGTCTTTCGTCTTTGCAGGGCGAAAAGGAAGCCATCATCAATGAAGATATTCCTGTCGTTGTTGCTGAATTGCGCCGCAGCTTAAAGCCGGGCGAGGCGTGCCCTGTTTGCGGCTCGTTGGACCATAAG
The DNA here is from genome assembly GCA_045224895.1 of Fibrobacter sp. GTDB lineage: Bacteria > Fibrobacterota > Fibrobacteria > Fibrobacterales > Fibrobacteraceae > Fibrobacter. Next base: position 17,291 of record JBGVAT010000092.1, read on the forward strand.
TCTTGCGAAGAAAAAGAGAGTATCGAAAATGGGGCGAACAGCCTGAACGATTTTGCGAATAAGCTTCGTAAGGTCAATGGCGAAATGGAAAAAGTCCAGCGTCTGTTGGACGGCTTTGCAAGCCAGATGCAGAATGCCGAGGAGCTTCTTCGAGGCTTTACGGAAAAAATGGGCGAGGAAACTGACGCCGAATCTCAGCTGCTTGAACAGTTGAATGCAAAACTGGTTCCTTGGAACAAGTCTGTAACGCTTGATACGATGCGAACTGTCTTGCAGGAACTGCTTTCGTTGAAAGCGGATTACTTGCAGAAAAAAGAACGGGTTGATGCGTTGCTGGGCGAAGTGCATCAGGCGACGATTAAGCGTACGGCGCTTGCGGGTGAAGTCAATGTCGCCAGTGATTTGCTTGACAAGTCCAGATCCAAGTTGCAGGAGTACTCCGAGAAAATCGAAAAGATCTTTGCGGAATGGTTCTCGAATGTTCGTATGGAAGATGCCGATGCTCATCTTGCCGTACTCGATAAGAAAAATTCCTGGTGGAAAATGGCGCAGGATAAAAAGGTCCGGGTCGAGAATGAATTGGACAAGGAACGTTCTGCAAAAAGCCAGTACCAGGAGGCTCTTGACTTGGCCAGAAGCAGGCTGGACGGGGCGCGCGCAAATCAGGACGGTTTGCAGGAATCCTTGAATGCTCTTGAAGTGAGCCGCAAGGAGTTGTTTGGCGAAAAGTCCGTTGATGACGAACGCAACAAGGCCCGCTTGCAGCGCGAAGTGGCAGAACGTCAGGCGAATGAAGCCTTGCACAACGAACAGCGAATGCGCGAAGTGAAGGTGGCGCTGGACAAGTCCATTACTGACTTGAAGAACCGCATTGCCGAAACGGAACCGAGACTTGCTGATCTTGAAAAGCGATTCCACGAGAATCTTGCGTCGAAGGGCTTTGCGGACGAACCGGAATTTATGGCGGCTAGGCTTCCGGAATCCGAACGCAAGTTGCTCCAGCATGCGCAATTGCTTGTGGACAATGGCTTGACGACTGCCCGGACTTCGCTCAAGAACTTTAACGACCAGCTGGCGGATCATCAAAAGAAGCGTAATTTCGAAGAGTCCGAAGAAGTGGCCCGTCAGAATCGCGAAACCTCCAAGGCGAAGCTTAACGAATGTACCGTGAATCTCGCCACATGGACGGAACAACGGAAGAACGACGAACAGCTCCGTCAAAAGTATAACGATATGCAGGCGGAGCTTGGAATGCTCAAGGAAAAGCGTTCTGACTGGGAACAGATGCAGCGCTGGTTCAACGGCAATAGGCTTGATACGGGTAATGGCGACTTGTTCGTGAAGTTCATCCAGACCATCACGTTGCGTAATTTGTTGAAAATCGCAAACGGCTTTTTGCGCGACATGTTCCCGCGTTACGAGATGGTGACCGAGCCGAATACGCTCAACATCCAGCTTGTCGACCATGACAACAGCGATGCGGTGCGTCCGATTGACAATATTTCCGGCGGTGAAGGGTTCCTCGTGAGCCTCTCGCTTGCGCTTGGCATCTCGACACTTGCGAGCCGAAACGTGAGCATTGACTCGATGTTCCTCGACGAAGGCTTTGGAACGCTCGATTCCAAGATCCTTCAGGAAACGGTCGTGGTGCTTCAGAAAATGCAGCAGGAAAAGGGCAAGCTCCTCGGCGTCATTACGCACGTGGACCTGGTGAAGAGCGAACTTGCGACCCACATCGATGTGACTCCTCGTGGCGGGCGTAGCGTCCTTAGCGGAGCTGGCGTGCGCAACGGATAGAAAAAAAGCTATAATAAAGCTATTGGATTTATCAGGGGCGTGTTATGAATATTAAAGGGATAATTAAAGGAGCGTGGTCGAACGGGCTTGCTAAAAAGCTTTTGATTTTGCTCGCAATTTCTCTAGTCATTTTCATCCTCGGCGTATTACTGGGCTCGTGGGTGCTTGGCGAAAAGACGCTTGGCTGGAAGGGGTTCCTTTCGGGCTACGTGGTGTTCGCGATCCTGTTCATCAGTGCGGTCATCAACGTTTTCAAGAATACGTCCGAGTCGATGCGCGAAGGTAAAAAGCATGTCGACGTGCGTGGCCATGTGCTTGTGCTTGGCGCTGGGCATCAGCTCAAGAGTATCTTGCGTGCGCTCAAGGGCGACAAGCGTCCGATTGTCGTGATGAGCCGTCGCGATATTGATGGGCATTTCATCCATTACAAGAAGGATTACGAAAACGAAGAAGACTTGCTTTTTGCAGGGGCGCTTTTGGCAGATCGCATTCTTGTGATTGGCGAGGACGGCCCGGAACGCGATTCCCGTAACTTGCACTGCATTGAGGTGCTGCGAACCATCAGTGAAAAAGCGATGCGCGATATCCATTGCCATTTGCTGTTGAGTGAACCTTCGACTTCTGAAGTCCTGTGGTATTTGAAGGCTCCCGAAAAGTCCAAGGGACATTTGCTGGTCGACGTGTTCAACGAGTATGAATTCATGTCGGAACAGCTGCTTGTCGGGACGGATTTCTTGCCGACAATCCGCGAAGCGGACAACCAGCGCTTGCATGTGGTGCTGATCGGCACGGGACCGATTGCGCAGGCGGTGGCGTTTGAGGTGGCGAACGTTTGCCATTATCCGAACTTTAGGCGCACGAATTTAAAGACCTGCATCACGTTTGTGGATGAAGATTGCGAAAAGTGGGTGGACCGTCTAGTCGTTTCCCGTATGGGACTTTTCAGGCTTTCCAAGTATACTTATGTGGATGCTGACGGCAACAAGGTTGTCCATGAACCGGAAACAGTGCGCGGCGACTATCTGGATGTCGAGTGGAACTTTGTGGATGCCTACTGCGAAGCGGACTTGGCAAGGAACTATATCGCCGGTGTGGCGGCAAGCCCCAAGGAACGCCTGGTCGTGTGCATTTGTAAGGAAGATGCGTCCAAGGCGATTTCGACGCTTGTGCATTTGCCGCGTGCCGTTTACGAAAATGCGGACATTGCCGTGTACTGGCGCGAAGCGAACGACGACATCATCAAGCGCATCAACGATAGTGGAATGTATGGCTACGTGCGCATCATGGGCGACATTGATGAAATGAGGGAATTCGTGCATTCCAAGCGCGTGGAACGTGGACAGCGTGCCAATTACGTCCGCGAACGTCATTTGAATCCGGAAACCCGCGAAACCGAAGAAAAAATGTGGTACCGTCTGAGCGAAGCCGACAAGACGTCTGCAATTTACTGTGCAAATGCATTGCCGCTCCGCAAGCGCTGCTTTAGCATGACGGATGACGAAAGCCTCTTGCTCGAAGCGGAACACCGACGCTGGATGATGTCCATGTTGTTGATGGGGTACAGTTCTGGCCCGACGGACGAACGGAAGTTCACGCGTCATGACATCATTCCGTACGACCGTCTCCCTGAAGAATTGAAGTCCAGGGACTCCTACATCCTCGAAAACTCTGAATACATTATCAACGGATAAGGCTTGAGAACTAATATGACTCTCGAAGAAAAGGTAAAGGAACTGTATAACGAGCTGAAACCCAAGTGCAAGGCTGAGGGCCTGAATTTGGATTGGGAAATCCACAAGGCTTTAAGACGATTCCGCAAGGAACATCCCGATCTGGACGATCAGTGGGCCCGTGAAGCCGAGGAATTGTAAAATTCTAAGCGAACGCTTGTTTTAAGGTGCAAAAAAATCCTCCGCGTTAGCGGAGGATTTTTCAAACACTTGTGCGTTTGTGTTTGCGCGTTCCAGTGAATTACTGGATGCGGATGTTAGCACGGCGGTGTTCTTCTCTGGTGCTGTACTTGATCTTCTTGTACAAGCGCTTGCCGTACCACTTAGCCGTGATCTTGGAAGCCGGGATGTACTTGGAGAGTTCAGCCTTGGCCGTTTCTGCACGACGCTGAGAGAGTTCGTCGTTGTAAGCTACGGAGCCGAGATCGCAAGTGTAGCCTTCGACGAGAACGGATGCTTCCATGTTCGTCTGGGCGAGCTTGGTACCGAATGCTGCGATGGCTGCACGGCCTTCGCTGCTGAGGTCAGCGCTAGCGAGTTCAAAGAGGCCGCTGATGCCCGGGAATTCGATGGATGTTGCCTGGCCCTGTTCGACCTTGGCAAATGCTTCGTTGAGGGCTGCTTCGACTGCTCCGCTTTCGGTCAGGAATTCCGTAGAAGAACCTCTGACGGCGGAGAACTTGGAGAAGTCAAACGGAGCCGGTTCTGGTTCCGGTGCCGGAGCTTCGACCTGTGCCGGTTCCGGCTGCTTTACTGGAGCGGGCTTGTCTTTCTTTTTGTCGCCGCAAGCCACGAGGACTGCAAGACTGAGTGCTACCGGAAGAATACGACCAATTGTTTTTACCAGATTCATTATAAAACCTCCGATTGAAAAGTGGTATAATCCTTGGATCGTTTTTTAATATAAGTAAAAAAAGCAAATAAGGAAAATTTTTTTTATTTGTATAATAAAAATTCGCCCCAAAGAGGGCGAATTTCAGGTAAATGCTTGTTTTTTACAACAAAAAAGACGATTGAAGCTTATTTGAGTTTCCATTCAAGCGTTTGTCCGGCAGCAAGCGGAACGACTCCGTTCACGACGGCCGGGACTGTCCACTTTTCCTTGACAACCTCGATCTGCTTTGTTGTGCGCGGGAGTTTGTAGAAGTCGGCGCCAAAGCCTGCAATAAAGTTCGGGAGCTTGTCGAGGGCGCCTGCACGTTCAAATTCCTGCACCAAGAGCGGAATGGCGATCGGAGCGCTGTAGACGCCGGCGGCACCGCACGGGCATTCCTTTTTGCCCTGCTGGTGCGGGGCGGAATCGGTGCCGAGGAAGAACTTGGGATTTCCACTGAAGGCTGCTTCGCGGATGGCCTTGCGGTCTTCGGGGCGCTTGGGGAGCGGCTTGCAGAAGTGGTGCGGGCGGAGTGCGTCACCGACAACGTCATCCAGGGTCATCATGAGGTGGTGTACCGTGAATGTGGCAGCGACATTTGCGGGGAGTCGCTTCACTGCTTCGACGGACTTGGCGCTGCTCAGATGCTCAAAGACGATACGGAGCTTCGGGAATTTTTCGGCGAGAGTTTCGACGCGCTTGATGAATGCCGGTTCGCGGTCGAGGCAGAATTCGCCGGGTTCTTCGCCGTGGACGCAAAGCACAAGGTCAAGCTTTTCCATCATCGCGATAACGGGGAAGACCGCTTCAAAGTCGCTGATTCCGTCTGCGCTGTTCGTCGTGACACCTGCGGGGTAGTACTTGCCGGCAACGACGCCGACAGCCATCATGTCCTTCAGGTCCTGTTCCGTGTAGTTCGGGTTCAGCTTGAACGTCATAAGCGGCACAAAGTCCGGACGCACGGGGGCGGCCGCTTCGAGAATCTGCTTCTTGTATTCTGCAATGGCCGCAGCACTTGTCATGGCGGGGACTGTGTTCGGCATGATGATGGCGCGACCGAATTGGGCTACGAGATCGCGGACGTAGGCGGGCATGAGTTCGCCCTGGCGCAAGTGGGCGTGAAAATCGTCTGGTAAAGGAAGGAACATAGTTTAGGTTGATGGGGTGTTTTCTTGTGGAATGGATTCTGGAGAAATGCCTTGAAGGTCGCGGAACTGGTCCTTTGAAATTTCGCTATCTGAACGGAGCCAGTAGTCAAAGGGATGCGGCTGGGTGAGCTTTTTCTCGTGGAGGAACACGAGGTTGCAGTCCAGTTCCTTTGCGATCGTAAGATCGTGCGTGACGATGATGATGGACGTCTTGAACATGGTTCGCATGTTGTCGATCAACGGCAGCAAATTTCTGCGGTTGTAGTTGTCGAGACCTGCGGTCGGTTCGTCCATCAAGAGGAGCTTCGGGTCCATGGCCCAGGAACGTGCGATGGCAACGCGCTTTTGCATGCCCACGCTCAGCTGGTGCGGGAACATGTTCGCAAAATTACGGACGCGCATCAAGTCCATAGCCATGTTGACTTTCTTGATGATCTCGGAGTCGGTTCCCATTTTGTGGTAGCGGAGCGGGAGGGCGATGTTGTCGACGACTCTCAGGTTCGAGATGAGGGCTGCATTCTGGAGTACGTAACCGACTTTGCGTTTGGCCACTTCGAGCGCCGTCAGGCGTTCTGCCGGGATGTATTCGCCAAAATAATAGATGTGCCCCTTGAGCGGTCGTGCAAGCCCTGCGATCATACGGAGAATGGCGCTCTTTCCTTTGCCGGAAGGGCCTCCAATGCAGATGGTCTCGCCGAGTTTCAAGGTGAGGTTCGCTCCCGTGATGAGGGACTGGTCATCATTGCTTTCGCTAGCCTTTATATTCTCAAAATAATTAACAGCACTAGGTACAGAGAAAAGCGTCCCCGACAATTCATTTGTCGAGAGGTACACATCTTCAAGTCTCAAGGCTTCGTCTAGCATGGGGTTCCTAAATAATCTGGGCGAGGTTGTCCATGTAATCTTTAAAGTAGTACATCAAGAATATGGCGTCGGCAAAAACGATGTAGAGGAAGGACGTGATGACCGAACGGGATGTCGCTTTGGGGACTTGACGGATGTCTCGCTTGATGTTCAGTGCCTGGTAGCAAGCGTTGGTCGTGATGATGATGCCAAAGACAAGGGGCTTTATGATGGTGAATACAAAGTCCTGCGTGGTGAGCGCCTTCAGGATTTCGTTGGATAGGTAATTCCAGGTAATCTGCACGTCAGGCGCGTTCACGTAGATCATTTGCAGTTTGGACGCAAATCCGGTGAAAAAGATGAGCCCCTTCGTGACGAGGAACCCGGCGCCAATGGCGCTTGCGCAAAAGATGATGTTCATGATGATCGTCGCGATGGTTCCGCCGATGACGCTTGGCATCACAAGGTAACGGATGGGGTTGATGCCCATGGTGGCTAGTGCGTCGACTTCGGAATCGATGACCATGCTGCCAATGTAGGTGGTCAGCGAGGATCCCGTACGGCCTGCGATGAGGAACGCCGTGAAGATCGGGCTCAGCTCGCGGATGATGATCACCACGATGAGGGTGCCGATGTCATTCGAAAATCCCATCTTGCCCATAAGGGAGAATAGGTAGATGATGACGACGGTTCCGAACAACGTGGCTACGGCAAAGAGCGGCGGGAAAATTTCAGCACCGGTAAAGAATGTTTGCAGGATGATGTTCCTGGTGTCGGTCTTGAAATTGTGACTGCTTGCAAAGATGGAGGCTATGGTGCGGAAGAACAGGGCGATCTGCTGCCCGAGGGATGTCTTGAGAATATAGATGCCGAACGAATGGAACATCCGTCCAATCGGCGTCATCTTTTGCCAGTTTTTAAGTTGCTTCTCTTGCATCACCTTGAATTGCTTCTAGTATTTCCGTCCAGAGTTCGTCGAGTCCAAATTTTTTGAGCGCACTTACGCAAAGAGGCTTGTGGTCCAGATCCAGGCGCTGCTGGATGTCCTTGAGTCCCTTGGCAAGTTCGGACTGGTTCACCTTGTCACGTTTGCTGGCGACGATCAGGACGGGGCAACCCGTCGCACGGATGTTCTCGACCGTTTCGATGTCGATGGGCGTTCCTCCGTGGCGGATATCTACAAGGTAGATAAGTCCCTTGAGGTCCTGGCACTTCTCGACGTATTCACGAATAAAGTCGGACATCTGGTCGCGCTTGGCATTGTTGACCTTGGCAAACCCTACACCTGGTAAATCTACAAGAAAAAATTCGTCGTTGACTTTAAAAAAATTGATTTCGCGCGTTTTTCCGGGGGTAGAGCTGACTTTTACGAGTTTTTTCTGGCCCATGAGGGCGTTCATCAGCGAAGATTTGCCCACATTGGAACGTCCGAGGAATGCAATTTGCGGGAGGCGCTCCTGCGGGAGCCCCTTGAGGTTCACTGCCGCCTTGACAAACTTTGCCGAGCGGATTGTGTAGCCGCCCACTTCGATGGGAGCCTGGTGGATGTTCTTGTCTAATGTACTCATAAGGAAACTCTCCCTTCGAATGCGCGAAGCATGGTGACTTCGTCGATGAATTCCAGGTCGCTGCCCATCGGGATGCCGCGGGCGAGACGGGTGCGTTTGACGTTTACGCCGTCGAGCATGCGGTCGATCATGAGGGCCGTGCTGTCGGCTTCCGGGCTAGAGCCGAGCGCTAGGACAAGTTCTTCGATGTTTTCTTTTTTGATGCGTTCTACGAGCTGCGGCAGGTGGAGCGCTTCGGGACCGATGCCGTCCAGGGGCGAAATCACTCCGCCCAGGACAAAGTAAAGCCCCTTGTGTACGCAGGAGCGTTCGAACGGCAAGATGTCGGAGTTCTTTTCGACAACGCAGATGGACTTGGCGCCTTCGCGGGCCCTGCAGGTTGGGCAGATCTCTTCGTCGGTAAAGGCGTGGCACAACGGGCAGGGGTGGACCTTTTCGGCGGCCTGCATCAGGCTATCGGCAAAGCGTTCGACGTCGCCTTTTTTGCGCGAGAGCATATGGTAGGCGAGGCGGCGTGCCGTCTTTAAGCCAATCCCCGGGAGGGAGGCAAATTCAGAAATCAGGTTTTCCAGACTTTGCGGTTCAACGTTCATGGGGCTATGCCTATTACACCGCAGGTGCGGTTTGTGTGTCTAGGTGGGCGTAAAGCATGAGCATAAGCCAGTCCTGGATGTTTTTCATGCCGACCCAGATGATTGCGTTCTTGACGTTATCGATGACGGGATTGTTGTGTGCATCGGCGTTCACGAATTGCAACAAGTTTGCCGAAACGTCCGGGTGGCTGTCGAACTCGCTGCAGAGCGCTTCGAATGTCGGGCGCGTGTGCAAAAGCTGGATGATCTCGAGAATGGCTGCCGAGGTGGCGTCTATCTTTTGCCCGGTCACGAGTTCCGGCTTTGCAAAGTAGAATCCCTGGAAGAAGTTGTAACCAACGTCTTTGCAGTGTCTGAACGTCGGCTCGTCCTCGATTTTTTCGGCGAGCAGCTTGATGCCTTTTTCCTTGAAGAACTGGGCTGCCTTGGCGACTGCTTTGGGCGGGTTGTCGACAACATCCATCTTGACGTACGAGACGTACTTGAACAAGGGCTCGAACCGCTTGATGAACTCATCGTTCATAATGAAATCGTCGAGGGCGAGTTCAAAACCGTTGGACTTGTGGTGTTCTATGGCGCGAATCAGCTTTGCGTCAACAGAAACGTCCTCGAGAATTTCAAGGACGAAACGGCCGGGATTCAAAAGCCCGAACAGGTTGTTGAGAAGCATCTCGCGGCTGCAGTTGATGAACGCCTTGTTCTTGCCGACGAGACGCTCCAGACCGATGCTGTTCAGGACGTTTTCAAGCACTTGTGCAGTCGCCTGTACGTCGCTCGAAATGATTGCCGTGTCGCTACTTGGTGAATTACGGAACAACAGTTCAAACGCGAATACGTTTCCATCGCGGTCGAGAATCGGTTGACGTGCCAAGTAAGCGAGAGATTGCATGGATAGTAGACGGTAGGAAGTAGACAGTAGGCAGTGAGGTTTATGGGAGGCGAGTGGTTAGTGTTTTACATTTGTCACCCCGGATGTATTCCGGGGTCGGCTTGCACAATTGAAATTGCAATCCTGTCTACTGACTACTAACCACTGCCTACTGAATTTAACGCGGAGCGTTAAATTCTTGCGCTTTCGATGCCGAACAGGAGGATGCTCCTTGCGCCTGCGTCCCAAAGCTTGTCCATGATGGCGTTGGCTTCTTCGCGCGGCACCATGGCCTTCACGGAGTACCATTCGCGACCATGGAGCTTCGTCACTGTCGGGGCGTCGAGACCCGGAGTCATTTCGCAAGCCTTTGCCAAGAGTTCGGAGGGGCAGTCGTACTCGATCATCATGTACGTCTGGGCGACGAGCTTGCCCTGGATGCGGCGGATGAGCGTGTTG
>JBGVAT010000093.1:0-38359 GCA_045224895.1 Fibrobacter sp.
CCTGGTGGAAGAGGGCCTGGTCCGGATCACGGGCGACGACCTTTTCATAAACCTTCTGAAGGTAAGCATTCTTGATTGCCATTTTTAAATCTCCATTGAGAGTTAGATTGTTAATGTTTTCAACGTTTGTAAAGATAGCAAAGCCTTTAAACAAAAAGTGAAAAAGGTGCAAAAAACTTCATTTTCTTACATTTTTGTAAGTTACTTTTTTAAAAGAAATCAAAATTATGTTTTTTAGCCAAAAATTGAGGGTCATAGGCATAAAAAACGACATTTTTGTAAGAAATCAATTTTTCAGTAAATTTGTAAAAATCATTTTACAAATAATACTTTCAAAAAGTGTAAAAAAATAGCCCCGCCACAACGGCAGGGCTACAAAATCCAGAGCTTGTTTTTACGGCAACAAAGTCTTGATCAACGTTTCGTGTAAAATCCCGTTCGAGAAAATGACCTGTTCGGCATCCACGAACCGCATAGGCGAACCATCTATATGCGTGGACTTGCCCCCCGCTTCTTCGACCAAAAGCGCAATCGCTGCAATGTCCCACGGGTAGCTCATCGTCATCACAAAGCAGTCGATGCGGCCGCACGCCGTAAAGCAGCCTTCAATGACCGCAGACCCCAGGCACTTGACGCGCTCAAAAGTCTCGGCCTCGTGAGCAAAGTTCCGAGAATTCTGCGCATTGATTTTTGCGGCATCGCCCACGTTAAAGTCTCCGTTAGAAACAATCGCGTGCGTCGGGTTCGATTCACGGCTCACGTGGATCGGCCTGCCGTTCATGAAGGCGCCCCCGCCCCTTACCGCCGTAAAGACCTCGCCAAGCTTCGGAAGGTTCACCACAGCGACAAGCGGCTTGCCTTCAAAATGGAGCGCAATGGATATCCCCCACAGTGGAATGCCTCGGCTAAAGTTCACAGTACCGTCGACCGGATCAATAATCCAGCGGAAACGCGGATCCGAGCCTTCGACGACGCCCGCTTCTTCCGTGCGAATGGAATGCGTCGGGAACGCCTCGCGAAGACCTTCGACAATGAGCTTTTCGCTACTGACATCGGCGATCGTCACAACATCCTTCACGGACTTGTAACGCACGTCGCCAAGATTGTTTTGAAGTTCTAGACAAAGCTCGCCAGCCTTGCGAGCCAGAGTTTCAGCAACATTCAAAAATTCTTCTGTATTCATTTCGATCACCTTTTATTTAAAAGGAGATCCCGGCATAAAGCCGGGATGACAAAGTAAAAGCCGAGATGACAAAGCAAAAGCCGGGATGACTGCGATAAAACAGCACTGAATTCCATGCCCGAATTGCAACTGTCTACTTCCTACCGCCTACTTCCTACTTATTTCTTGTACGCACAGCAGCGGAACCCGATTATCGGAGACTTGTAGAACGACGAGGCCTCGCGGTAATTAACCTTTTCACCCTTGAGGAACACGGCCTCTTTACGCGACGGCTTGTACTTCAATCCATTCGAGAGCGAATCCAGCCAAGCTTCACCGCCATTCTTGTATTCCGAATAAAGCGAATAATCCGTACCGACGACATTGCCATCCGCATCCAGCACATCGTAGAACTGGAGCGTATCCGTAAAGTCTTCCTTCGAAATTACTTTATGCAAAGTCCTAGAAGAATCGGGTTCGTAGACCGTGTCGACCTTAGTCCCTTCGCGATAGAGGAACACGGAATCCTGCGTATAGGCTGGGCGCGTGTAGAACGGGAAGGCGCGGTTGGTGCAATAGGCTATGGACTCATGATCAAGTCCTTCAAAAATCTTGTAGCTGGAACCCTTCAGTACAGCAACCGTGTCTTTAGAACGCCCCATCACCCATTCCTGGTACTGACCGGGGAGATCCCTCACGCCCATCGGGTTCATACAATGCGGATTGCGCTTTGCAATGTCGGCAGCGGAAGCAGAATCGTTCGTGCTCACGTTGCAGTCGAGGAACAAGTAATTCGAAGCCTGAGATCCATCTTCTTCGATGACGCCATACGCAAGAGATCCACCAGACAAGCAAACCAGTTCCCAGTCGCGTTCACCGCAAAGCGAAACTTCAAATCCGCTCGCAGAAACAGCCTCGCAAGCGGCAACCGCTTCGGAATGCAGCACGTTGGTCATGAACTTACCGTCCTTGCCGCGGTGTTCAAAACGTTCCATGCACAGCGACGTCGTATCCGAAGTAGAAACTGCCACAAAACCTTCCGGGCATTCCAGTTCCGAAGCGACTTTTCCCGGCGAAATATAAAGCGTATCGACCAGCGCCTTGGACATATACTTAGATGCATCCTTGGAACGGATTCTAATAATCAGCGTATCGCCCGGGGCCACCCAACGAATCGTGTCCGTAATGAACGTTCCGGCCTCGTCATAATCAAAGACCCCCTTTTTGTTTCTAGAGAACATATATTCATAACGGTCATCGCCACCGGCATAGGAATACTTGTTCCAGGACTTTTGGATCTTGTCGTAGTACTCGATGACATAGTCCCTGACATACACAAAGCACTCGTCCCTGCCGCAACCGCTCGGTCTGGTCAACACAGAATCCACATCGATCCCGTGATCCTTTCTTAGCGGGTCCATGCTGATGCTCCAGTATATAAAGACTCTATTATTGCTGTCGAGCTTGGTATATCCCGGGAACAGCGAATCTTCCATCGTGAAAATCTTGGTCGGCATCAAAGGAGCAATCGAATCCGTCGGCCGAATCAAATGGCAGGAATCGACTGAAGCCGTCAGTTCGGCGCCACTACGGTTACCGGAGACATCCCACGCCGAGATGGCAATCGTGTAGTAATTGTCATTGTCACTGGACTGAGTGCGAAGTCCGTCCATCGTCAAACGGAAACGGTTGTTCTCCTTGTTTTCGGTATCGTAGCCCTCGCCATCAAGAACGACCAAATGGAGATAGTTCTTGGGGCTGTTCGTGACCTTTTCTACGCGGACGGAATTGTTTTCCGGGAGGAACCAGGAATCGCGCTTGTAAAACTTGTTGCCCGAGAAATCCACTCCGGTCGGACTCTCGACCATCACCGTAAGTTTGCTAAGATCCTCGTCGGGATCCGAAGCCCAGATGCGGATCTTGTAACCAAAGATTTTTCCGGAATTCTCACTGGGTGTGTGGACATTGATTTTATCCATCGGACGAAGCCATTCCACCCTCGCACCTGTGGACCAGAGAGAATCTTCGGTAGAAAATTCGACAACGGAAGGCGGCTGGTCATCACCCAAATGGAGGAACACACGTTCAACGGCACCCGGATCTCCCCCGTCAGAATATTCGCAGAACAGGGCAACCTGGATCATATCCTTTTGATCCAAGCCGTTTTCCTTTATGTAGACGGCAAGAGTATCCGTAAGGTCCAGCGTATCGTAAAAGCTGCCGGATTTAGGAACGTACTCATACAGCTTTGCCTTCTCGATCTGCTTGTTGCTAACGGACTTAGACGTATCGTCAACAACGTCGGTTCCCAGCCAAACACGCAAACCTTTAAAAACAACATCGCCGGATTCGTTATGCGTAAGAATCGGGTTGCGGTACCGGATCTTAAAGCAAGGCGTACCTTCAGGGACATCCGGGGGGCATTCATTCAAGATGGATACTTCGGATATTTCCCTGTCAAACATGAATTCGGTTCCGTCATCGTCATCGGAACAGGCAACCAGGGCAAGCAAAAAAGCCGCAACGAGATAAAATTTCATAAAACGCATAGAGTTCACATGCATAATTTAAAAAAAACTCATGACCTAGATGTAATCGAACGGCGGCAGAAGCTTACTTCAAAATAACGTTCTTTGCCTTGACTTCCCCGTTTTGCCTGACGGTCACAATGTAACGGCCATTAGGAACAACCCCGGAATTCCACGAGACCTGATGGACACCCGGCTGAAGGTTCTTTTCGGAAACCTCCGCAATGACGGCCCCCTTAGCATTCGCGATAGTGATTTTGACATCACCGGCAGACTTCAGGTCAACAGATACAAAAGAGCGGTCGAGCCCCTTGATCACGGGAGCCAACGATACCACCTTCTGAACCGATTCGGACTTCTTTTCTTCAGCGGCGCTCTTTTCGAGACCGGATCCATCGAGATACCAATAAGCGACATACATAGTCGTATTCTTAGTACCGCTCATGATCTTCTGGACTCGTTCCACTTCGGTGAAACTAAAGTAGTTCCAGTAGTTATTGTTGCCACTGTCTTCATCATCGATGAAAATCTCGGAGACAGTCGTATGGTAGTTAAACGGCTTGTCGTGGCCGTATTCACGGTAACTGTACGCAAAATCCGCATTCGTAAAGACGCCATACCCTACAAACGGGTACACGATAATGTAGTTCTGGCTGGCGGGCACAAAGCAGTAATACAAGGTCGCATTTTCGTTCACGACATTGGGCCAAACATCACCCTCATACGAATTATTATTGTTATGGTCTTCGGTATCGTGATGACGGGCGAACTGGAAAGATCCCAAAGGGCAATCTTTATCCAGCTTCAGAAAAGCATAGTCAAATGCAACGGGGTGCCATTGCTGAAACTCTCTGTCCGTAATGTTGAGACCGCAGTAGTTGAAGCGGATACCGGATTTCGAGACCTCGAGCCCCGGCAGATTCTTATTCCCGGAAACAATCCTGGTCTGACCGTTGTTGTCTTCCGTGTCAAGATAGATGGACAGTTCCTCTTCGCATTCCGATCCCGGAATTCCTCGCAAGAGACCAATTCTTACCGCAAAGCAAAAAGATGCCGCGACAAGCACCAAGGCGTATATTCTAGCCATTTCACTCACTCCTATTATTATTTCCCCATAATATAAAAAAGAAAACCGGGCGCTTGCGCGTCCGATTTTCAAAAGCGAACCCAAAGAGCTATTAGGCTTCTTCCGGATAAACGGAAACCTTCTGGCGCTTTGCGTCGAGGCGTTCGAACTTCACAGTGCCATCAACGAGGGAGAACAAGGTGAAGTCCTTGCCCATGCCGACATTGTTGCCCTTGTGGAAGTGAGAACCACGCTGACGAACGATGATGTTGCCAGCCTTGACGGTTTCGCCCGCATACTTCTTAACACCAAGATACTTGGCGTTACTGTCGCGGCCGTTACGTACTGAACCTTGACCTTTCTTATGTGCCATGGATTAAGCCTCCTTAGCCTTACGCAAAGAGTTCTTCTTGACCTTAGCCGGCTTCGGAAGTCCCTGAGCGATCTTTTCCTTGCGAGTGAGCGGCTTGTTCTGAGCCTTCTGCTTAGCAAGGGCAGCCACGCGAGCGCGGTTGCGGGTAATAACTTGAGGGTCTACGACTGCAGATTCAGCGCCAGAGCGGAGTTCCGTGACGAGCACCTCGGTATAGCCCTGACGATGACCGTTACGACGTTCGTAACGAGTACGACGCTTCTTCTTGAACACGATGATCGTGTCTTCCTTGCCATGGGCGAGAATTTCGACCTTGACAGAAGCATCATTCAGGACAGGGGTGCCGACTTGCACTTCTTTTCCGGAGAAAAGAAGGACGGACTTGAGCTCCAGTTCAGAACCAACAGCGGCGTCGATCAACGGGAGCTTGTAAGCCTTGCCGAGTTCGACTTTATACTGGAAACCACCTGCTTCAACAATAGAATACATTTTGTAATCCTTTTTAGGTTGCTATTGGAGCCACAAATTTAGTAATACTGCTCAGAAAATCAAAGGGGCACAGGAGTAAAAATGAGGAAAAATTTGCAAAAAAGGCTAAATTCAGGGCATTTCCCAACCACCAACCACTAACCACCAACCACTTTTTGCTAAATTATCGCTGAATTTTATAAAGGATTCTCCTAATGAGCAAAATTATAAGCCTTGATGGCGACTGGCAGATGATCTGGGACACAGAAGATACCGGCATCTCCAATCGTTGGTATGCAACGTATCCTGACAAAACTCAGACTGTTAGCGTCCCCCACATCTGGGAAAGAGCTTTCGACAAGCTTTTGATGGCCCAGGATTGCGCATTCTATTTTAAGAGATTTACGATTGACGACGAAAAGCAAGTCACCAAACGCATTTTCCTCCGTTTTGAAAAGATCGCTACACACGCCACCATCTGGCTTAACGGTAAGCTTTTGGGCGACCACTTCGGCGCATACACGTCCTTTGTCGTCGAAACCCAGAAGGCCATCAAGCTCGGCGAAGAAAACATCCTCTGCATCCGCGTCGCCAACATGGGTGCCACCAACAGCCGCATCGACTTCGGTCGCGAAAGCAAGGAAGGCGCAAACGACCGTTATGCCCACCCGGGCGAAATGCCGGTCGGTCTCCCCTGGTCGCAGTATCCGTATGGCGGCATCTGCGGTCACGTCGATTTGATCCTCGGTAACGCAGCATTCATCTCCGACATCCACGTCGAACCGGACATGGACCAGGAACGCGTTTCTGTCGAAGCATTCTTCAACAACCCACGCGGCTACCAGTCCCGCCTCCGCATCCTCATGAAGAACCCAAACGGCGACGTTTACGAATTCTTCAAGGACATCAAGCTCGAAAAGGAAAACGCCACGCAGAAGTTCCTGCTCGGCATCAAGGACTGGAAGAAGGACAAGTGCGTCTGGAGTCCGGAACACCCGAACCTGTTCGCCATCGAAATGCAGCTCGAAATCAAGGGCGCTAAGGGCAAGGCTCCAGAATACACCTTCCCTGTCGTGAGGACGTTCGGCTTCCGCAAGTTCGACTGCCTCAAGGGCGACTACTACATCAATGACTCCATCGTGAAGCTCATTGGCGTAAGCTACAACCAGCAGTGGAGCGAAGGCGGCCTCTGGACAGACCAGAACCCGGCCCTCGAAAAGGACTTGAACGCCGTCAAGGCCGCAGGCTTCAACATCATCCGTTCTTGCGGCGCCCCGCTCAGCAGCACGGCCCTCGACATCTGCGACAAGATCGGTCTTTTCGTGTTCCAGGAATTCCCGATCCACACGATGCGTTCGACCGCACAGGGTCTCGAAATCACGAAGAAGCTCATCAACGACATGGTGCGTGACCAGCACAACCATCCGTGTATCGCCGCCTGGATTCTCGGTTCCGAAAACGGAACGTTCATGCTCCAGAACGGTAACAAGCTTTTGAACGCCATCAGCCCGATCGACACCTGCCGTCCGGCGATCAGCAACTTCAACAGTATCTATCTCGACAACGAGGCCAACTTCCACAAGGATACGGGCAAGATCATTCCGGTTTCCATCGACCGCATTTCGCAGTACGCCACGATGCGCGTGAACCCGCGTGAAAACCCGAGTGCCGCCTACACGCACTACCTCGCCCATATGTTCGACAAGGAAGACGAAGAACTTATGGTGCCTGATTCTGGTCTCGGCGACAGCCACTTCCAGGACGAAGAAGAACCGATTTTGAACGATATCGAGAACAAGGTTCTCGTCACGCTCAAGAACAACACGCTCTTCCCGAAACACGCGACCACCATTGCCGGTCCACGTAGCGTCAAGAGCCAGAAGGCCATCAAGAACGAATTCAAGTCTGTCGAAAATTTCGTTGCCGACAGCAAGCTCTCGATTTGGCCGAACTTCGAATCGTTCAATGCCGATGTTTACCGCATCGCCCTCAAGAGCAAGTACGACCAGATTACGGCATTCCAGAGCAACCCGCAGATTTCCGGATTCTTCCTTGACCAGTGGGCCGACAACGGCACGGACTTCAGCGGCATCACGGACGAAAACAGAAAGTCCAAGGGCCTCCAGAACTTTGCAAGAGAAATCACGGTTCCGAGCCGCGTACTCATTAGCGAACTCGAACACGTCGTCGCTCCGCAAAGCGAAGTCAGCTTCCAGCTCACGCTCTTGAACAACAGCCGCCTGGAAGACGTGGAAATCGAAGTTTCTCTCCTCGACGCCAAGGACAAGGTTCTCAACACGCAGAAGGTTCTGCCCGAAGAACCGGCCGACAAGAAGACCCTTACGCAACTCGGCCTTTGCACGTTGATGGCTCCGCGCTCGACGGGTGCATACAAGATCAAGCTCACGCTCAAGGACAACGGCAAGGAAGTCCACTCCAGCTACGAAGACTTGATCGTCATCGAACAGACGGACGTGAAGGAAGCCATGAGCAAGGTCTGCTTCCTCGACAACTCCGACGAATCGAGCGACGCTCTCGCAGCACTGGACGGTTCCGAACAAATTATCTTCACTGCGAACTTGAGTTCTTGGCCGGACGAAATCTTGCACAAGATCATCGACGTCACGAAGAATGGCGGCAAGACGCTCCTCCTTTCGGACCTGACGACCGAAGACATCGACCTCTTGAACCAGGGCAACTACTCCGAAAGCAAGATCGAAGCCAACTGGACTACGGGTGCAAACGAGTTCAGCTTGCACTACTTGCCGAAGGATTCTCCGCTCCTCGCCGTATTCGGCGGCAACGGCGTTCTCGACCACAACTCCGCATCGGCAATGCCAGGCATTTCGTTGAACGAACTCGCTGGCGCCAAGGTTTATGCACGTTCTGTGACGCTCAAGGATGGCGAAATCAAGACAGGCGTGGACCTGCAGCTCGTGCCGTTTGGCAAGGGACAGATTATGTTCAACCAGTTCAGCGTGATCGAAGGCTTGGAAACGAACGCCTTGTCTGACGCGCTGTTCACGGCAATTGTCAACTTGCTGTAGTTGACAAGCGACAAAAAGACATAAAAAAAGCTCCCGATTTTCGGGAGCTTTTTTTATGAAATTCTTTTAATCCTGATCCTTAACGCAACGGACCGAATATGCATAGTACTTTCCATCTTTATCTAATTCAAAATCAGAGTCAGTCGAATCCATCTCTACATAATACGCGTTGTCTTTAGTAAACGGCGTTGAGCTCCAGAAACATCCTTTTTCACCTCTCCAAGAGCAATCATTCCCCTTTCTATGATATCTATCGTAGGGATCATTATAAGTCCTGAAACCTGTTGGTCGCGGAGAAAACGAGTAATAGTAAGGTCCGCTCATTTCTTCGTGCAAGATATTCCATTCTGTTGTATCGGGCAAATGCCAGCCATAGGGACAAGCCCCTCTTCGAGAACTAGACCCGCAAAAATTCCCATAACCGCAAGATTCCTCTGTTTCGCCAATTGCAGCCGCCCAGGTATACAGACGTCCTAGCTTTTCGCAATTCTCAGTCGTATCGCCACAGCATAATGTTTTACGACCAAAGCCACTATCATCATATTTTAAATCTTCCGCCATCCATACTTGTCTGCCAATTTTTACAGTCCTGTACGTATGGCCATCACGAGTATCCAAAAAACAGTTTTCATCCGAGTCCGCATCGCAACTATCGTACAGAGAACTCGAGTTTTTCTGAGAAGAGCTGCTGGACTTGGCACGTGAACTGCTACTAGACTTACCACGCGAACTAGAAGATTTCTTGGTCGTTTTGCCATCACCCGATTCATCATCATCAATCTCGGAGGAATCATTTCCATTTGCGGGATTGCTAGAACCACCGTCATCACATGCGACAAACATAAAAAAGACTAAGCTGGCAATTAGAACTTTGCTCAAAAACTTCATTTAAGGCTCCTAAATAAATTTATTCGTATCAAAAATATAAAAATTTCAGACCGTTCAACAAGAGTGAACCCACCCCAAACAGCTCTCGCCAGATACTTCCATATGACAACCTCTAGACACCGTTACTATATTTGTGTCTATGACACAGAATAATGTTAATTTGGAAAAATACTCTGACGAGCTCGCCAACAACGCAAAGAACGCGAGCAAGAAAATTCGTACACTGAGCGCCGAAAAGCGTTCTGCAGTACTCGCACGTGTTGCAGAAATCCTCCGTGCAAAGAAACCGGAAATTCTCGCTGCAAACAAGATTGACCTCGAAGCTGCCGCCGGCAAGCTCGACGATTCCAAGATGGATCGCCTTACTTTGAACGACGCCCGCATCGAATCGATGGCCAAGGGCGCCGAAGAAATCGCCGCATTTACCGACCCGCTCGGTCGCATACTCGAAGACCGCGTACTCAAGAACGGCATCAAGATTAGCCGTGTCGCCGTGCCGATAGGTTCTGTGTTCTTCATTTTTGAAAGCCGCCCGAACGTGACGATTGATGGCGCTTGCCTTTGCTTTAAGGCGGGCAACGCTGTAATTCTCCGTGGCGGAAAGGAATCACTCAACTCCGCCAAGTGCCTCGCCGGGATTTTCCACCAAGCACTCGAAGAAAATGGTGTCGACAAGGACGCCGTGCAGCTCGTGACCGAAACGAGCCATGACCTCGTGGGAATGCTTTTACAGCGTAGCGACTGCCTCGACCTCGTCATTCCTCGCGGTGGCGAACGATTGATCCGTGCTGTCGTAGACCAAAGCAAGATTCCTGTCATCAAGCACTTCAATGGCATCTGTCATGTGTACGTGGACAAGTCCGCCGACATGGAAAAGGCCGTGAACATTCTCATCAACGCCAAGACGCAGCGCATCGGCGTGTGCAATGCCATGGAATGCGTGATCATCGACCGCCACATTGATGAAGCCAACGTCAAGAAGCTCATTGATTGCCTCGCTGACCGCGGCGTGGAACTCTTTGGCAACAAGGACGCCCAATCGCACGACAGCCGCATTAAGGACATCGGCGATGATAGCAACTACCATCACGAATACCTCGCCCTCAAGGCTAGCGTCAAGTTCGTCGATAATGTCGAAGAAGCCTGCGACCACATCGAAAAGAACAGCAGCCGCCACACAGAAGCCGTCGTTGCAGAAGATGCAAGCGTTCAGGACTACTTTGTCGCAAACGTCGACAGCAGCAGCGTCATGGTGAACGCCAGCACGCGCTTTGCAGACGGTGGTGAATACGGTCTCGGCGCCGAAGTGGGCATTTCTACGGACAAGCTCCATGCTCGTGGCCCGATGGGTGTCGAAAGCCTCTGCAGCTACAAGTGGATTCTCCGTGGCAACGGACAGGTAAGAGGATAGTAGGACAAATGCGTAGGTCGAGAGTCGCGTCCAAGCAAGCTTGGACATGACTGAGGCCAGCATTTGGTACTAGAGCGAAGCGAGAGTACAAGTAGACGGTAGGAAGTGACACAAACGTGTCATCCTGAGCAAGATGCCGCAAGGCATCGCGTCGAAGGATCTAAAGGACATTCAAGATGAAATTTGACGATCTTATAAAAGAAGTAAAGTTCGAAGTGGAATTCGGTGGCGTGAAGCTCGCTCCAGCAATCGTCCAGGACGCCGATAAGGGCGACGTGCTGATGATGGCATGGATGGACGAGGAAGCCCTCCGCCGTACGCACGAATGTGGCGAAATGGTTTTCTGGAGCCGTAGCCGCAAGGAATACTGGCACAAGGGCGACACGAGCGGAAACGTGATGACCGTCGTCGAATGGGCCGCCGACTGCGACAGCGACGCACTGCTTTTCAAGGTGCGTATGCAGGGTCCGCAAGTCGCTTGCCACACGGGCGCCCGCAGCTGCTTCTTCAAGAAGTGCGAAAAGTAAGCAACGCCTCAAAATAAAATTTCAGCCTAGTTTGCACACGCAAGCTAGGCTTTTTTTATTTTAGATGATGGAAGAAAAAAGAGGTTATTTATTCTCTATACCAACATTTAGGAAATCCACTACAGCCCCAGAACTGATTGCCAGCATTTTCACCTTTTTTCGCTGTTCGCAAAACTAAAGGTTTTCCGCACTTTGGGCAAATCTTTTCAGTAGCAACATCTTTAGGTGTTTCCGGCTTGGATTCCTGCATTACAGCCTGTTTTGTAAGCTTATCATCCACACGTTCAACATCGTCATCACATTCAGCAAGCATTTCCTCATACTTTTTAGCGTAATCCGATTTATTTGGTTTACTGCATTTGAGAATAGTATCAAGAAGTTCACGCATATCATTTTCAGATGATTTCGCCCAATCATCCTCTTCTTCAACTTGTTTAATATAAGAAACTAATTGATCAAGTCGGATAACCTTTTTACGAATGTCCTCAGGAGCATTTCTATCATTCAAAATAGTCTTCGGATTAGCCAATACTACAACAGAACGGTATGTTTGCGGAAAAAACTTTTCAAACATTCCTCGCGTATAAAAATTTGTTTTGTATTCTCGTCGAATTTCTTTTATAACATTCAAATGCCTTTCATTTTGCGATAATGGAGATGTAAAACCTTCTTTATGATAAAACTTTCCATTTCCTATATGACGTATAAAACTACCTTTTTCGTCAATTTCAATATTTCCATAAAGATTTTTGCATTCAATGACAAAGTTATGTTTTCGAGCAATAATCAAAAAATCTATTTGGGCAGAAAGGTCATTCTTTTCTAAATACAAATCATGTACAATAAGCAAATCTAGACCGCTATTTTTCAATTCAAATGCAATTTGCTTTTCACCATACAAACCAGCTTCAGCAGCCGTGATTTGACTTTCAATTTTATCTTTAAGTTTTCCAGAAGCCTTTGCTGAAAGATTCTTCATTTTTTCAATGAAATTTTCAGCATCGCTATTTTCCTTTATGAATACAGGACCAAAATGTTTATATAAAAGAGCATCAAGAATAGACATATCAAACTCCATGCAAAAGAATTCATTTCCAAATATATACTGTATTTAAGGAAATATCTTAAAAAGCAAATTCCAACTTAGCATATGCATCCCACCAGTCCCCCTTAAAAAAGGGAAATCCCCCGCATCAGCGAGGGACTTACGGTGTTTAACGTTTCTGTTGTACTTCGTCTTGTCTCGGACGACTCTTGTCCTTAGCTTGGCTCCGTTCTGAGAGCCATCTATGCGGAGCATACGCAGCAAGGCGCTCTCCTTTGCGGTCTCGGCAAGCTTGCAATCCGGCTTACCGAGCAACTTATTGCAGTTTTTAGCCATAGGGGCCTCCTTCTACCAAATATAATTATATACATTTATAATGGAAAGGAGCAAAATATGCAAGAATCTTATCAAAACGCACTGATCGAGACCCTGTCGGACATTGACATATATGGGTTATATATTTTTCTGCCATGTATCCTTGCATTGATTTTCACGGTAATGCATAAAAAAGACAAACGAAAAAAATTGTGGAAAATGCTATTGGCATTCATCCCCTTAGTGATCGTTTATAAAATTATCATCTTCGACTTTATTTTTGAAAATACTTGGTTCGAAGTATTTGTCGTGTTTGCGATATTTTATGCCATTTCAATTATCGTCGGCGCATTCTTTTGGAAAAAGAAAATCATCATCGGAATTTCTATTCCCTTAATTCTTTGCGCTTCGTACTTTTCGTATGCCACATATAAATTTTTCAACAACGCCGAGCCGTTCGGTAGAGTTGACGAATACGCCTTGCCCAGCCATATCCACAGTAGCTATGACTATGCCGTAAAAATCACCTACGCCGATGACTGGGGCTACAACCTTTACTCCTTGACTATCCGCGGGAAAAAGAACAAAGATTCCCAAGCGAACGATTCCATCAACTACTGCTTACAACATGGGCAAAACAAGAATCTGACCGTAAAATACATTCCCAAGGATCACGATAAAAAGGGCAAACTCGTAATTCCACCAGCAGCCCTTCAAAAAGGTTGCCAATGGAAACAAATGACGGAAGAAACCAAAGCCGTATTTTTTGACTTCAAAAAGCAAGCAGAAAACTACCAGGCCGAATTTGACTGTGATCAAAGACACAACGATTATGAATTTAACGTTGATATCATTGATTACCAAAAAAGAAGGTTCCGCGCATTGGAACTTGGTCATGCCTCCGTACATATTCCAATGGCTCAAACCATCGTCGATCTTGGCCTAAAGTTAATCTCATCAAGCAAGGATTCCGTCGATATGGATTCCACACGCGTCAATGAATGATTTTGAATCATTGATTTATCACCAGAACTTCAAACGCCTGCTACTCGCTGTTTCGGGCGGTCTGGATTCCATCTGCCTAGCACATTACTTTGTCAAAAACAAAGAAATGCTAGGGATAGAATGGTTGGGCATTGCTCATGTGCACCACGGACTACGCGAAGGGACGGCTGACCGCGATGCCGCATTTGTCGAATCGTTCGCTAAGTCGCACGGTGTTCCGTTTTTCTTGAAGATGCTGGATGGAACGGCACTAAAGGCTGCCGAAGGATCGCTCGAAGAAACCGCAAGAGATGCAAGGTATAAAGCGTTAGTCGAGATTGCATTGAATAACGAGAAGGAGATGCCCGGTCATCCCCGTCAAGCGAGGACTGGCGCCGGGCATGACAGCCTCCATAGCCCATCCCTCAAAGGGAGCGAAGCGACCGACCCCATACCCCATAGCCCAATCGCTATCGTAACGGCGCATCACGCCGGAGATCAGTCCGAAACGATGTACATGAGATTGCGTCGTGGAACAACGCTTGCCGGGCTTCGCGGGATTCAGGAAGTAAGAACAATTCAAGAAGAAAGGCGATCCCGGAACAGTGTCCGGGATGACACTGAAGAAGGGAGGAGCCAACATCCAACTGTATTCATTTTCCGTCCTTTTTTAAACATCACTCGTGCAGAGTTGCGTGAATACGCCCAAAAGTACCAGCTACACTGGTGCGAAGACGAAAGCAATACTGACGTGAAGTTCGCACGCAACAAAATCAGGCACGAGTTTTTGCCGAACTTGGAACGCGAATGCCCTGGGGCGACAAAGCAGCTTTGCAGAATTGCGGGGATAGCCGATAGAGCGTATGCGAAAGTGATGGAAAAGTGCGAAAGCATTTTTGCGCCGTGTCTGCTAAGCGAGAATGACAGCGCACATTCCCCATCCCCCAAAGGGAGCAAAGCGACCGACCCCATACCCCATAACACAATCGCACTGGACAAGAAAAAACTCAATAGGATTTTACAGGCGCATAAAGACGCCAATCTGTCAGAAATGTTACGTCTTTGGCTCTCGGAAAAGGGATTCCGCTTTCCCGTCGGCTTTTTTGACGCTCCTAAAGAACCCGCTCACATAAAAGTTCCAGTACGGGCGGTCTACCGAAAGCGTTCCATCCTCAAAATACGCCATACTGTCTGGATTTGCGAGTTTAAAGATACTGAATCTGCCGCAAAATTTGTATCTTGAGAATGAAAGAAAAAAGGATTATATGAATCAACCGAAGAAGCCTACATCCCCGTTTAAGAACAAGAATTTCATTATCGTTCTTATCATGCTCCTCATGCTTTTCGTCATGTTCCCCATGACCGGGAAAGACTCCAACAAGGATATTACCCGCACCGAATTTTTAGCCATGATGGGCGATTCCACGAAGGTCATTACCGAACTTTCGCTCCAGAAAACTCCTGATGGCGTGATTATCGAAGGCGCATACGAAATGACTCCGGAAGAAATTGCCGAAGCCAAGAAGAACCAGAGCGCCCTCGCCCGCTTTACCCGTTCCAATAGCGAAGCTGGCAACACCAAGCATTTCAAGAGCCACATGCTCGAGATTTCGAACGAACAGATTTCGACTTGGGAAGCCTTCAAGGGCGTCAAGGTCAAAGTCATTCACGAATCGACCACCTGGATAGAAACGCTCATCGGATTCTTGCCTGCCATTATCCTAATTGCGTTCTTCTACATTATGATGAGCCGTCAGATGGGCGGTGGCGGAAAGAGCCCGTTCTCCTTCGGCAAGAGCCAGGTCAAGCAGCTCAACAGCCAAAAGAAGACGACATTCAACGACGTTGCCGGTTGCGACGAAGCCAAGCAGGACTTGCAGGAACTGGTCGAATTCTTGAAGGATCCGAAAAAATTCGATAAACTCGGCGGACGCATTCCGAAGGGCGCTTTGCTCGTCGGTCCTCCGGGTACCGGTAAGACGCTCCTCGCCCGCGCTGTTGCAGGCGAAGCTGGCGTACCGTTCTTTAGCATGTCGGGTTCGGACTTTGTGGAAATGTTCGTCGGCGTGGGTGCATCCCGCGTGCGCGACCTCTTTGAAACAGGCAAGAAGAACGCTCCGTGCATTTTGTTCATCGACGAAATCGACGCCGTGGGTCGTCAACGTGGTGCCGGTCTCGGTGGCGGACACGATGAACGTGAACAGACTTTGAACCAGTTGCTCGTCGAGATGGATGGCTTTACCGCTAACGAAGGCGTCATCTTGATTGCAGCCACGAACCGTCCGGATGTACTCGACAAGGCTCTCCTTCGCCCGGGCCGCTTTGACCGCCAGATCGTGGTGGGACTCCCCGACCTCAAGGGCCGTGAAGAAATCTTGAAGGTTCACCTGAAAAAACGCAAGGTACCTCTGGCTCCCGATGTCGACGTGAAGGCTGTCGCAAAGGGCACTCCGGGACTTGCCGGTGCAGACCTCGAAAACCTGGTGAACGAAGCAGCACTCCTCGCCGCAAGGTTCAACAACAAGAAAGTGACGATGCTCGACTTTGAAGAAGCCCGCGACAAGCTCAGCATGGGTGCCGAGCGCCGTACGCTCCTCATGACCGATGAAGAAAAGCGCCACACCGCTTACCACGAAGCTGGGCACGCCCTCATGACGCTTCTCTGCAAGCATTCCGACCCGCTCCACAAGATCACCATCATTCCGCGCGGACGCGCCCTCGGCGTGACCATGAGTTTGCCCGAACGCGACCAGGTCAGCTACAGCCGCGAATACGCCGAAGAACGCATCATGATCATGATGTCCGGCCGCCTCGCCGAACTCATCTTCTTCAACCACCAGAGCACCGGCGCAAGTAACGACATCCAGCGTGCCACGGAACTAGCCCGCAAGATGGTCACGGAATGGGGCTTCGACGAAGAAATCGGTCCGGTCTGCTACAGCCGAGCCGATGGCGAAGTGTTCCTCGGACGCGAAATCAGCAAGCCGAAGGAAATGTCCGAAATGATGGCCGAAAAGATCGACAACGCCATCAACGGATTGATCAGACGTATGGACGACAGGGCTCGCAAGCTCCTTGAAGAAAACAAGGACAAGCTCACCGACCTCGCCGAAGCATTGTTTGAATTCGAAGTCCTCGACCGCGAAGAAATCGACAAGGTCATGGCTGGCGAAAAGCTCACCGGAACAAAGAAGAGCCGCCAGTACAAGGCTATGGAAGAACTCGCCAAGAAGCGCGAAGAAGAAAACACGCCGCCGCCCGACCCGGGTAACCAGCCGCCGGTCGCCCCGATTACCGACGTACAGCCGGCACCCGCTACAGGCAGCGAAACCGCAACCAACTCCGTCAAAGAAACCGAACAACAGTAGTAACCGCATTTATGCTAAGCTCTATTTTTGAAACAACTCGTGCAATCTCTTGGAAAATCGGAAACGACATCATTCCAGCTTCGAGGATGCCGCTTGTCATGGGTATCGTGAACGTTACCCCGGACAGTTTTTTTGATGGAGGAAAGCATAACTCGCCCGAAGCCGCTTACGAGCATGCAATCTCGCTCGTGAACCAGGGGGCAGTCATCCTGGACATCGGTGGCGAAAGCAGCCGTCCGGGAAGCGAACACGTGAGCGAGCAAGAAGAACTCGACCGCGTTTGCCCCGTCGTCGAAGCGCTTGCGCAGACGGCAACGATTTCCGAGGATCTCGACAATCCGGGATTCAGAAAGTTCTACATCTCCGTCGATACGGTCAAGGCAAAAGTCGCCGAAGAAAGCATGAAGCTCGGTGCGCATATCATCAACGATATCAGCGCCTGCACGATGGATCCGGACATGATTAGTACTGTCGCCCGCACCAAGGCAAGCGTCGTGCTGAACCACATGCGTGGAAACTTCGGAACCATGCAGCAAGATTTCAAGCCGTATACAAATGTTGTTCAAGAAGTTCAGGAGGAACTTTTGGCACAAGTTCAAAAGCTCCTTGACGCAGGCGTCGAAAAGGAACGCATTTGCATCGATCCGGGTATCGGTTTTGGAAAGACCGTCCAGGACAACATCGACTTGATGAAATCCGTCGACGTGATGCTGAAAGACGGTTACCCTGTTTTGATCGGAACATCGAGAAAGTCCTACATCGGAAAGATGCCAGGACTTGAAACAAGCGACAGGCTTATTCCGACCGTTACGGCTGGCATCGTGGCAGCCCTCGGTGGCGCAAGCGTCATCCGCGTTCACGACGTCAAGGAAGCCAAGGAATCACTCCTTTACCTGGAGGCACTGAAGTCCCATGACGCTGTTTAAGTTATTTGACATCATCGATGTCCGTATGGCGGATATTTTGGATATCCTCCTCATATCGGTCATCCTCTACTATATCTTTTTGCTGTTCCGCGGGACCCGCGCCGCACAGATGATTTTCGGCGCGTTCCTGCTCATTCTCGCCTGGCTCATTGCGCAGTGGTGGGAACTCCATACGCTCGTGTGGATGCTCAGTAACCTCGCCACGCTCGGTATTATCGCCCTCGTGATTTTGTTCCAGCCCGAAATCCGAAGCGCTCTCACGCGAATCGGTCAAAGCGTGAGTAAGGTGGACCTCCGAAACATCCTCTTCCACGCAAGCGGCCTTGATGATATTTCTCAAAAGATCTGCACGGCAGTCCAGGACCTCGCCAAGACCAAGACGGGTGCGCTCATTGTTCTCGAAAAGCGAGTCGGCCTCAAGAACTACGCCGACACAGGTGAACTCCTCAATGCCCGCATCAGTTCCAGACTTTTACGAGCCCTGTTTTTCCCGAACTCCGCACTGCACGATGGCGCCGTGATCCTCAACTGCAAGGAAATTGTCGCCGCCGGCTGTATTTTGCCGATGCCGACAGGTAACGCCGAAGGTGACGCCGGCTACGGTATGCGTCACCGCGCTGCAAAGGCTCTCGCCGCCGAAAGCGATGCCCTCATCATCATCGTTTCCGAAGAAACGGGTAAAATTTCTACCGCCTACAGAAACAATCTGAGGCGCGGCCTCACCCCCAAGGAACTCAAGGCCGAAATATTCCGCCACTGGCACGAACTCTTTAACGAAGTCATAGACGAAGATTCCAACGAAGGCGAAAACGAAGCTATCGAGAACTAGGATTGATATGGAAAACAAAAATACGAAATCTGCTCAGGTAAACACCCAGAACAACGCCAATGGCAAAAAGAAGGGCAAGAGAAACCTCGTCATCTTGATTTTGATGTTCCTCCTCCTTGTGTGCCTGTTCATTGTACAGTGCCATCTGAACAGAATCAAGGAAGAAGCGCTTGCCGAACAGAAGCTCCAGGAACTAGCCCTCCGCCAACAGCAGATTCTCGACAGCATCCGTCTCGCCGAGCAGGCAAAAGCCGATAGCCTCAAAGCTTTCGAAGACGCACGAATTGCGGACAGTCTGCGCCTCGCCGACAGTCTCCGCACAGCAGATTCGCTCGCCAACTTAAAGCCGGGCATCAACCAGGACAGCCTCCGCCACGTACGCGACAGCCTCCGTGCCATAAGAAAGGCCCGCAAGGATAGCCTCGCCCACGTAGCGGATTCCCTTGCAAAGCTCGAAAAGGCAAAGCAGGATTCCCTGAACAAGGCCCGCCTCGCCGACAGTCTCCGCAACTCGGACAAGGTCCCGCCCACGGCCGAAATCACGCCGCCTGCCGGTCGCTACTATGATCCGATTAAGCTCAAGGTCAAGTGCGATGAAATCAAGTGCAAGACATTCGTCTCTATCGGCGATACGCTTAATCCGCAAGACGCCAGCAAGGGCATCGAATACAACAAGACGGGTTCCGTGTTCTTCTATGCCGCCGACTCCGTCGGAAACCGCAGCGCCTGGGAAGAAGCCAAGTACGACATGGCCAGCGACAACATTTGCGGAAAGAACGCCTACCCAGTCCCGGTTGGCGCAAAGACCGTCTGCGTCGATGCCTACGAATATCCGAACCAGCCGGACGCTACTCCAAAGGACATGGTCAGCCAGGAAGAAGCCGCCCGTATCTGCAAGAACGAAGGCAAGCACCTCTGCTCCATTGAAGAATGGCAGGCAGCCTGCCGCGGCAAGGACGGATTCAAGTACTCCTATGGCAAGAGCTACAAGCAGAACAAGTGCAACACCAATACTAAGTCCGCCAAGAGAAGCGGCCGCAAGACCCAGTGCCGCAGCTGGTACGGTATGTACGACATGAACGGGAACCTCTGGGAATGGACTTCTTCGACCAGCAAGCAGCACCCGGACAAGTTCCTGGTCGCCGGTGGTGCCTGGAACACCAACAACGAAAGCAGCTGCTCCGAAAGCAAGTTCAGCTTCTATCCGCAGAACCAGTATCCGAGCGTTGGCTTCAGGTGTTGCAAATAACACACCGTTAAAACAACATTACATACTTTATTTGGCTCAATAACGAAAAAAAATCTAATTTAGGAACCATGAAAACAAAAATTATTCTCTCTGCACTTATTCTTTCTTCGTTCACGTTCTTCGGCTGCAACAACGAAACGCCCAACTACACGGGTTACTGGAAAGGTGAAGCCGATATGATTTTCGAAGTTTTCACAGAAAACAACGTGGATTACACGATTCGCAACGTGAACGGCGACCTGACCGCAAAATTCGACAGTGGCGTTCTCCGTGGCAAGAACTCTCTCGACATGGACATTTTGATGAGAGTGAAGGGCGACTCCGCTTACTACGAATTTGGCGAAGATGAATCCGGCAAGATTGTGACAGGCTATGCAAGAATTTCCAAGGAAGAATACGACAAGATATTCAAGGCCCAGTCCGAAGCCAAGGCAAATTACAACTAATCAGATTTTTGTCCTAAAAAAAATTGCCCGGGTTTGCATAACGCACCCGGGTCCTTTTTGTATTGTAAGCTTCGCTACTTGGCGCCAGCGTTCAAGACCTCAAGAACGAGCTTTTCGAGCATTTCGTAGCTCGGCGCACCGCTCCAAACGCGCTTGATATAACCGTTGGAATCGAGGAGCATAAGTGTCGGAACGGCATGAATCCCATAACGACGCCAGAGTCCCTGATCCGCATCGCGGTAGAGCGGATACGGAGAAGCGTGCTGCTTTTTGTAGAACGCAAGGAGCGGCTTGGTCTGTTCAGAAGAAATGCCGATGACTTCGAGTCCCTGGCTAGAATACTTGTTGTAGAGTTTTTCAAGCACGGGGAGCGTCTGGCGGCAAGGGCCGCACCAAGTCGCCCAGAAGTCCAGAAGTGTCGCCTTGGGCTGTTCCTGCCTCTTTTCGCCGTTCTTGTAGAAGTTCTGTCCAAACGAAGCCATCTTGCTCCCGATTGCAGAACCCGTAAGGCTCGAAATGTCATCCGGACGAGCCGTCAAAGTCACCGTCAGCGGGATTCGCTTTCCGTCACGGACAATTTCTATCGCGACCTTATCACCCTCAGACGCATTCTTCAGCACGTTTTGCATTTGTGCCACATTGACCAAGTCCTTGCCATCAAAACCGATCACCAAGTCTCCAGAAACAACACCCGCTTCGAGGCAGCCCGATTCAGGATGCACACCGGAAACAAGAAGTGCCAAATGGTTCTCGTACAAAGACTTTTTATAGATGAGCCCAAGCCACGGCACCGCAAACGCCGATACCGAGAAGAACGATAAAACCACAAATGCACGAAGAATTAAATTCATGATGAACCCTCAAATTTTTTTAAAAGAAATAAAATCCGATATTCAGAGCCGCCGTAAAATGCGCCTCACGGCTGTAAAAGTCGTTTGCCTTTTCGGCCAGAGGCTTGCCGATGATGTAGCTCACATCCAATTCCAGGCGGCACAAGAAGCTCGAGTTCTTGAAGAAAGAAATATCGCGCCCATAGCCAAGCGTAATGCGGGGCGGAAAATAGCTTTTATCGTTGCGTTCGAAAGAAACAAACGAAACTCCCAAACGCAAAAAGTCATCTTCGCGAGTCCCGCGGAAAAAGAACCGCCAGTCCAGCCCAAGTTCCAGGTAGTCGCCAGAAAATAGCAGAGCCGCAAAAGCATCAGCGGAATGGTGATTGTGAAAACGATATTCCCCACTCAAAAGCACACCCGGATGAATCGCCCCCAGGTAATAGACAAGACTCAACTCGCCGCCAAACGAAAGCGACGAGAGTGAATCCTTCGCGGGGGCTTCTTCGTAAGTCTGCTCGATGAAGTATCCGGCAAAAGACTGCACCGCACAAAGCAACAGTGCGACAAGGAATATTTTACGGCTTCGGATGAGCGGCATCGTAATCTGCAAGAGTCTTGTAACCATCGCCCAGCAGAGCTTCTTCAAGTTCCTTGCGCATGGCGTGTGCAGCCATCCAGCGGAACGCGACAACGGAGTAGCACTGCACGGCATCGACACCAAGCTTGATGAGGTCGTATATCTTGAATCCGTGGTCAATGCCACCGCAAGCCATCACGCTCATCTGCGGATAGTTTTCGCGGATAAACTTGACGTTCTTGACCATATTTTCATAAAGCGGACGGCCCGACATACCACCGCGATTGCCATCGCCACGCAACGGAGTCAATTCGTCGAACGTGACGTGGACCGGGAGTTCGTTCACCTTGGCGGTCGGGTACGTATTGCCCATGATGACGCCATTCACGCCCTTCTGCACCAGCATATCCATGATGGTCTTCAAATGGCATTCGAGCATATCCGGGCTGAGCTTGGCATACACGGCCTTACGATAGCTCTGGCTGTTACGATAGTTCGTGATTTCGGTAAAGATTTTCTCGAGGAAGCTCGTGTCAAGATCGACTCGGTTCTCTCCCGTATTCGGGCAGCTCACGTTGATTTCGACGTAATCGCCCACCTTGTAGGCTATGGCGAATGTTTCAACGACATCCTTGAGCTTTTCGTTTTCGTCAGTAAGCCCCGGTGTTTCGGCAACGGAGACACCGACGCACAAATGCGTCTTATGGGCGGCTTCGAGCTGCGTCTCCACGCGACGGCAAACGGCCTCGACACCGTCATTGTTCAGCCCCATGCTGTTGTGGATAGCCCGGTCCTTTTCGACAAAGCCGATACGCGGCCTGTGCGTGTTTCCTTCACGAACATGGCGAGTGGCTGTACCGACAGAAATGCCGCCAAAGCCGACATTGGCATAATCGCAAATACGAAGCGCAGTCTTGTTTGCACCAGCCGCCAGAATAATCGGGCATCCGAAATGAAGCGGATTGGACCCATCGGCAAAAGTCACCACACGCTGGAGCGTATTGCTCAAATCCGGACGACCTCCCATAAGCGGGATCACCGGAGCGAATCTAGCCACATGCTTAAACGAGTCGTGGCGGAATTCGGGATTGTTGTGGAAAATGCGACGAATGAGCGCCAAGATGCGGTCACTAGGACGCATATAATATTCATGGTTGATGCAATCATTACTCATATTTTAATATCCCTTACTTGTTCGCTTCGCTGGTACTCAACAAATAAGCGTCAATGAACGGACGGATTTTTCCATCAAGTACGCCAGACGTATCCGACGTTTCGACACCCGTGCGCAAGTCCTTTACCAGCTGGTACGGCTGCAACACGTAGCTGCGGATCTGGCTCCCCCATTCGACCTTCTTCTTCTCGGCCATGCGGGCGTCACGCTTCGCTTCTTCTTCCAAGCGGTAGTGTTCGGCGACCATAGTCTTGAGCATCTTGTAGCAGGTTTCACGGTTCTGGATCTGGCTACGTTCCGTCTGGCAGCTTGCCATGATGCCTGTCGGCAAGTGGGTCATACGCACAGCGGAATCCGTCTTGTTGATGTACTGACCACCGGCACCGCTACTGCGATAAGTATCGACGCGGACTTCGGACATATCGAGGTCAAATTCAACGTCTTCGTGTTCCGGATACAGATAAACTGCCGTAAAGCTCGTATGGCGGCGGGCATTCGCATCGAACGGGCTGATGCGCACCAGGCGGTGAACACCAATTTCGGAACGCAAAAGGCCGTAAGCATTTTCGCACGTGACTTCAATCGTTGCGCTCTTGAGGCCAGCGTCTTCCGCTTCCTGGAAGTCCACCACCTTGAAGTCCATATTTTCGCGTTCAAAGAAGTGCGTGTACATGCGGAAAAGCATCAGAGCCCAGTCCTGGGATTCCGTACCGCCGGCCCCCGGATGGATCGACATAAGGCAGGCACAGGCATCGTCCGGTCCGTTGAGCATCTTCTTGAATTCCATCGCCTCGACTCTGGACTTAAGGTCCGCAATGTCGGATTCGATCGTCTTGGACAAGTCTTCGGATTCTTCAGCCTTGGACATTTCGTAAAGCTCGGCGAGATCGTCGCAAGTCTGGGAAACTTCTTTCCAGGACTCGATGAGCCCCTTGAGGTTCCCAATCTTCTTCATCATGGACTGAGCCTTTTCCTGATCATTCCACAGGTTCGGGTCGCCAGAATCCTTTTCGAGGACGTAGAGTTCTTCGGTCTTTGCCTCTAAGTCAAAGATACCCCCAGAGTTTATCAATGCGACTGCGCAATTCGATAAGCCCGGTGTGTGTAGTGTTGAATGCCATATCAAACCTCTAATATCAGCTAGTTAAAAAAGAAATGTCATCCTGAGTGCAGAACCGCAGGTTCGAAATCGAAGGATCCAAAAACTCTGGATTCTTCGACTTCGCTACGCTTCGCTCAGAATGACACGTACAAACAATTCGTGCGATTACTTATCAGCACCGATTGCCTGAGGCGGCTGGTACTTCTTGTCGAGGTACTGCACCTTGTAGGTCTTGCCAAGTTCATCGAGGTAAGCCTTGAGCTTAGCCTGACGTTCCTGTTCAGCCTGCACACGGAGGATGTAGTCGATCTGGTGCTTGTAGCTATCGTACTTGCCGTCATTCTTTTCAGTAAGCATGAAGATGGAAACGCCGTCGTTTTCCGTGATCACGTCGGAAATTTCGCCGACCTTGATCTTGCCAACAGCCTTGGCGAAGTTTGCGCCCTTGGACTTGGCGAGGAACTTGTTCATGATGCCCCCCGTCTTCTTGGCGTCCTTGTCATCGCTATACATTGCAGCGAGCTGAGCAAAAGTAGCCTTCTTGGAACGGACCTGGGCAGCAAGACCCTTCAACATATCCTTGGCGTCATTGATTTCCTGAGCGCTCTTGCCCTTGGTAGAGATAAAGATGCGGGCACCGCTAATGGTATCGTTGATAGCCACCTTAGTCTTGTTGAGTTCCCAGAAAGCCTGGAGCTGCTTTTCGGTCGGAGCTTCCGGATACGGGACCTTCTTTTCGAGGATGATTTCGCTCTTGAGCTGGTCTTCAATCTTGGACTTGAACTGAGCCATCGTCGTGTTGGACTTCTTCAGTTCCTTCTGGAATGCTTCTTCGCTCGGGAACTGCTTCTTGAAGAGAGCGGTCAAGCTATCGACCTTGGATGCGGCAACCTTGATGCCCATCTTCTTGGCTTCGAGCTTGATGAGTTCCTGACCCACGAGATTGTCCACAACTGCATAGCGAAGTTGGGTCATCATTTCTTCAGTGAGCTTCTGGCCGGGAGCCTGCTGCTGACCAAGCATCGTTGCAAGGCTATCAATCTTACCACCAGAAATACCCGTCTTGTCGACGCGGATAACGTCCAGGCTTTTCGAATTCATCAACTGAGCAGAAGCAATACCGGCAGTGAGAAGCACGGCAGCGACACCACGAGAAATGAGTTTAAGAGACATTATTTATCCTTGTTAAAAATTTTTCAAGGCTTAATATAGAAAACTTACAACACGCAAACGTAGCATTCCCGAGTTTTTACGCAAACAAAACAATGTTCTTACAAAAAATTGCAGCAAGTACTTGTTTTTTCTAAATTTATGGATATGAAAAAGATAAAAGTATATACGTTGCAAGGTAAATGGACTGGCGATTTCGAGTCCAACAACAAGTGGTACAAGGACGAAGCCCTCAAGCTCAAGGGCAAGGACATCGACCTTCTGGTTCTCCCGGAACTTTTCCACACCCCGTACTTTCCGTTCGAGGAGAATGCGGACTTTTTTGACCTCGCTATCGAAAAGGACCACCCGATTGTCGGTGAATGGCAGGCAATCGCCAAGGAACTGAACGCCGTTGTAGTGTTCCCGTTCTTCGAAAAGCGTGCCCGCGGCATTTACCACAACTCGGCTTTTGTCTTTGAACGTGACGGAAGCATCGCCGGGCTTTACCGCAAGAGCCACATTCCCGATGATCCAGCATTTTACGAAAAGTATTACTTTATTCCAGGTGACACCGGTTTTGAACCGATCAAGACCAGCGCAGGTACGCTCGGCGTACTCATTTGCTGGGACCAGTGGTTCCCCGAGGCAGCCCGCATTATGAGCCTCAAGGGCGCCGACGTGCTCATCTACCCCACCGCCATCGGCTGGATGGATTCTGAACCCAAGGAAATTTACCCGCGCCAGCAAGACAGCTGGATGACCGTCATGCGCGGGCACGCCATCGCAAACCGCACGTTCGTCATCGCAGCAAACCGTTCGGGCGTCGAAGGACACCTCACATTCTGGGGTACAAGCTTTGTCGCTGCTCCAGACGGATACATCTTGCAAAAGTGCGATCCGGAATTTCTGGGCACAAGCTACGTCGAAATCGACCTTGCCGAAACCGAGGAAAATCGCCGCTGGTGGCCGCATTTCCGCGACCGTCGCATCGACCTGTACAAGGACATTTTGAAGATCTGGGCAGAAGATTAAGCCTCCATTTCCTAAAGTCTGTCATTCTCGACTAAGCGTAGCGCAGGAGGGAATCCATCGCAAACGTAGATACGAGAAATAATGGATCCCGTCGCTACGCTCCAGGATGACAAGTCTCTAAGCAAATAAAAAAGGAATTTAATCCATGACGAAAAATTCTATCCGTTATCCGGCGGAATGGGAAAAGCAGAGTGCCACATGGCTAGCCTTCCCGCACAACAAGACAAACTGGTATGGTGAACGCGGCATCAACATCCGCAAGTTCTATGTAGAACTTATTCGCAACATCACTGAATTCCAACCGGTGAATCTGTTGCTCCCCACCAAGAACTTCTTGACCGACGAAGAAAAGGCGGCTCTTGCTAATCGCCCTTTTCCGGTGAACTTCATCGTCATCAAGACGAACGACATCTGGATTCGCGACTACGGTCCGTTCTTCCTCAAGAAGGGCAACAAAAAGGTCATTGCCGAAACAAGCTTTAACGCCTGGGGCGCCAAGTTCCCGCCTTGGGGGCTCGACAATGCCATCCCGCAGAAGATTGCCGAAAAGACCGGTTGCCCACTTGTCGAAAGCGTCCCCTACATTTTTGAAGGCGGAGCCATCGAAGTTAACGGCGACGGCCTCGGCATCACGACCGAAGACTGCCTTATCGGCAAGAACCGCAACAAGGACGAAGACCTGAAAAAGGTCATCAAAGCGCTTTGCAAGGCCTTTGGACTTAAGGATTTGCTTGTACTCCCGCACGGTCTCCACGGCGACCACACGGATGGCCACATCGATAACGTCGCCCGCTTTGTCGCTAAAGACAGAGTCGTCATGTGCATGACCGACAACAAGCGCTCCCCCAACGCCCCGATTCTAAGCGAAGCCAAGTTCATCATCGAAAAGTGGCTCAAGATGCACTACGAAAGCGCCAAGGTCGATACGCTCCCGCTCCCGCCGCAGCGCGTGCTGGACGACGGACAGATTCTCCCGGCTTCGTACATGAACTACATCTACGTGAACGGAGGCATCATCTTCCCGAAGTACAAGAGCCCGAACGATACAGTTGCCAAGAAGTACTTCGAGAGCGTCTATCCGGACCGCAAGGTCATCGGCATTGACTGCCGCACGGTCATCGAAGAAGGCGGAAGCCTCCACTGCATGAGCAAGCACGAATCTGAGTAGTGGTTAGTGATTAGTGGTTGGTGGTTAGTGGTTGGTGGTTAGGGATGTAACAGAAACGTTCTAATTGCAATCCCTGCTTACTAACCACTGCATACTAATCACTTCCAACACCCTACTGTCTACCGTCTACTTCCTACTGTCTACTTTTTTCGCTTTCGCGATAGCTTCTTTTGCTAGTTTATCTACAAGTTCATTCCATTTGACGCCAGTGTGGGCGGCAACCTTTTCGAACTGGACTCGGTGCAGATAAGGTTTTGCCGCAGCGACATACATTTTGGCAATGTTGCTCTTGGCTTGCCATTCGCCTTTGGCCCAACGGGCAATGCCTTCGTAGTCATGGCAAATCACGCCCTTCTGGTCATGGGCTTCGAGCCATTTCATTGCCTGGAAAGAGGCCATCACTTCGCCATCGATATTGCGGCTTTCGGCTTCGAATGCGGTGATACCTGAACCACGATCAATTTCCTTGTCGTTTTCAGTTACAACAAATGCCCAACCCGAGCGTGCAAATCCCGGCGAAAAAGATCCATCGACAAAAATGCGGAGTCCGTCAGCAGGCGGAGCTTCCATCCCGTCTAGCCAGGCGGTCGCCTCTTCGCGAGTTCCGAACGACTTAAACAGGACGCCCTTGACGCCATGGGTCAATTTTTCGCATTCGGCCCACGTCATGACGATTTTCTTTTCATTTTCGCTTTTTATGGCATAGAACTTTTGTTTAGGCATGGCGCAAATTTAAAAAAAACTCTTTTATTTTTTATAAAAATTTAAGAAAAATGCGGGAAGGGCCCAAGCTCGGAGTTGCGAAGGCCGCACGGGCCCCTCCCTGCACCCTTCCCATCCTTGGCCGACGCTTTTACGTTTGTTATAAAAGCTTTTCACTTCTATAAAGCCATTCTATAACCATTTAGATCTTGTTGGACTTCATTTAAACAAGTGTTTTTTTAATATATTTTTACTGTAATTAGAATTAGGAGCTCTTTTGTTTTCTTCACGGTACTTTGCCGATGGCAAAAAATACTTCGCTATGCGGTTTCTTTGCAGACCACTTTTATACCGGTGGTTTGTAAAAAAGGCTGGAGTGGGCAAAAGATCAAAATCGTTTTCGTTCCCCGAAACACTGCAAAAAAACGAAAAGACTGTTTTCTTTGTACCCGAGGACAAAAAACTCGCAAAGGTCATCTTGGACGAAATCCCCGAAGAGAGGCTCAAGACCATCTTGTTCATTGCGCATGGCGACCTCGAAATCATATTCTCAAAGAAAAACACCATCGTTTCGTACTACACCGATAAAGGGTGCCGCTACGGGGAACCGCTGTTCGAAAAACTTGAGTACCAAATCAAAACATTTGCACCGGTCGCTTGCGTCTGCCTTGCGCCATACAAACCGCAATTTCTGTACCTTGCGCTCGTAAGTGGAGCTTCGCTGCGTGTCGGTTTTGACTGCGCACGCGAATTCCCGTTCTTAAACGTAAGCCTCCACACACTCAAGACCATCTCGCCAGCTAGAATGATAGCTCGCTATTTCGCAAAGAATAACGGGGACTAGCCATGCAGAAGATGTTTTCGACGATAATCACTGAAAATGGCGGATATGCCGACCTGCATATGCACACCAAGCTCTCGGACGGGACTCTATCCGTCGATGAACTGCTCACGTTGTGCAAGCGCAAGGGGCTTCGCTGCATCTCGATTACCGACCACGACAACCTCGACAGCTACAAGCTCGCCGAAGAACCAGCCAAGGAAATCGGGCTCGAAATCATTCCGGGCATCGAAATCTCTGCCGTGTGGCAGGGCAAGGACATCCACATTCTCGGATACTTCTGCGACCCGACGAACCTCGCCCTCAATATGGAACTCGAGGACTTCGCCAAGCAGCGCATCGCCCGCGTCAAGGCGATTATCAAAAAGCTGAACGCGCTCGGCATCGGCATCACGTTCGAAAAGGTCCACTCGTACTGCAAGGGCAAAATCATCGGACGTCCGCATATCGCCATGTCACTCGTCGACGAAGAATACATTTCGAATTTTTCCGAAGCGTTTACGAAATACCTCGGAGATGGCTGCATCGCCTTTGTCGAAAAGAAGGGACTCAACCCGCAAGAAACAATCAGGCTCATCGAAAACGCAGGCGGTATCGCCGTCCTCGCCCATCCCTACAAATCGGGTCTCAGCGACGCGTTCATCGAGAATATGGTCGAATGGGGTATCCAGGGCATGGAAGTCTACAGCCCTGCGCAAAAAGGCGCCGTCGGTCGTAAGTACAAGGAAATGGCACAACGGTTCGGGCTCGTCGGGACTGGCGGTTCGGACTTCCATACCGAAAACGGAACTTACCCTCCTGGTTGCATGAAAATGCCTTACACTGTCGTTCAAGCGCTCCGCGAAAGACGTGAAAAGTCTCGCGCCGAATGGTTCTAATGAATCGTGGAATTCTCTTACTAGCTGTTTTGTGGACGCTGACCTCCAGCGTTTTTGCCGATGTCATCCATGCCAAGCGAAGCTCCCGCCCAACTCCGCAGGATTCCGTTTTTGAAACGGTCAACGGTCCGGACCCTGCGCCAAGAGAAACCGACGCCGGCCGTTGGGTGATTCCGCTCCGCGAAGTCATGCAGCGCACGTACGACCTTTCGGGCCAAAAATCCGAATGGGTTCTCGGCACGTCCATCCTCGGCAGTCCGGAACTCCCAGCGACAGCACTTGGAATTGGTTCGCTCAGCAAGCGCTACCCGAGCAAGCTTGCCGGCCTGTACACCACCCGCCTGAGCTTTGACGCATCGACGCTCGCCCTGAACGGCGAAAACGGCATCCTCTTTGAAGAACGTCACGGCATCCCGGTCGACACCCCCATTACGGACATCAACTGGGAACGCGGCGCATTCGAAGGCAACGCCCTCCGACTGGAATTCCGTCGCCTCATCACGGACTCGGTGACACTCGACCTCGGACTTTCGAGCCACTCCGACATGCTTTCGAAGCCCTACGAATACCAGCCAGTGACGCATTCGCCGTACTTTGCTTTGGGACGCGACTCCACGCACATTCCGTTCGGCGGAAGAAACATCGCCATGAACAGTATGCATATCCAGCCAATCATCACCTGGCGATTCGGCATCGGCAAGGCTTTTTTCAAGATAAACTACATCGACCTTGACAACGCCGACAACACAACTCACGAAGTCTTGCTCGATACGCTCGACCCAACGGTTCGCAAGTTCCAGACCGACCCGTACAGGATCAACCTCAAAACGAGAACATACGGCGGAGGCGTTGAATTCTACCCCACAAAAGAATTGACTCTTGGTATGGGCATCCATTACGGCAACCACGAAATGGAGCTGAGCAAGCTCGCCAAAATCAAGCAGAGCACAGACACAGTCTACAACGATAACGGTTTGCCCACCATCAAAATTGCCTATTACGACACCACGAAAAACCGTAATTACGAAACGATCCTCGGAAACTTTGACGTGAGCTACAACAGCTTCTTGAACCCGAAGCTCCATTTTGAATATGAATTTTTGAATACCGAAGAAACTGGCAATGAACAAGACAAAAAGGAATATTACCAGGACCGAGAAATAGGCTACGCCGAAATTTCGGATACGTTGTTCGGTAAAGCCCTGTTCCGCATCCAGGCGGGCATGCAACGCAACAGTTCGCTCCTCGACGAAGTCGATTTCGCTCCGGCTTTTTCGATGGACGGAACATACATTCTCCCCCACCATCTTTTGCTGAACGCATCGTACCGTCACGATAACAAGTTCCCCGACGTCACACAGCTCAAGCTCATTGAAACAGGACGAGTCGCATTCCCCAACGAAGACCTCGAAAAAGAAACCCGTGACCGCGCCACAGCCACAATATCATGGAAAACGCGCGACGTCTTTTACGGCCTTGGCCTGCGCTATGAACACGCCAACAACTTGATCAAGCCGAGCTGGGCTGTGCGTCAAAAACTCGACACCACTTATACCTACGATGCATTCTACGACACAACGTATGCGACAGTCGCAGATTCCATCGAATCAGCATTCCGCTATGAGAACCTCGACCACGCCCATACGCTGGACTGGATTATGCAAGTCGGCTTCCGCCTTGGCAACTGGAAGTTCTACTTTGAGCGCGGTGAAAAGATTACACGAACCAAGCTTATCGACACGCCGTCCCTTTACTACAAAGGCAGCATCCACTGGCAAAACAGATTTGTCAAGGACAGGCTCGGCGTGAGCGTCCGCGTGGACTTTCAGTGGTTCAATAACCGCACCGACTGTACCATCAACGAAAAAGGCGAGCCGGAACTCGTCTCTCTCAACCATTACCTTGCAATGGATTTCGAAGCGCGCATGCAGATTCTCACATTTGAACTCTACAACCGCATCGAGAACTTCAACCACAGCATTTATGCGCCAGAATCAGGCTACACGCCCGAAGGTCTCCGCTTCGCCTACGGCATCGTCTGGACATTCGGGAATTAGCTGATTGGGTTACCCCACGGGTCCCCCGTTACTTGACTTTAACTTTTCGGGAGGCTTTTCCGACCTTCACGACGTAGGTTCCGACAGCCGGGATTGCAATCATTTGATTGGTTCCTTCCAAACGACCACGTGCAACCGTATGTCCTAGCAAATTGAATACGGCATAAGGAGTTCCAGCCTTAGCTCCCGAAACAGAGACGTTCATCCCCTCCACGCTCAAGTCAAGTGACGTTACGGCTCTACGTGGACGCACTGAAGGAATCGACAACAATTCCTGATGATCCTTGAGCATATCCTCAACGTCGGCAATTATCGGATACGGACAAATTTTACTGAGTTTCCACACTTTGGCATTCGAATCCTGAGTCGACATGTAATTCAGTTCCTTCACAAATTCTTCCGACTGCATATGCTTGGTTGTGAGCGGAGTGAGAGCCTCATCTCGGGTATATATTCTTTTACGAAGCGTGTCCGCCTCATAATAAACATCCCAGTCATAATAATAAGCCATTGGAGGCTCATATCCTGTAATTGAACTAAAATCCTCGTCATTGCTAATCAGCGCAACCCTTCCCACATTGTATGAAGTCCAATAAAGACCTCTATAAGACGCGGCCGTTACTCCACCAATACTATCTTTTGATTCCCTTTTTCCTTTCGCAAAAACATTGCCCAAATTGGCAACATCACTAACATGATGACCACGATAACCATGAATGGCTCCAAAAACCCCGCCAGTATACTTGACTCCGGTTCTCTTCACTACGGTTCCAAAGTTCATAATGCCCATAGCATCGGAATCAAATAAATTTCCGACAACTCCGCCAAGATAATCCACAAAGGTCCCATAAACAGGTCCTAAATTCACAGTATTTATTATACTCCCCTGATAATCTTCTTCCTCTATTGAGCCCAAATCTGTATAGCCGGCAACACCACCAGCCATAGCACCGTCCCCAAGCACATATACAGAACCCATATTCAAAACATTTGAAAGACCGGACACACATTCTGTACGATTGGACATACAACGAACTGATTTTCCAATAACACCGCCTACCACCATTTTTTCGTCATTATTATCAGCAAAGGAAAAAACAGAGACGTTTACATCACCTTCATTAATGGCATTCTTTATGAACCTTTCGGATTGACCAAAACACCCACCAATATGGCTATCCTTATAGAATACAGTAATATAATTTTCCCTTTCATCTTTTTTTCCTATCTCAAAACTAATATTTCCTCGATTTACAGCCCTTTCAAAAATCAACGTATCGTAAGATTCTTTAATCACCCCTATCAAACCGGTAACATTGAAAACATCCGTGACAATACCACCTTCAACAGAGATATCACCTTCGTTATAAACATCCGGATGTACATCTTTGGGGACTTCTACTTCCTCCGTCAAGCCCGAAACTTTGAGACTTCCAACTTTTTTGATGTTAACCGTTATATTCCCGTAATTTGCAAGATTATGGAATTTATCCGTCATAGGCACCGTCGGCATTCCATAAACATAGGCAAGATCCAGAGAATCGGCTTTGACTGAAATGTCAGCATAATTAACAATTCCACGAACAGAACTGGTATCAAGGCCTAATCTTCTTATTTCTGGAATTGCATAAACATACAAATAATCAACACGATCTATATCGACTTCAATTTTAGTCCGATTTTCTAGCACCCCATCAACATAACCACCTCCCAAAACATAAAGAGATCCATCCTTTTGTTTTCCTACGTATTGTGAGCTGACAACCTTCAAAAGACCATCGGCAACAAGATCGCCTTCAGTTTTACAATGTTCTAAATTAAAAACACGAACATAAAGTGCAGGCAACGCTTTCAATTCAAAATTCTTATAGCTAAGGTTTACTACCGTGTCCATGCAATCGATAAAAGTAGCGTCCTCTGCATATTCTGAAAATGCACCATAAACAGAAAAGCCATTAAAGTCCAATTTCGAATAGAGCTTAATGCTGT
This sequence comes from Fibrobacter sp., assembly GCA_045224895.1. Classification (GTDB taxonomy): domain Bacteria; phylum Fibrobacterota; class Fibrobacteria; order Fibrobacterales; family Fibrobacteraceae; genus Fibrobacter. The sequence goes on from JBGVAT010000093.1 coordinate 34,138, forward strand.
TCAAAGGACGCTCTCTGTTGATTGTATTCTTGTCCTTGCCAAAAACAATATCATCAACAAGCTTGAATTTATCGCCTTTTTTGGAATTACCGCCAATCCAGACATATTCCGCAGGCTTGCTAATCAGATAATAGCCATCCTTTTTTTCTGGTTGAAGAGTATCGCCTTTCCACTCTGCCAAAGCAAGCGATGCGTTTAAAAGAATGACAGCAGCAAGAATAAAGAAATTTTTTTTCATATAAAGACCAACTCAAATAAATGTAATAATTCGAGTAAATTATAAAAAAATTAGCCATCAATCCCAAGGGATGACGGCCAATCGAACGGTAAGAATTAAATATTAAATCACGCCATTTGCATTTAGGCCTAAAAGTACCAAATATCCTATATACAACATCAAAAAAAGTGCGCCACCGATTCGTCCAAAGCCATACTTATTGACTTTGTTGTAACGGTTGTTCTTTTTGAGAGGGATGCATATAAAGAAAAGCAAAAGCGTAAGCACCGACATTATCGGCAGGTCCCGGCTCAAGACTGCCGGATCCATCGCACGGATCGGAGTAATCACAGCCGCAATACCTACAACGACAAGCGTGTTGAAAAGGTTCGAACCGATGACGTTTCCGACGGCAAGATCGTTTTCGCCCCTGCGGGCCGCAGCGATCGAGCTGGCAAGTTCCGGGAGCGAAGTCCCCACGGCGACAATGGTAAGCCCAATGAGCAAGTCACTCACGCCAAGCGCCTGCGCCATACCGATAGCGCCCCACACCAGCATCCGCGAACTCAGAATCAAAATTCCAAGTCCGACAAATAGCCAAAGCAAGGACTTCACAATCGAAACTTTTTCGGCGGGTTCAGCCTGTTCATCTGCCGAAGCGGCCGCCTTCGCTTTTTTCCGTTGACGGCGGGCTTTCAGCTCTTGCGAGATGTTGAACCCCATTACCGCCACAAAAGCAAGCAAAAGAACCAGACCATCAGCAAACGAGACATTGCCGTCCTTCACAAGAAGGATCGTCAAGACCGTCACCAGCACGAGAATCGGGATATCGCGGAACATCGCCTGCTTATGGACAACAAGCGGAGCAATGACCGCAGTAGCCCCCAAAATAAGGGCGATATTCGCAATGTTGGAACCGTAAGCGTTACCCAGCGCCAGTTGAGGAGTGTTGTTCAATGCCGACAAAATCGACACGACTATTTCTGGAGCCGAGGTTCCAAAGCCAACGATCACCATCCCGATAAGGAAGGTACTCATTCCTAAAAATTGAGCCACGCCGACGGCCCCGTCCACAAAACGGTCTGCACTCCAGACCAGGAGGATTAGGCCAACGACTATGGCAGCGATAAAAAGTATCATTGATGACTAGAATACGTAGAATGTTGCGCCAACAGTGAACGACTTGGACGTCAGAGTATTGACATGCCAATCGTCGTAGTCGTCATACTGGTTATTGATGCCCCAGTTGAAGCGGGCGTCAAAGCCAACATAGCGATTTGCACGAAGGCCGAATCCAAGCACAATAGACCAGTCCAAAATCTGGCGGCTATCGTTATCGATCATGTCTTCCTTGCGGTTCTGGGAACTATCCTTGGAGTATTTCAATCTCATCTTGTCGCCGACAGCAAAGGACGGCTGGACACCGACATCAAAGTAGAGGTTGGACTTTGCGCCCTTCAAGGAAAGGAGCATCGGAATCGAGATGCGATACTGGCTAAAGGACACGCGCCATTCGCCAAACACATCGCTATAGACATCGTTATAGGTATTGCTGACCTTGTCGTGTTCGAACATCACGCCCGTCTTGAGGGCCATATTGTACCTGTCAAGCGGGAAAAGGGCAAATGCGCCAACGCTCCAGAAGACACCGCTATAGCGGTCGTATTCGTAGCGGCCGTTATCGCCAGAAAGGAATGCGCCACCAATAAAGCCCTGAACACCGAACGTAAACTGGAACGGGATCATTCCACGAAGCTGATCCATCGTGATGGTATCGCCCTGGTTGACTTCGGCAACGTAAATGGTCTTGACGGCACCGCCGCTCGTTTCGACTTCGGCAGGCGAATAAACCGGACGGTAGACAAACTTTTTATGAGTTTCTGTCTGAACAGGTTTTTTAGCATCGGCGCCACGGACTGCAGATGGTTCTGCAAAGAGATTTTCAGGAGCAAGTTCCTGTTCGACAGCCTGCATTTTTTGTTCGTATGTAGGGGCAGCCTGGGCAGGAGCCGGTTCTACAGCGGGGGCGGATTCAGCAACAGGAGTTTGAGCAACGTTCGATGCCGGAGCAGCGGCCTGTGCTGCCGGAGTTGCATCTTGAGCCAAGGCAAAAGAAGCTGCCAGGGCTGTCAAAATTCCAACATGTTTAAGATTCATAAAAAACCTCCAGATAAGTCACTCTATATTATAGCATTTTTTATACACGTAAGACCAGTCCTAAATACAAGCAATTCGCAAATAAAATACTAGATTAGAGCTATATGAAAACAAACATTGTATCTACCGCTTCGGGCAAGGCTAATGTCAGCGCCCTATTTTTTGTAAAGAAATCCGTCCAGTTTTCCAATGTACTGTCTGAAAACGCCGAAAAGCAAGTCGAATCCGTTTTGAACGGCATGGAAGACGGTCCGTTCGAAGACCTGGAACTCTTGGAAATTGACGGTCAGTCGACCCTTTTTGTGAACGCCGCCAAGGAACGCGGCCTTTCTTCGCTGGATCACCTGCGCATGGCAGCATTCCGCCTCGCCAAGAAGGCCAGCAAGCGCCAGATCCCGATGGTTTCGATGATGCTTGCGGACGCCGCTCCGGAACAGTTCAAGAGCATTCTGCTCGGTCTCCATTACGCCGACTACAAGTTCGATGCCTACAAGAGCAAGCAGAAGGACGCCTTCCAGGTCACATTCGAAATCGTTGCAGGTGAACAGACCGCCGAATTCAAGAAGATTGCCGAAGAAGTCGCTATCGAAAACAAGGCGATTGTCCTTGCCAAGAACTTGATCAACACGAGCGCCTCAGACCTTTATCCGGAAGAATTTGTTGCAAACGCCAATACGATTGCCAAATACACGCCGGGCCTTTCGATCAAGGTGCGCAACATGAAGCAGCTCGAAAAGGAAGGCTTCATGGGACACGTAACTGTCGGCAAGGGCAGTTCGCACGAGCCGTACATGATTACGCTTAGCTACGACGGCACAAAGCTTGGCCGCGGAAAAGGTGCAGGCAAAAGCGCAAATAAAAATGCGCGCACGTCCGCAGACCACTTGGTCTTTGTCGGCAAGGGTCTTACATTTGATACGGGCGGTCTCTGCCTCAAGCCGCCTAAATCTATGCCCGAAATGATCAGTGACATGAGCGGTGCCGCTACCGTGCTTGCTGCGATCCAGGCCATTGCAACTTTGGAACTCCCGATCAAGGTGAGTGCCGTCTGCTGCCTCGCCGAAAACGCCATCGGAAACAAGTCCGTACTGCCGGGCGACATCTTTACCGCCAAGAACGGAAAGACCGTCATGGTCGACAATACCGATGCCGAAGGACGCTTGGTTCTCTCGGATGGTCTTGCCGAAGCCGGTCTCATCGGTGCAACGCACATCGTCGACCTCGCAACGCTCACAGGCGCGATGGTACGCGCTCTCGGTTACGCCGTTGCCGGATTCTTCAGCAATGACGACGCCCTTGCATTGAATGTCATCAACTGCGGTGAAGCCTGCTGCGAAAAGTTCTGGAGCATGCCACTCGAAGAAGAATATGCAGACGCCTTGAAGGATCACTTTGCTGACCTCAAGAACACCGGAAGCGACGCAGGCGCCATTGCCGCCGCACTCTTCTTGCAGGAATTCGTTCCGGAAAACACGGCCTGGGCACACTGGGACATCGCCGGCACGGCATTTGTAAGCAAGACCTGGAAGTACACCGACTTCGGAGCCACCGGCTTTGGCGTACAGACGCTCATCGAGCTTGCAAGACGTATGTCTAGCGTTAGTGACGAAAGCGAAAACGATGCAGACAACGGCGAATACGCTGCCGTGGAAGTGTAACAATAATCGCTTCTCAAATCGTTCATATGAGCATTAAAAAACCTTCAGATTTCTGAAGGTTTTTCTATCTTTGGGATGTATGAAAAACGTTGATACTATTGCCGTTTTGGACTTTGGTGGGCAGTACGCTCACTTGATTGCCAACCGTGTACGCCGTCTTGGCGTGTTTACCGAAATCCACTCCCCTGCC
>JBGVAT010000094.1:0-6286 GCA_045224895.1 Fibrobacter sp.
GCCGTTCTACTCCGACGAAATCATCCAAGAACTCAAGAACCAAGCGGATATCGCGTTGGTCATTCAGCAGTTCTTGCCGCTCAAAAAGAGCGGTGTTAACCGATACGTCGGCGTATGCCCTTTCCACGATGACCACTCGCCATCCATGACCGTGAATTCCACGCTGGGCATTTACAAGTGCTTCGCATGCGGTGCGGGTGGCGATGTTTTCAAGTTCATCCAGGAACATGAAAAGTTGGACTTCAAGGGCGCTGTAGAATGGGTCGCCAACTTCGTAGGTTTTGCGCTCCCGAACATCGGCAACAATGTCAATACCGAAGTTCTCGAAGAACGCACGATGGTCCGCAAGCTGAACGAGCTTGCCTGTGCCTGGTTCGAAGAACAACTCACATTAAGCCCCAAGGCTTTGGAGTATTTGAACAAGCGACATGTTTCACCCGAGACTCGTAAGCAGTTCCACATCGGTTATGCACCGACGGGGCGCGAAGGTTTTATCGGCTACGCCGCACGCAACGGTTTTTCGCCGCGTGACTGCGTCAAGGCAGGGCTTGCCGTCGAGAAAGAAAACGGCGGTATCGCAGACAAGTTCCGCGATCGCTTGATGATCGCCATCCAGAACCTTTCGGGAGTCGTTGTCGCATTTGGCGGTCGAGACTTGAGCGATCCTGCATCGCACAATGGAATTAAGCTTGCCAAGTACATGAACAGCCCGGAAACGGCTCTTTACAGCAAGCGCGATATTCTATTCGGGTTGAATCACAGCCGAAACGCCATCATGAAGGAGAATGCGGTCATTATCGTCGAAGGATATTTTGACCTCATCAGCCTTTACCAAAGCGGCGTGCAGAACGTCGTGGCCGCCTCAGGTACGGCGCTTACCGAGAATCACGCGAGCATTCTCGCCCGCTACGCAAAGACCGCTTACCTTGTATTTGACGGAGACGCAGCTGGGCAAAACGCCACGCGCCGCAGTCTCGAAATTGTGCTACCCAAGGGCCTTTCGCCAAAGGTTTTTGCGCTTTCACGACCGGACGGCACCAAGATTGACCCAGACAACTTCGTGAACGAACAAGGCCCGGACGCCTTCAGAAAAGCGCTCCGCACTGCCGAAGACTGGCTCAGCTATCTCGGGCGTTCAATGCCGAACAACAGTCCCGAAGACCGAGCCGCATTCATCACGCAAGCAAAGACGCTCATCAAGAGCATCGAGAATCCGGAACTCCGCAATCAGTATTTGAAGCTCGTTTCGGAGCGCTACAGCACAACGCGATCGCTCGCAGGCATCAAGGTCGCACACCCGAAACGCGAAAAGACGCAGGCAACAGCCGAACAGCCCGCAGCACCGCAAGTGAGCGTTCCGTGGGAATTGCTCTCGCCGATTGAAGTGCGCTTTGCAAACTTGCTGTTCCGCAACCCCACGCTTCTCGACCGCGCAGCAGAATACTTCGACATGGACTTTGCCGCAAGCGGAATCCAGATTTTCGATTCACCGCTCATCGATGAATTTATCCAATCGATCCTTGCGCAGTACGCAGAAACGGGCGCGTTCTCGCCGAGAGTCTTGTACGAATCGCTTTCGCCGCAGTTGCAACTTTTCTTGGAGCAGCTCCCCGACGAAACGTGGAAAACGCCGAACGAAATTCTCGAATTTTACGACACCTTGGCCGTGCTCACGCTCAACTTGTGCGACCGCTACAAAAAGCTCATCCCGCTTGATTCCGAAGCGGGCATGCGTCTCCGTATGCAGTTGAACAAGTTCACGCAGGGCATCCAGATTATCTCAAAAAAGCGCAAGATTTCGGCCATTACGCCGGACGTTTTTGCCGAGCAGATTATCCAGAGCAAGACCCCGCTTATCGAGCTCTACACAGAAATTAACGATTTGATGTCTGGAGTCGTGCACCCGGCAACACCGCAGCCAGCCGCGCAGTTCAATACCGCACCAACATTCGCGCAGCAAGCCCCCGCGCAGTTCACGGTTCAACCCGCGCCATACACGCAACCCGAAATGCCCCCGGAGATGGAAGCCCCGCCTCCATTCGATGGCGACGAACCATTCGCTTCAAGCGAACCTCCCGAAGAAGCGCCTTACGATCCGAACGAAGAGCCTTATGTCCCTGATGACGAGCCCTACGTTCCCGACGATGATTTCGGAGCCATGGACGATTTTGGCTAAGCCCACAAGATTTTAAAATTAAAGAGGAAATATGTTATCCATCAAGAACCTTAAAGCAAGTATCGAAGACGGCACCCAAATCCTGAAAGGGATCAATCTTGAGGTCAAGCCGGGAGAAGTCCACGCCATCATGGGCCCGAACGGTTCCGGCAAAAGCACACTTTCCAAAGTGATTGCAGGCCACCCCGCTTACCACGTCGATGGCGGTTCCGTAGAACTCGACGGCAAGAACTTGCTCGAGATGGAAATCAACGAACGCGCCAACTCCGGTCTCTTTATCAGCACACAGTATCCGACCGAAATTCCGGGCGTGAACAACGTCGAATTCTTGAAGATGGCGCTCAACAGCAAGCGCGCCTTCCTCGGCCAGCCCGAAATGAGCGACGAAGACTTCAAGAAGCTCTGCGAAGAAAAGATGGACTTGCTCGAAATGGATGCCCGTTACCGTGAACGCGGCGTGAACGACGGCATGAGCGGTGGCGAAAAGAAGCGCAACGAAATCCTCCAGATGGCCATTCTTGACCCGAAGGTGAGCTTTCTCGACGAAACGGACTCCGGCCTCGACATTGACGCCCTCCGCATCGTGGCAAACGGCATCAATCACATTATGTCGCCCGAAAAGGCCGTAATTCTCGTGACGCATTACCAGCGCCTTTTGGACTACATCAAGCCCACTTATGTTCATGTGCTCCGTCACGGCAGAATCATCTTGAGTGGCGGCCCGGAACTCGCCCTCAAGCTCGAAGATCAAGGCTACGACTGGATCGAAGAAGCCAAGTAACTGCGAGGACGCATAATGAACGCTGAATTTATACAGAACTTGCCCACCGCGGAACAGGCGATAGCACGCCTCCGCGAACTCGGCATGCCCCGTCGCAATAACGAACTTTGGTCGTTCTTCCCGGTCGCCAAAATCCCGACTCCGGAATTCATGGGCACGGATTTTGCAGCAGCCCCAACGGCATCCCCGGCGCATTCCACAAGCGACGAAGCAGTCCAAAAAGAAACCGACTTTGCTGCCCTCCTGCCAATCGCCAACCAAGCTCGCCCCATGATTCGCGAAATCGTAGCAGGCGCCGCCGAAATGGCGATGCTCAAGTGCAATAACGACTTTGGTCACACCGTCCTTGACATTGGCAAAGGCGCCAAGGTGAGCCTCGAAATTCTCGACAACAAGGTCACGCACGACATTGCCGCCGAGCGCTTCGACATCAACGTTGGCGAAGATGCCGACGTCGAAATTTTCTTTGCAAACCCGGCCTGCGATTTGCCGCTCCGCTTTAGGCACTTCAACATCAACCAGGCCGCAGGCGCCAATGTCCGCTTTTCGAGCATCTGCAAGGACACCGCAATTGGCCGCGTGAGCGTCGAATGTCACCTCAAAGGCGAAGGCGCCAACTTCGATTACCGCAGCCTCCATGTTCTCGATGGCGAAGCTTCGCAGCACAGCCGCCTCACGATTTACCACGAAGCCCCGCGCACCACAAGCACCCAGCTTGCCCGCAACCTGCTTTCGGGTTCTGCACGCGTGAGCTACGACGGAAGCGTCATCGTCGGTTACGACTGCACAGGCGTCAACTCAAGCCAGCTTGTGAACACAATCCTCTTGAGCGAAGATGCCAGCGTTTCCGTGAAGCCGGTCCTCAAGATTTATCACGATGATGTGGAATGCACGCACGGCAACACGGTCGGCGAACTCGATGCAGAACAGATGTTCTACCTCGTGAGCCGCGGCATCCCGAAAAAGGCTGCCCAGGAAATGCTTATGCGCTCTTTTGCACAAGAGACGTTCCTGCCGCTCCCCGACAGCCCTGCCAAAAAGCGACTGATGAGTTCGTTATAAAAAGAAATCCGTCGGGCAAACCGGCGGATTTTTCAAATTAAAAGAGATCAGTGATAGCGAACAAAATGACGCCGCTAAACGCTACGATGAAATTCACGACGAAATCATCGAAAGCTGTCGGTTTCGGCTTTTCGCATGAAACAGCATTTTCTTTCTGCAAACCCATTCTCATCTCGTTACTCGTAGATCAACTCTACTTTGTAAAAATAATATAATATTCAAGCTATTCAAAGGGTTTGCTAAAATTTTATTTACATTACATCTATTTTACTAAAAAGCCCCTAACAGCAAGTCAGGGGCAAAACAAAAATTGATGTGTGAGATATTTCGTCCCGATTTTTAACGGGACATCAAAAGATTACTTCTTCGAGTCTTCAATCTTCTTGATGGGTTCGTCCATCATGCGTTCGGCAATGACTTCCGGAGTTTCTTCGGCCACGGCAGCGTTCGATTCTTCCGGCATCCACGGCTTGTCGAGGCTCTTTTCCCAAGACACGGTCGGAGCCTTCTGTTCTTCCTGGGAGGCATCCACAATCGGGAGGCCAAGGAGTTCGCGGGCGCGGTTGAGGGCAGCGTCAATGTTACCGAGAGCGTTTTCTTCGCCAAGCTGGGCAAGCACACCGGCACGGGTCAAAGCCACCACCGGCTGGGCATGCACGCCACTCAAGAGGAGCTGCGTACCTTCGCTCTTGCAACGCTTAAGCAAATCTTCAATCATATTGATACCGGCAGCGTCAATGCTAGAGACGCTACGCATGCGCAAAATCAAGATCTTCGGCTTTTCGGAAATGCGGTTCATCGTTTCCTTGAACTTGTCCACCGCACCAAAGAAGAGCGAACCGGCAAGTTCGTACACAAGCACGCCCTTCGGCACCTGGCGGCCGAGAGTATTGCGGGCAGCTTCGTCATCGTCATCCTTCAAGGCAGAAGAAACGGCTTCGACTTCGGCGACATCGCTCATACGCTTGATGAAAAGCACTGCTGCAAGGAGGACGCCCACTTCAATAGCGACCGTAAGGTCAATGATCACCGTGAGGAAGAAGGCCACGAGCATCACCGTCACATCGCTCTTCGGAGCCTTGAACATCTTGATCACGCTGCGGTAACCGCACATGTTGAAAGCAACCTGGAAAAGCACGGCAGCAAGGGCTGCCATCGGGATCATTTCGGCATACTTGCCGAGCACGAGCATAATGAGCAAAAGAACAACAGCGTGAACAAGGCCAGAAATCGGGCTCACGGCACCGTTACGGATGTTCGTTGCGGTACGGGCAATAGCACCCGTAGCCGGAATACCACCAAAAATCGGGCTCAAGATGTTAGCGACACCCTGACCGAAAAGTTCTGTGTTGGAGCGGTGCTTTGTACTCGTCATACCGTCAGCCACCACTGCAGAAAGGAGCGATTCGATAGCGCCGAGCATAGCAATCGTAAGTGCCGGCTGGAACACCTTTTGCATCATTTCGAGGCTGATATTCGGGAGGTGCGGCACCGGGAAACCGCTCGGGATGTGGTTCTTCATGCCAATCGTCACCACGCCGTGACCGTTCACCGGATCGTCCCAGCCAAGGACCTTCACCATCACCGTTGCAACAATAATTGCAATGAGGGAACCCGGAACCTTCGTGGTAATCTTCGGCCACAAAACGCAAACCGCGAGAGCGACAACACCCACAATCACGGAATAGACGTTCATGGAACCGAAAGAAGAAACGTAAAGCTTGATTTTGCCCACAGCGTCAGCCGGGTCAGCGCCTGCAAACGTAAGGCCGAAGAAGTTCGGCACCTGGCCAAGCGCAATAATAATAGCGATACCCGCCGTAAATCCGACCGTCACCGGATACGGGATGAACTTGATAATCGCACCAAACTTAGCAAGACCAAAAATGACGAGGAAGATACCTGCCAAAAGCGTTGCCGAAGCAAGGCCATCGTAACCGTACTGGCTCACGATGCCGTAGACAATCACGATGAATGCACCCGTCGGGCCGCCAATCTGGAAGCGGGAACCGCCCAACAGCGAAATGATGAAGCCCGCGATAATGGCCGTGTAAAGACCCTGTTCCGGACCCACGCCAGAAGCGATAGCAAACGCAATCGCCAAGGGGAGAGCCAAAATACCGACGATCAAGCCCGACATCAAGTCGCTTGTGAAGTCCTTGCGGGTGTAGCCGCGCTTTACAGAGCGGACGATTTCCGGGGTGATTGTCGAGACGATACCAGCCAAATACTGTTTGACGGATTCCTTGGCGCGAATATCAGACATT
>JBGVAT010000095.1:0-4500 GCA_045224895.1 Fibrobacter sp.
CTTACGGTTGAGCCCGATGCAGACCCTTGGTTTACCAGAGCCTCTCCGGAAGGAGAATCTTGGTGGCTTTGCCGAGCCTCGTCTAAATGTTCCTCGCAGGAAGTAGCTAGATTCCAGGTTAGTCCGTTTCCGGACTTAGTCAGTTCATCCCCGGCCTTACGGGTAGGGGCCTCCTGCGAGGGGTTTGCGCTTATCGTACAGGCACAGGATGTGGTAGCAGTGCCGTTGTTGGTTTCTTGGTCGTTAAGTCTGTTCTTGCGGTTTTGATACATTTTGGCGTTGTGCTCTTGAGCGTCGGTCATTCGTGTCGCGGCAATCCCATATTGTTCTTTGATGAAAAAATCTGTCTTAGGGTCAATGCAGCCCGAACAGCAGTCTATGACGGCCTTGCGCCACCAAGCGCCAAGCTTTGCGTCGGTCATTCCCTGGATTCTTGCTGCCATCGCCTGCATATCGAAGCTCACGAATTGAGCGATTGTGTTACGCCTGCGTGCCATACTGCGACTCCTTGAGCCTGGAGTGCATTTCCTTGAGCGCGTCAATGATTATCGATTTCGTAGATGTTGGTTCTAGATTCTTTTCGCGCTGAACTTTGATCTCGTTAACAATCTTTGTCATTTCAGCCGGTAATCTAGCTTGAATTGTTTCTGCCATTATGAGCCTCTTTCTTTGTATCAAAGAATTTAGTTCTTGATATGAAGAATATAGTATTTGAATGAAAGAAATGCAAGAAGTTTTTTCTTTTTTTTAAAGAATTATTTTTTTTATTTTGTAGAAATGGCTATTTTTGAATATATGAGCGAAACCGAAAACAAATATTTACAGAAAGTAAACCTTGAAACTCTTCAAAAAGAGACTGGTTTAGATATGAAAGGTCTCGCTGATCTTGCTGGAATCGGCCCTAAAGTTGTTTACAAGTGGGCATATCTGCATAAAGACAGTAGCCGTCCAGATTACAACGCCATTGTCCGCCTGCTGCAAAAAGGCGCAACCGTTGAAACCCTCTTCGGCGTGGACTACGCCGCCACCCACAAGCTCGCCCCCGAACCTGTATCGGCGGCTCCGTCTCCGGAATTCATTAAAGCGCACCCTGAACTACTCGAAGGTATGCGCGAACAACTCCTGGAAATGGGATTTGTTTCGAAAGATCAAATCGAGGACCTTATTCGCCAGGCGATTGAACGCAAGTCGGGCGGCAAAGTTTAGATTGTTACTTTTGGCAGCCCGCTGACAAAAATAAATGGTATATTATGGAATCGAACGAAATCTCTTTGCCAATGCCTTTTTTCTTCGACAGGAGAACGACGCCGTCATTGCAGGAAGTTGTCGATTCTCTTCAGGGATTTGATGGGATTGCAAAGAGGTTCCCTAAAATTCTTTCCGCTCTGCTCGACGCGCCAATCAAATCGGTCACGGTTGATGTCAACAAGATTGAAATCGGATCGCTTTACGATGACCTGGTTGTGAAGTTCGGCTTTGGCGGACAAGAGCAAATGGATTTATTCATGAAGGAAATGCACGAGAAGTTTATGAATCACAAAGCAGTACCGTTCATTCTTTTCTTCGCGCTGCTGATTGCTGGCGGCATTATTGCATACAATGTCGTTGCTCCCGACGAAGCGTCTTCGTCTGCAATAATCAATTCAAACAATACGACAATCATAAACATGATATCTGCCGACGTGGGGAAGGATCCTGCCGCCGTGCGTGAAATCATCGAGCGTGCAATTCCTCGCTCGGACTCGATTAAACTGGCGAAGGATTCCTACAAGATTTTCAGCGCCTTCGGTGACAGCAATTCTCTCAGGTTTAAGGATTTTGACGCGTATAAACTACCAAAAGATGTCGTAGATACTTTGCCCAGCAGCTTGGACTTTGATTCCGTGCAAGATCTGAAAGATTTTGAAAAAGTCGATGTACAGATTCGTGCGGCAGACCTTGACTCCGTAAAGAGCGGATGGGCTGCGAAAGTCCCGGCCGTGTCAGAACATAGGATCAAGGTAAAGGTCGCTGACGGAGTCGACGTAACCAAGGTGCAGATTGGTGCAAACGTCAAGGCCGATATTACGGTCGTCTACAAGTCAAAGGAAAGCAAGCTGGTTCCTGGATACTGCGTAATCCGCAAAATCCACTGATCTTTTTTTGCTGACGATAAAAGCCCGGATTTATTCCGGGCCTTTTCACATCATCAGAATCTTGCGGATTGCTTCCAGGGCCTCTTCGGCGCTGATGCGGGCGGTAAAGCATTCAAGTAAAACTGCGTATATTCGTCCGATAGTTTTCATGCGTCCCCTGCGAATTCCTAGTGTTTTGGTGTAAATATAATACATTTTGTCAAATAATTAGACATTTTGTCAAATTTTTTATTAAAAAATTAGACATTTTGTCAAATTATGTACTATATTTAGGGCATGGTAAACATTCAAGGATTTATCGACCGCGTCGGAATCGCGGACCACACCGAGCTTGCCGCGAAGCTCGGCACCAAAAAGTCTACGGTGGACTCCTGGTCTGCCGGATCGCGAACTCCGACTTATGACATGTGCGTAAAGATGCTGGAACTCGGCATGACCGTGGAGGAGCTCTTCGGCAAGCCGTACCTGTCGAGCGTAGGCAAGGCCCACGAGGCGCTTGACAGCAAGGTGGAAGACGCACTCAAGCGCATGTTTGCGAAGATTGGAAACTTTTAACTGAAGGAGACCTCTATGGACCACAAGGAATACGAAGCCGCCCTGGAAAAGGGCATGACAATCGCTGCAGACCATTTCGCCGAAACAGAGCTCGCCATCTGCAAGGGCAAACGCCTCGCGCTCGAAAACGTGCTGGACTGGCTCACGGTATGCGTGGCGACCGCACGCAAAGACCTGGAATCGAGCAATGATCCTGCCGGAGTGCTTGCGACGACATTGAATGCCATGGACGCCATGCGTGCCGTCTACGAGAAGAAACTTGCGAGCGATGTGCGCCTGATTTCAAAGTCCGTCGCCGAGAAACCCTAGATGCAGGATAGGCCACTTTTCTGCATCGTGGCGAGTCGCGCCGAGGCTGCCAAGGCTAAGCCCGACCTGGGCAAGTACAGCCCCAAGGAACTCGCCGCCAAGGAAGGCGTCAAACCCAAGACCGTCTACGCCTGGGTGCGCGATGGGCTCCCGGCGCTACGCCACGGGCCCAAGGGCGACATCGAGATTTATTACCAGGATTACGTCCGCTGGATGATCGAGTGCGCCCGCCAGCCCGATTGCAAGGTCAAGGGTGTGCCCGTGTGGGCGTACTGGTTTGTCCGCGCCGAAGGCTGGAAAAGCCCGGTTGTCCGATAATTGTTAAAAATCGTCAAACAAAAGCGTAAATCCATACATTTTGTATGGATTTTTGTTTTTAATTTCAAAATTTTTCTTGTGACTTTTTGGCTAAATTTTGATTATTTTAAATTATTTTTAAAAATTTTTGATTTTTTTTATTTTATTTGACAATCATAGAGAAAAAATTGATATATTTGTAAATGAAACGGAGGTTTTAACTATGGATACGGATTCCTAATGTGAATCAGCCTAGAAGAACTTTTTATCTGAAAGGAGATGTTAATCATGGGAACTGATATGTAATATGGCTACGAAAGCCTTTTCTTTTTTATCCGTATTATTCAGATCTACGCTAGGTGTTATTTGTCAGGCGTCTTCTGTAATTGGACTTATAGTCTTGTTTGTCGACAAACCTTGGGCCGTTTACGTGGCCCTTTCTTTTGTTTGTTTGTCGCTGATTTTGTTTGTTGTTGCGTTTTTGTATTTGGTCTCGAAAAGGGCTGAAAACAAGTATCCTGAAGGATTCAAAAGAATTGCGTCATTTTGTTTTTACAGGACTGAAGATTGTGAAAATATCACTTGCACGACAAAAAGAATTATCCAAAGCAAGAGTCTGTGCTTGTCAGAAATAGAGCATAAGTTTAAATGGACTGGCAGGCGTCTTCCTGAAGTCACGGCGGGAAAACACAAAGTCGTTTCAAAAGTTACTGCAAATAACTCTGGCGATTATGATTTTGACGTTGCAAAAATTAAACTTGCCGAACCGTTGCTTTATGATGAATCGAGTGTCATTTGTGTGAAAACTGTTGTAAATGATTCGGACCAGGTGTCTAAGCCTTTTCTTGGGACAATGGTTGAGCATCCGGTAGGTCATCTTGTTTTTAGCATTCTCCTGGGGTACAAGCCAGACTCCTTTACGGAACCGGCTACTTTGCATCGTAAAAAATTAAAATGCGATTTAGCGGAGTTTGAATTTGTGGAAGAAATTCCTTTTGACACAAAACATAAAAGGTATTACGCGGAATACGAAAATCCCGAAATAGGGTATTTGTATAAGATTGAATGGAAAAGGTGAAAAATATTCAATCTATGCTTTACTGGTCGCCACTTGGCGGCCTTTTCTGTTTGCGGTCGGTTCGGCTACCGATTGTCCGACCACCGCAAGAAAGAAAAAGTATCAAAAAGAAAGAAGTATTATCAA
>JBGVAT010000096.1:0-2893 GCA_045224895.1 Fibrobacter sp.
CTTGCGCCAAGTCTGGAACTTGTACTGCGGGCTGAAGATGAAACTCATTTCCTTGCTGGCGTAACGCTTGATAAGCGGGCTTTCGAATTGATCACGCATGATTCTATCCTTTTTTAAGTTTTACAAGGGCAAAGATAAAAATTTGCAGAACACATTAAAAGGGGCTATACCCCCTACCGAACGTATTTCACCACGATTCGTCCCTGGGGTTTACGATAAGTCTCAGGGATTTCGGCACCTAGGCTATTCAAAAACTTCACCATGGCATCGCTATCGGTCATCACCTTGTCCATGACGATTTCACTTTCGCGGAATGCCGTAATTTCACCGCCTTCATACGCCACATACGACGACAATCCGACCGTATAAAGCGCATTTTCGTCGATAGCGACAAAGCCTTTTTCCGTCTCGACCTGTACATTTTCAATGCGTACTCGAGGCGTTTCACCAATCTTAGCATCTACGATGATTGTATAACGCAAGCCCGAAACTTGCAAGAATCCGCCGGATTCCTCAGGCAATTTCGAAGCGCCTTGTGCAAGCGCATCCTTAATTTGACGCCCAGTTGCACGAATCAAGCACATTCCGTTTGCAAACGGCATCACGTTCAGAATATCTTGATATTTTACGGGACCCGCAGGAATCGTCACGCGAACGCTGCCGCCATTTTCGATCCCGATTTGCGCCCCCACAGCAAAACGCATAGCATCTGCAGCTAAGTCGCCCAAGTTTGTTTCGCCTTTGCGAACCAAACGCTTTCCGTCATCGCCATTGATTGTCAATTCAAATTTCGTATTCGAAACAACCTTCTGTAAATCGGCGGCTGTCAATGCTTGCAAACTATCGTGAGCAGCCGCGACTTTCTGGTTCACTGCAACGACGCTATCCATCGGAATCAACCGAGAATGGAATTTCCCGTTGCGAGTAATATCTAGCACCCCGACATTCTGGAATTTCGTTCCCGTTTGCGATACAAGAATGCTATCGCCTTTAGAATTTAAAACAAACTCTTCATAAACAACGCTGTGCGAATGACCATCTAGCACCGCATCAATCCCTGATGTATTTTGAATAACATCTATCGAGCTTACTGGCGGCACAAGCCCCAAGTGCGAAAGTAAAATCACATAGTCCGCACCCGCTATACGTGCGTCATCAACCGCCGACTGCACTAAAATGAAAATGTCCTTGGCAGGAATGTCGTACAAAGTCTTTAGCGAATCATCCGTAAACGCGTAAGACTCCCCCACCAAGGTTTGCGGGGTCAGCACCCCGACAAATGCAATTTTCTTTGTTCCAACCTGCTTTAAAACGTATGGCTTGAATAGCGGTGTCGAAGTCCCTTTCTGCACAAGGTTGGCGCAAGTTATCGGAGTTTTCAACGAGTCCGAAAGTTCGATCAAGCGCGGAATCTTATAGTCCAGTTCGTGGTTCCCGAGAGTCACGACATCGTAGCCGGCTGCGTTCATAAGCGTTACGACATAGCCACCACGAGAAATGCTCCCCATCGCACCGCCCTGCAAAAAATCGCCCGACGAAACCGTCAAGACATCTGCAGTATCCGCAATCGCATCACGAAGGCCAGCAAATTTCGCATATCCATTCATTTGGCAATGGGCATCATTTTCGTAAACGACAACAATGCTCCGAGGCGAAGCCAAAGCACTCGTTTGACCGTCAACTTGAGGCTGATTCCCTGAACAAGAAAAAGCGCCAAAAACAACCAAAGGCAACAAGAACTTTAGCTTTTGCATAACCCCTCCAAAATTGCGGATATTTGTGCCGTATTAGATTTTTTCGGCAAATTCATTCATCGGCTTACGCACGTCGTGACGAGGAGACGGCACGCCGTTCTGCGGGTCGGCATAGCCAATGTCCAAAAGGCAGGCTAGTTTGATGTTCGGCTCGAAACCGAATTCATGTTCGATGTGAGAAGCGTTGAAGCCACGAGCCCAAAGCGTTGCAAGTCCGAGGTCGGTCGCCTGCATCATCATCGAAGTCGTAACGATACTCGAATCCATGATACCGCTCTTGAAGTCGTCGAGATAAGTCACCGGCGTATAAACCTTGTTGTCGTCATAGCAGACCATAAGCACCACGGGAGCGTTATACGCCATACGCGTGAGACCACGAATTTTCTTGAGAGCTTCGGGGGACTGGAGAACCTTGACAAACACAGGCTGACCGTTTACCGCCGTCGGAGAGATGCGGCCTGCTTCGAGCACCTGCATCAGTTTTTCGGGTTCAACTTCTTTTTCGCTAAAAGCTCGGCAACTAAAACGATTTCTGGCCAATTCAATAAATGACATAAGTACCTCTGGTTTTATAGTAATAATATAAGCAAATTAGTAGACAGTATGCAGTGGTTAGTAAGCAGGATTAAGTTTAAAACCTTTTTTTTCTAAATCATCCAAATCAAGCACCAATTTATACCCTACTTAATCATCCCTAACTACTAACCACTAACCACCAACCACTATTTTTCTATATTTGCGGCATGAAAAATTTTTACGTCACCACTCCGATTTATTATGTCAATGATGCCCCGCATATCGGGCATTCCTACACGACCGTTCTCGCAGATATCCTGACCCGCTTCCACAAGATCATCGGCTACCAGACATTCTTCTTGACCGGTACCGACGAACACGGCCAGAAGGTGCAGCGCGCCGCCGCCAAGCGTAACGTGACACCGCAGGAACACGTGGACGAATACTACCACCGCTTCGAAGACCTCTGGAAGAAGATGAACATCCAGAACGACTTCTTCATCCGCACAACGATGCCGGAACACAAGGCTTACGTGCAGGAATGCTTGCAGAAGCTCTGGGACAAGGGCGAAATCTATTCCAAGGAATACGAAGGTTGGTACTCCGTCGGCGAAGAACGTTTC
>JBGVAT010000097.1:0-30315 GCA_045224895.1 Fibrobacter sp.
AAGATGAAGAAGATCATGAAGCCGCTCTACCAGGAACACCAGGACAACATTATCTCCGGCAAGTTCTCCAGCACGATGATGATCGACTGGGAAGCTGGCGACAAGGACCTCCTCAAGTGGCGTGGCGAAACCGGCGAACTCGAATTCGAAAAGGTTGCCGCTACCGATAAGGCTATCTCTGAACAGGAATACTTCGACCGTGGCGTTCTCATGACCGCTATGATCAAGGCCGGTGTGGAACTCGCATTCGAAACCATGTGCTCTGTGGGCATCAAGCCGATGAGCGCTTACTACGAATCCCTCCACGAAACTCCGCTCATTGCAAACCTCATCGCTCGTAAGAAGCTGTTCGAAATGAACCGCGTCATCAGCGACACTGCTGAATACGGCTGCTACCTGTTTGCTAACAAGTGCGTTCCTCTCCTCGCTGACTTCATGAAGAACGAAGTCAAGAAGGGCGACGTTGGTGACATCTTCGGCGAAGGCCAGACCACCGCTGTCGACAATGAAGAACTCATCAAGGTGAACAAGAACATCCGTCAGCATCCGGTTGAAGAAATCGGTGCTTGGCTGCGCGAACGCATGTCCGGCATGACCCGCGTCGTTTAATCGTCGCATTACTTCGTTGTGGCTGCGCTCACGTACGAGTTAGTACGCTACGCGCATCCACGCCTTGTTCTGCTTGATTAAACTTGCGGGAAGAAGGTTGTGTAATCGCACCCTTTGGTTGTCATTCCCGACTTGATCGGGAATCTCCTTCTTAAAAATCTCGTCAGGTACTCCCTGGCGGGATTTTTTGTTATATTAAAGACAAGATAACAAGGAGGAAATAATGAAATTATTCTCAATGTTTGGGGTTTTGGCTCTTGCTGTTGGCTGTTTTGCCGCAGATCAGGGAACAAAGGACGATCCGCTCACCATCAGTTCCGTTCAGGAACTTCTGCAATTCCGGAATGCTGTTTCGGATAGCGGTATGTACAAGGGAGTCAAGTTGGAGAATGGCGGCGAGGGCTTGCATTTCAAGCTGACTGAAGATTTGGACTTGAGTACGGTGTGCGGTCGCGATGTCGGCAACTGGAAGCCGATTGGTCCTTTCGAAGGGAGCTTCGATGGCGCAAACCACAAGATTTCGAACTTGTATATGGACGACTCGCTGGGCAGGGTCGGGAATACGGGGTTCTTTGGACCGGTGTTCAACAATGGCGACGATACGCTCTACTTCAACAATGTCGTTTTCGAAAATGCCTACATCCGCACGTCGGGAATAGCAGGAACGCTTGTTTCCCAGGTGGTGACGGGCAAGGTCGTCTTGCGGAACAATGTTGTCAATCTGAAATTCGAATCCATTAAAGACGAGAATGCCGACCTCCAGTTTGGCGGCTTGATGGGCAATACTGTTGCGGATTGGGTTGGCTTCTATGATAATACGGTGAAGGGCTCCATCAGCGTTTCTTCTGTGAAGCAGCTTGCGGTTGGCGGCATCATGGGTGTGCTTGTGGATCCGGGTGCGCTCGAACGCAATGTGAACGAGGCTGACATTACTGTCGAAGGAAACGGTTATTCTCAGGTGGGTGGCATTGTTGGCGAAATTATTGCGCCCTATACCTTCAAGGAAAACGTGAACAAGGGTAAAGTGACGGTCAGTGTCCCTGCGCAATATGCTTTTGTCGGTGGCCTTGTGGGGGTGAACCCGTCGCTCCCTTCTGAAAAAAATGTTGTGGGAAACGTTAATTACGGTAAAGTCGAGGTGTCGGCTTCGTATGCCGCGGTCGGTGGGCTTTATGGCTATGTTTCGGGAAACACCAATACGGTTCTCGACAGCTGCATCAATAATGGCGATGTCGTTTATCACGGTAAAGAAAAGCAGGAAAATGTTCAGGTCGGCGGTATCGCTGGTATTTGGGAAGTCAAGCAGGCGAGCCGTATGGAGAACAACGGAAAAATTATCATTGATAACGCGGTAAGTCCCAAAGTCGGTGGTATTGTCGGTTTTGTTCGCCCTGGTGCCACTAGCCTGGACTTGTTCAAGTCCGTGAATGCGGGCGATATTTCTGTCAATAACGACGCTGTGGCCAAGGGATGGATCTCGGGCCTTGTCGGGTTGACCGATGTCCTGGAATCTGTTAGCTTGGACAGTTGCGTGAACAAGGGGAATATCCTGATCGAAGGCGCAACGGACAAGAAGGTTCTTTTTGTCGCTCCGCTTGCGCTTGTGTCTACGGGTACAAATCTTAATGTCAAAACGAGTTCTAACGAGGGGACTGTTCCTGAAGGCTTTGATAACCGTGTTTCGCTTAAGAATGTTGCACAGGCTCCTAAAATGCGCTTGCAGAAGTTGGGCTCTGGCCGTGCGATCCTTGAAGTCCCTGGCTTGAAACTTTCTGGCCGTGAACAAGTGGAACTGTGCTCTTACAATGGTAAGCATGTCCCGGTGCAGCAGATGCAATCTGGAAATGTCTTCTATCTCGAAGGTGTTCCTGCGGGGCGCTATATTGTCCGCGTCAGGACTCCGCTTGGAATGCGTTTGTTGAGAGCGACGTTCTAAGTTTTTCTGCTGACTTACTTTCCGCCGACGGGGAACATCGCAAACTCTAGCTGAAAGACTTTGTCGCTGTTTTGGTCTTCTTCGGCGATGAGCGCGATTTCTTTGCGGAAGGCGTTGATGCGTTCCACGATGCGTTCGTAGCCTTCTTTGCTGATGCCGAGCGTGAGGCCCGAAATGTGGCGGCTGCCGGGCGGGTCGCGGTCGATGGAATCGGCTGCGAGCTTTAGGCAATGCTGGTGGTAGCCTCGGAGCGCAAGTTTCGACGTGCGGTCTCCCGTGGTGATGGAATTCTCCGTCAGCACATACTTTCCGCTTTTATCCTTTTTAATCAGTTCGCATTCTTCGAGCAACTGCACCGACTTTTTCGCTTCTTCGGCGGTGATGTGCGGGCGCACCTGCTTGGCGAGCGCTTCGTAATCGCCGTTGAAACCGAACATTCCGATTAAACTGCGGACGGTAAGGTGCCGCCAGTGCGAATAGACCATATACTGTGCGTGCCCGAGGACGTGCTGCTTTTCGGCAAATCGCGCAACCTTGAGGGCGGCCTGCATTTCTTCGAAGGCGGAGTTTCTTTCATCTGTTGTTTCGGCCTGATTGAACCGGACCAGTCCCGTGAAGAATTCCGTTTCGTGCTTGCCGAGCTTTAGCCCCGCTGCGACTTTGGGAATGCTCTGGTTCGAAAGATTCTTGTCGCCGTTCATGACGCGGCTGATGAAATCCTTGGCCTTGAATCCGATTTTATCGGAAAAAACGCGGAGCGAAAAGGTAGGGTTCGCCTCCTTCTTTGCGCTATAATAATCTTTCAAAAATTCCCGGTAATCCAGGTATTCGAAGATTTTTTTCCCTAGTTTCTTTTCGCCCATGCCTTAAATGTAAGAAAATAATGTTTTGCGGGGTATAAAAAATTGACTTTAGCGTTGTCCAGAAACAACGCTAAATGCGTCGTTGTCTCTAAATGTCTTTGAATTTTATAAGGTTAAATTTAGATTATATAAAGGGAAAATAAACCCCTGATTGTGCAGGTGCAATCTAAAAAGTGAGGAATGTATGGGTGTTCAAAAATTTTGTGATCTGACCAACCGTTTGATTTTGGCGGGCGTTGTCTCGCTTTTGGGAATTTCTGCGGTACAGGCAGCAGGTTCTGCTTCGATTCTGGCGACTGAAGTCGTTTCGCTCCCGTCCGAAGTCGCTTACGGTGGCGGCGATAAAGTGGGTTCGGAGCTGATTGCCGCTACTTACAATGCTGGCGAAGGTCCGGGTATTTGGATTGTGGCTGATGGCGGCTACAGGCTTTATCATAACGGAGCGCTTCTCGCTCAAGACAACCAGGCAGGCCGCGTACGCTTTATCCCTATGACATTCTTGCCGGGCGAAAACGCTATCTCGGTCGTGGGCGTGAACGGTGCTGGCGCTCCTGGCGTAATGGTGCAGATTGACGATCTCGACAAGTCGTATTATTCCGGTTCTGGCTGGAAGTCAAAACCGGTTGTGGGGAACGCTTCGTGGAAAAATAAGGGCCGAGATCTTTCGCAGTGGGGCGGGGCAACGACGCTTAGCTATGGTAGCGACAAGCTCCCCAGTGGTGGGGCGTTGAACGGCTTTGCCGCAAATACGCAGGCCAAGTGGATTTGGACGAGCGATGAATCAGACCCGACTGCAGTGCTGCTTTACACGTTCTACGTGAAGGCCGAGGGCTTTGGGGCTTCGACGACAGGCGGCGATGCCGGAAAAATTGTAGTCGCGAGCGATTCGGCTAGCATCCGCAAGTATTTGCAAAGCAATGACGCAGTGACGATTCTTGTTCCCGAAGGAACTTATGACTTTAGACGATTCCGTAATGCCGTTACCGAAGCGAAAAGCAAAAACCGCACTTGGTGCAAAACGACCTGTTCCGAAAAGAACCGCGTGACGGGCAAGACCAATACCTTCTACCGCATTACGTTCAAGGCTAACAGCTGCAGCGACTTGACGGAAGCGGGCGTGCAGATTGTGCAGGAAAGTGAAAATCTGCAACAGTGGGAAAACTGGATTACCACGAAGGCGAACAAGAGCTTGGTGGGCATGGGCCGTGGTGCAAACCTGCGCGGAGCATCCATCGCTGTGCGTAGCAACGAAGGTTCCGGAAACCACATCTACCGCAACCTCGCCATTTACGATGTGAACCCGCACTTGATCGAAGGGGGTGACGGCCTTGAAACGGTCGGTACATCCTCAAAGCATATCGACAAGTTCTGGGCAGACCATATCAGCTACAAGTGGATTAGCGATGGTATGGATATGGAATTCGTTGATAACGCGACGATCAGCTATTTGGACTTTGACGGCGCAAATGAATACAACTGCTGGGGTACGGATCCTTATATGGCGCTTGTCGAAGACGCCCACTTGACTTACGCGAATAACTATTGGCATAACACTTACGGCCGCGTACCCAAGGTGACTGGCGAAAATAACGGTTCGCAAGTGCATTTGTACAACCAGTATGTGGATTACAACCGATTCTTTGTCGCAGGTGCAAACGGCCATAGCGCAAGTGCAAAGGCTTATGTGCGTTACGAAAACAGCTACATCGATAACGGGCAAGGTTATCTCGCCGAGTGGGGCGATTACGGCTATGTGTATTTTAGCGGAGTTTCATTTGGAAATGGCTCCAAGCAACAGCACCGCTACAACGGTGACGTTAAAAGCGGTGTCCCGCAGGCCGAAACATTCAATCCGAGCTATTCTTTTGAAAAGCGTACGGTCGCAAACCTCCCCAAAGAAATCCCGAACCTTTCGGGAGTCGGTGGCCGCTATGGCAAAATGCCCGAGTACAACCAGGGCTTCGGTCAAAGCAACAAGGCTGCTAGTGTGAGCTTGTCGGCTCCGGTGGCAGGTGCAAAAATCGATGCTGGCACAGGTGTGACTTTGAAAGCCGATGCCAAGGATAACGACGGAACGGTCAAGAGTGTCGCATTCTATGTCGGCAATACGCTGGTCGGAACAGCAACCTCTGCGCCGTACCAAGTTACCGCCGAAAATCTTGCCGCAGGTACACATTCCGCAGTTGCTGTGGTGACGGATAACTCCGGGCTCACGTGGATGAGTGAATTTGTGACGTTTACCGTCGAGGGGGCGGTTGTGGTTTCTTCTTCGAGCGCTGTTCCTACAAGCAGTTCCAGCGAACCGTCTTCTAGTGCGACTGTCGCGGAGTCTTCTTCCAGTGTTGTTCTGGGCGAAGTCGAGGGATCTAGCAGCTCTGGAGCCATAACGGGACTTGCTCCGCGCATAATGAAGGTGGCGACGGAAGCGGAAGCTGGATTCTACCGCATCTTCGACCTGCAAGGTCGCCCGCTGTTCGCAGGCTATAAAAAGCCTGCGAAGATGCCCGCTGCGCGGGTCATCGTGGTGGAATACACCACGGCGGGCTCCGTGATGCGCCGCTACATCCAATAGCGGTGATGCGATAACGATGGCCTTGGCTAGCAATAGCGCTTTCGTTTTTCGAAATTCTTATATATATTGGTAACAATGAAGTTTTGCAAAAACATAATGGCTGCCTCGGCTTCCCTGACGCTTGCTGCAATGGCAATATGTGCAGCAATGTTCAGTGGATGTTCTTCTGACAGCCATGTGGCTGGCAACAGTGCCGAGACGGGTTCTCCGGAAATCGCCGGTATTTTGCTTTTAGAAGGGGGCAATCCTGCCGCTTATGCACGCGTCCAATGCGTGCCGCAGAACTTTGATGCGACCTCGGAAACATTACCAAGTGCGTTTACGACTCATGCGGACGCTGCTGGTGCCTATAGCCTAGATTCTATCCCTGACGGAATTTATGCAATCGAAGCTTATCATGAAGAATCGGGCAAACGTCTTCTAGTGCAAAACATCCGTATTACAGAAGATGATTCTGTAGCTGTCGGCGATACCTTGCGCGATCCGGGAATTGTGAAATTCGAAGGCGTGGAAGATGTTTCGGATGGTGCGACGGGTGTTGCAATTGTTTTGGGAACGACGATTCGTCGAGATGTCGTTGTTCACGAGCGTACCTTGGTTATCGATAGCTTGCCTGCGGGTACGCTCGACTTGCAGGTCTTCTTTGACGAATATTCTAGTGAAAATCCTTGGGCCCATTTCGATGTTGATATCGTTGCGGGGGATACCGAGACGATTCTTGTGCCGAGTCCTATTGAACCCGACATCGTAATTCCTCGTGATTCCGTAACTCTGACCTTTGTGGCGCCGCTTGCTCTCCCTAAAGGAACTGATACGCTGAATTCTGTCGTGACCGACATCCCGGTTGCGCTTCGCCTGACGGAAGATAACTGCGATTTTGATTCGCTCGAACATGTTAATTATGGTCGTTGGGATGCTGTGCGCATTTCGAAAGGCGGTACTCGCAGCAAAAATCTCCCGATTAGCTATGCGGGTTTTGATAGGGAATCAAAGGAAATGGTCATCTGGGTCCGCGTGGATTCCTTGAATGTCGATGATTCGCTAGAAATCGTTTATGACGGATTGCAGGATCCTCTTTACGCAATGGATGTATTCCCGACGAACCGCAGCTACTCTTTGGTGTGGCATTTCGGTTATGCGGTTTCTCCGACCAAGGATTATGCCGAGAAGGGCTATTTTGATGGAATCGCCTTTGGCTCTGTTGATATTGATGCGATATCCGATGGTGTTGTCGGGATTGGAGTCCGGTTGGATTCTGCGGGCTCGTATTATGTTAAAAAATCGGCCAAGGTCGATTCGACGCGTAAAGTCAATATGTCTTTTGACGATGATGGGTATTTCTGCTTCTCGTTGTGGGTGCAGCTGGAGTCGCTTGAAAAGGAACAGACGATCTTTGAAAAGGCTAAGGAGTACGCGTTGCTCTTTGTTCCCGGAAAGGGCTTTGTCGTGGAATTTTATCATGTCGCCGATTCGTCGAATGCTTTGGACAGCGCAAGCTACAAGATTTCCTGGACTTCGGGGATGGATGGAATCAAGGCGGGCGAGTGGACTTACGTGGCGTTCAGCAGGCGTGCTTTTGAACAGTCGCTTTTCTACGTGAATGACTCTGAGATTGATGCTGATGCCGAAAGTGCTGATTGGGATGATTCGAAAGTTTTATTCTCGCTGGAACCGTCTGATTTGAACGATTCTGGTGATGTTCGTGCATACTTCGAGGTGGGCGGTTTTACGGGTAAGCTCGACGAGCTGATGGTTGGCGGCTGCTACCGCGATGAAACCTGGACGCGGCTGACTTACCTGAACCAAAAGCCTACAGATTACTGGCCTGTACTGAAGTTGCGAAAATGAAATGATGCTTGAATAGTGGAGTGTATTGGAATGGTTTCTTTTAAAAGCTATGCTGCCGTAGCGGTGGTATGCGGTATGGGTGCTGCTTATGGCATTACCCCGAACAAGTTGGTTTCTGGCGGAATTCCTGCCCATACGGGATCTTCGACGACGGACTACTTGACTGATGGCTATTTGACGAACTGGAAAAGTAGCAGTGCCAAGGAAATTGCTTTAAAGGTGGGCGAGGGACCTGAAAAGCTGCGGATCAACTGGGAGTCTTATGGGGATTGCGCCTGGGCTACTGATTTTACAAGCAATTGTGGGCACACTGGTGTAGCTCTCTCGAATTTTAAAATTTTCACTTCGGCGAATTCTACGGATGGTTCCGATGGTGACTGGTTCGAGGCTGCAAGTGTCGAAAACAATCCCGTGATGGCTCGTGGTGTAGAAATTGACTTTGCTGGTAAATCCTGGTTCAAGTTTGTGAGCGAGGGGGAGGTCGGGCAGATCCTTGAAATCGAAGCGTTTGATATGAGCGCTGGCGGGACGGATACGTGGTTTTTTATGGGGACCAGCATCAGTCAGATGGGCCTAAAACAACAGGATACCGATTCGACTACTGCACAACTGATTCACGCACGATTCCCGGAATATACGCCTGCGATGCTTCGTGGCGGCATTGGTTGCATTAACAGCACCGAAGTTGTTGCTCGTCTAAACGATTACTTGAAATATGCGGGCAACGTAAAATTTTGGGCCATCGAAATGGGTACGAACGATGCCTGGGGCGGTGGCGATTGGAACCTGCAAACGTACGTTGACAATATGCAGGTGATTGTGGATGCGGCAAAAGCTCACGGAATCACTCCGGTTATAGCTCGCATTATTGCAACGGATTCTGCCAAGGCGGGCTGGCAGGTCAACCCTGCTTTTTTGGATGCTGTTGATAAACTCGTTGAAGACAATGGCTTGCCGAAGGGACCTGACTTTTATAGTTATTTCCGCGAACATCCGGAACTCCTTGGGAGTGATGGCGTTCATCCCAATTCTGATGGTGGTGGCCAGGCAATGCATCACCTGTGGGCCGATGCGTTGGCTCCGTTGTATGCTGTGGGCGATACGGCTAAAACAGGCGAATCAACGGATCATATGCGCAGGGGTGCGGTAGACCGATTTGTTTCGCCGACAATCACTATGCTGAATCGCAAGATCGTTGTGCAGGGACTTCCTGTAAATGCGAAACTCAGCCTTGTTTCGGCAACGGGTGCGATTGCCGTTCAGAAAAAGGCGACTCAATCTTCAGCTGTTTTTGAAAATCTCCCTGCTGGAAAATACATCGTCGTCATTCGCAATGAGTCTATGCGAATGACGGAAATTGTTCAAGTTCGATGATTCTGGATCATTCGAATGCAATACAACAAAAGCCCACCGGATGGTGGGCTTTGTGCGTTTGGTAATTGCGCTTGGTTACTTCGCCTGAACTGTCTTGCGGTTCTTTACGAAGACGAACACGCCGAAGGCGATGAGAAGTATTGCTGCGAACAGACTGACCTTGATGCAGGCGTGGAATGGCTTAGAGCGGTATTCCATACGGACTTCGGACTTGCCCTTCGGAATTTCGACGGCGCGGAGGTCGCCGAATGCCTTGTAGACCTTGGCTTCCTTGCCGTTGACGGTTGCCTTCCAGTAGGGGTGATAGTTGCCGGCGACGACCATGAAGCCTGCGCGGTCGCTTTCGACCTGGAACACCTGCGTGTCCATCTTGGGGCTTGCGACAAGCTTTGCCATGCCTTGTGCGACTCCGCCTTCGCCCTTGTTTTGCGGTTCTTCGGAGAGGATGACTTTTTCGCGGTATTCGAATCCGTTTTTCAGGGCGTTGATGGCCTGTGCGTCGTCCATCGTGGTCGATTCGCCATAAATGTAGGCTTCGCCCATCGCGGTCGTGATCGGCATATAGCTTGTTCCACGCTGCGTATCAAAGATGATGGCGCCGATGTTCATAAGGTCGAGGAACGGGTGCGGTGCAGTCGGATCGCCTACGTTGATCAAGTAGTTGGCGTTTCCCTGTCCGCCACGGAATTCACGGTACGTCGAAAGTTCGTTGTCGTGGAAACCGTCGGCGTTACGCAAGTGGTATTGCGGGAAGATGTTTGCTCCGAAGGCCTTGTTGCGGCTGAGCGAAAGGACTCGCGGTGTGTTGATGGAATCGGCCTTGTAGGGTGCCTTGATGGCGGTGACAATGCCGTTTTTCGGCTGCAAGTATTCGTTTGCGGCGACGTTCTGGATGAAGGCGCCGTTGATGGTCATCAGTTCAAAACCAGCGGCAAGGGCGAGAATGCCGACCTTGGCGGGCGTGCTTCCTTTCCATTTGAATACGGCGATGCTCACGCCGATGATGACGAGGATCAAGATGAAGCTCGGAAGAATCTTGGTGGCTGTTGCATTCATGACGACGGCGTTAAGCGGCTTGAAGTAAGGTGCTGTAACGGGGTCATCAAGCAACTTCTGACCGCTCATGAGGAATACGCCGATCACGGCAAACCCGATAACGACTGCAGCCTGAACACTCCTGGACGTGCCCGGGAGCTTGGTCTTGAAGGCGTCTGCAAAGTTCTTGACGTTGAATTCCTTGCCCTGGTCATCGAGGCTCATCACGCCGAGGCAAGCGGCTGCGTAGGCGAGGCAGACGACAAGGCCGAACGGACCGATGAACATTGTCCAGTTGAAACGGGCAATCACGACGAGCAAAAGCAGAATGACGAACATCGCGGTTCCGTGCAAGAGCGCGCGACGGTTCTTGGCGGTATTTTCATTCGGGTCGCTAATAGCGCGGAGTACGGGGCCAGCCATCATCACGAGCAAGAGCGGAAGCCAGAAAAGGGCCATGCCCGGAGCGCGGAAGTTCTTGACGCCCGGCAGAATATTGTACCAGAGCTTGAAGAGCGGGGAATGGTCGCCCATGCCGTAGCTCAAGGCGACAACGGCGCCGAGTCCCCAGAAACTTGCCCAGCGGCGTTTGCCCGGGAGGAACAGGCAGAGGAATCCAAGGAACGTGAGGAGGGCTCCTGCGTTGTTGTGGTCGAGCTTGAAGCTGTTGTGACCCCAGTAGAACGGGCTCCCTTGGCTGCCGGCTTCGGCCATTTTGCGGTATTCGTTCATCGTCACGTCGACAAAGGAGCTGCCCTTGAGATCGCCGCTTTTTTCGTCCTGTTCGTAGACGTCGACTCCAATGAATCCCGGAATGAGCATCTGCGCCATTTCTTCCTGGTGGAACGACCAGCTTACGGCGTGACCGTAATTCGTGTGTTCGCCTTCGCCACGGACGGACTGCGTCGTGGTGTAGAGATAGGGCGGAACAATCTGGAAACAGCTGATGGCAAGCCCAAAGGCGAGTGCCGCTGCCGCAAGCCCGATGCGCTTTCCGCGTACGGCAAGCGTGTTGCAATGGAAGGCCGCTTCGTAAAGCGTGTAGAGCCCAGCGCCCCACAAGAACAGGTAGGTGAGCTGCAGATGGCTACCAAGAATCATCCATACGATGCTCAATGCAAAGACGATGAGGTAGGGGAGGCTTCCGTCACGGACTATCTTTCTTATGGCGAGGAGTGCCAACGGGGCAATCGCAAAGACCATCATCTTTCCGTCGTGGCCGCCGTAAATGTAGGTGAAGTATTCCGGCGAAAATGCGTAGAGGAATCCAAGAAGCGAACCCCACCACTTGTTGCCGGTCAAGTTCCAGGCGAGGAGCATCGCGCTCATGAAGGCTACCCAGACGGTCAAGATGAACTTGAAACCGACGGCGCGCGCCGGGTCCATCAAGAACTGCGTCCACACTAGCGGGTGGTAGGCGTCGGCAAACAACGCATCCATCGTCGGGATGCCGCCGAGGCGGCTGTCGTCCCATTCCGTGAGGACGACATCGAACGTGCGCAAAATGCGGCTGCCGATGCCGTTCAGCTGGTCGCTGTTGAGCATAAGTTGACTGGAATCGAATGCGAAATTGCGGAAAACAATCAGCAGAATCGCGAAGAAAATTGCGGCCATGGCCACAAAGAATGCAGGCTTCTTGTTTAGAAAATTCATATCAGGAAATATAAAAATACCGCAGCAGCTGCCTGCTACGGTTTGTTAAATTGTTCGGCTTTGAACGAATGAACTTTCAAAAATTATTCGAGAGTGTTTTCGTCGGTCTTGGCCGTCTTGACGAGGCTGTAGATGCCGAATGCAGAAATGATGCACACTGCTGCAAAGACGATAAACTTGATAAGCTTGCTCATAAGATTCTCCTTGGGGATTTTTTTATAAAGATATTCGTTTTTTGCCAAAAGGTCAAGTGAATTTTTTGAGGGAACCAAGCTTAATCTACTTCAGGACAATTTTTTGCGTGAAATTGACTGCCTTGCTTGCAACGCGGACCATGTAAATCCCATTATCAAGTGTGGCGAGATTGAGCGTCGAGGTCGGGTTGTCGATGGAACCCTTGGCGACGACTTGACCTTGGAGGTTGAAAATTTCTGCTGTTGCCGTAGAAATGCCCTTGAATTCAAGCGTGCGACCTAAAAGATGGATTCTTGCGGCAGATGTTCCTTGAACCGTCTTGATATTGCTTGTCTTGCAATTGCTGTACGAGTCGATTCTCGAAATGTTGAAGCTGTATTTGCCGTCTTTCGCCTGCATTTTGAATCGGATCGAGGTGAGCTGTTTTGCGGCTTCGATTCCGGACATCTTCTTCTCTCCGATATACCAGGAGGGCTGTGTAAAGTCAGACCATGCAATAATTTTTGTGACTGGTAC
Organism: Fibrobacter sp.; assembly: GCA_045224895.1. Lineage (GTDB taxonomy): Bacteria > Fibrobacterota > Fibrobacteria > Fibrobacterales > Fibrobacteraceae > Fibrobacter. Next base: position 12,602 of record JBGVAT010000097.1, read on the forward strand.
CGAGGCTTTGGGGAGCAGCGAGTACGCAGGATTTGCTTTGCCGATGGAGGCTTCGACATCTTCACTGAGGCCGAGTTCTATGCTTGGTAGCACTTCAGAGGTGTAGGTGATGCAAATGCCTTCCCAGCTGGAAGCATCTCCTACGGCCGGGGTTCTGTCTGTGGGGGAAGATTCTCCGACAACATTGAATGCCACTCCGGCAAAACCTTGGTATGATAATGTGTCTCTTTTAAGGATTACATCTCCGCAAACACCGTGGCATTGATCGATGATGTCCGAAAGCACGTAATCATCTGTTGCTTCGTAGGCTTGTGTTTGTGTCGGCATGATGATTTTAGACTGGCCTCCTTCCTTGTTGTCATTGAAGGTGTACCAGTAGCCGGATGTTTCCAGTCCGTTATCAAGCCCCGTTTTTATGAACTCGGTATCGCCGTACCAAGGTTCAATGGCCAACGCTGTTGAAACAGCACAAAGTGCTGCAATCAATAAAAGTTTTTTATCCATAAATTTCACTCCTAAATTTATTTGTAATATAGAATAATAAGTGAGGAATGAATTTTTTTTAATAGTCTACTCTTTAGTGATAATCATGCAGATAACGGGGAGTTTCTTGTCGACCTCGTTTTCGCTGGGGATGATTTCACTTTCGAGTACCTTGCAGTCGAGTTCCTGCACAAAAAATTCGAGCTGGCTGCGTTCAAACCCAAGCCAAATGTGGCCGTGCGTCGTGCGGAACGATTCTTCCTTGTGCTGTGCAAGATCGAGGAGCGCAAGCATTCCACCCGGTTTCAGGATGCGCGTGGCTTCCTTGAGGGCGAGGCGCGGGTCGGTGGCGTGGTGCAGCACCTGGCTCATGAGGACGAGGTCGGCATAGTTGTCGGGGAGTCCCGTCTGTGTCATGTCGGCAACTTTCGGCGTCACGTTTTCGATGCCTTTCTGACGCAAAATCTGCTGGAGTCCGCTGATGATTTTTGGGTCGTAGTCCAGTGCGGTCACGTTCTTGCAGCGGCTGGCGAGCATCAGCGAAAGGTCGCCACCTTCGCCGCAACCGATGTCCACGGCGTTTTCGAACGGTACCATAAGCTTGCTGAACAGGCTGATTTGTGCCTTGAGGCTTCCTCCGGCCTGATCCAGCTTGTGGATTTGCCCCTTGGTCTTGTCGGTGCGTTCTTCGAGCGCCTGTGCGGCACGGCATTTGAGAATGTCCTTGTCCTGCAGTTCTTCGTAGGCTTCGCGGATAATCTGCAACAGGCGGCTGCTCATGTAGAGTTCTTCGCTCAGGCGGTAATAAGCCTTGATGCCGTCACGTCTGTCCTTGACGAGCCCGCACTGCGAAAGCTTTGCCAAATGGCGGCTGGCATTACTCTGGTGGATGTCCAGAATGTCCTTGATTTCGTTGACTGTAAATTCGGACTGGTCCAGTAGGAGCAGTATCTTGAGGCGCATTTCGTCGGAAATGGCTCCAAAAAGTTCCATATTCGGGATGATGGGTTCTCGGTTCTGGTTTAAATTCGAATTTGTCACGTGTTCCGCCAATACTTTTGTATGTTTGTGTCTGTGAATATAAATTTTTAGTTTGGCTTTAGATGTTTAACGGCTTGTTGAAATGCTTATTTCGAGTGTTATTTGCGGTGCTTTGTGCCGAAGCGCTTGCTTTGGGGGCGCCTCGCGCCTTGTTGCTCGAAAATCCAGCGCCCGGGGAGCCGTTATCGATTCCGTCCCGTCCTTACGAGGTTTCGGTAAGGCTCGATGTTCCGCTTGCATTGGGTATTGCCTTGACGTCGGCTTTCGGCGTCTATCAGTATTACGGGATGGAACGTGTTTCTGAAAATGATGTCAGGCAAAAATCGGATCTTTTGCCGTGGGATAGACCTTTTGCTGGGCGTTACAGCGAATGGGCGACTAACGTGAGTCATTATTCGGCGGTTCTTGCTGTTGCTCCGTTTTTACTGGCGGGGTACTCGTGGTACAAGGGCGATGCCGATGCGTATGACTTTGGTGCTTATGGACTTATGCTTGTCGAAGCATTTGCGTTACAGAATGCGGTGAACCAGATTGTCCGTTCTTCCCAGCTTTGGCCGCGTCCCTATATGTACGCCAAAAAAGGGAAGAGCGCCGACAAGGCAAAGGATGCTCGCGGTGAAGCTTTCGGATCATTTTATTCGGGTCATGCGTCTGCAGCCTTTACGGTCGCCGTGTTTACGGGGTCGTGGTTTTCGGAAGTTTATCCAAATTCCAGCTATAAGCCGCTTGTGTGGGCTTCGTCGTTTGCGCTTGCTTCTGGTGTAGGGGCGTTGCGTGTGGTGGCGGGCAAGCATTATCCTACTGATGTTGTGGTAGGAGCGCTTGTCGGTACGGGAATCAGCCTCGGAATCCTGAAATTACATACGATTTGTAAAAAGAAAGTTTCTTTTGCTGTATTTCCGGGACAAATACACACAATTTTATTCTTTTGAAATTTTTTTATAGCATTTTTTTTGAAAATTGGGATATATATTATTTGACGACTCCCTAAGAGAAGTCATTTAGTATGTGAGGTATTGATGTTGAACGGCTTTTGGCGCGTGTTGTGCGCTACATTTATTTTGACCGTGTCTGTGGTCACCCCTAATTTCGCTGATGAAATTAAAGACTTTCGTGATGGACATATTTATAAGACCATTCCGTCAGGATCGTTGAACTGGTTCAGTCAAGACCTCAGCTTCCGCAAGACCGCAAATTTTTCCGATGAAAATGGACATTCCTTTTACCGCGATGATCGCTGGAAGCTCTCGTGCCCAGAAGGAACGCGCCTGCCCGATGCTTTGGACTGGGATAAGCTTATTCATGATAAATTTATGGGTCCGCGCAAAATCCAGAACATGAAGGCTTTTGTCGGTGGATCTTCGATGGGCTACTACAAGTTCGAAGAAGATGATGTTGTGAACAAACGAGATTATGCGGCTTACTATGCTGCTGTGGGTGAAGTTGGAACCCAGGTGATGATGCTGGATGTAAAGCGTGGCGTGGCAAAGCTTGTGCAGATTGAAGATGCCGATGCCGTTCAGGTGCGCTGCGTCTCGGATCGCGACCTTCTTGCCGAAAAGGGTGTGTCGAAAAAGGATATGATTCTTACGGATAAACGAGACGGCAAAAAGTATAAAGTAGAACTCCGTGCCGGTAAAGTCTGGATGAAAAGCAATCTCGCCTTCAGCCTTTCTTCTGAAAAGCAGTGCTATATGGAAGACTGGTCGTCTTGTGAACGTTATGGACGTTACTACACTTACGGCGAAGCGCTTAGGGCATGCCCTGTGGGCTGGCATTTGCCGGATGATGGCGAATGGCGCGACTTCCAGAAGGAACGTTCCAGCATTGACTGGGAAAGTCTGGGACGTGGTGGCTGCCATGATTGGGATGGCTATTGCGACGGCACGGCTACAGGTCATTACTGGTCGTCGACATCAATCCTCAAGAATATGGGTCGATCTTGGGAATTCAGGCGCTTGGTGCGTGATATCGACCGCACCGATGAAAACGTACACAAAGGACTTTATGTACGTTGCGTTGCAAACCTCCAAGATTAATGTCTAAAAATCGGGTCTTTGTTAATTAGTATGTATCGTCGTCACTTTCGGAAACGTCTCCGAAGTGGCTCCCGTAATCATCGAAATTGATTTCTTCGGCAATGTCGTCGTTGTCGTTGTCAGAATCGAGACCAAAACCGAGGCGTGCGCAAATACGGTCTAAAAGGATGAGGTCCACGTCTTCGGTATCACCGCCCTCGCGTTCGTAGGCTTCAATGATGAGTTCCTGTTCGTCCGGTTTGTACTTGTCGACGGCTTCGGTGATTTTCATATTTTCTCCTTTGTGGAAATAAAAAAATATCCACGTCTCTGCTTGTAATATCGTCTATCGGTTTCATAAAGTCAATGCTTTTTTGCTAAATTTTCGCCCATGAACAAGAAATTGTCTTTTTTAGCGCTTGCATTTTTGTTGGGAACGTCTCAAGTATGGGCTGTTGACCCGCGTATTGAACAGGGTGCCCGTTTTGAGGCCAAGGGCCAGTACGAGAAGGCTCTTGGTGAGTATCGTGCTATGTTGGCCGAGAACAAGAAGAATACCGAAGCTTACATGGCTGCCGGTAACGTTCGCATGAAGATGAAGGATTATAAGGGAGCTTTGGCGAATTTCCGCCTCGCTTACGGTTATGATTCCAGCTTGAAGGCCGCTTACGAAGGTGCCGCAAAGGCTTACGAAGCCATGGGCCAGCAGGCAAAGGCCGACGCCGAACGCGCAAAGATCGGTGGCAAGGCTGCTAGCGCTGCAAAGACAGAAAAGGTCGAAGCCAAGGCTGAACCCGCCAAGCAAGAAGTCAAGTCCGCTCCCGTAAAGGAAGCTCCTGCCGCAAAGGCCGAGGCTCCGAAGGCTGCTCCTGCGGCCGCTCCGGCTGCACCTAAGGCTCCTGCTGCAACGGCTGCCGTCGATGCTTCTGAAGATCCGTTTGAAAAAGGCAAGGCTTTGCTCGCCCAGGGCCGTTATCAAGAAGCCGCTCCGCTCTGGAGAACCGTGCTTTCCAAGAAGCCCGGTGATGCCGGTGCATACTTCTATGCGGGCGTAACCCGTTATGAGATGGGAGAATACGACAAGGCCGAGTTCAACTTGAAGAAGGGACTTTCGTACAAGGAACGCGGTAACGACGCCAATTACTACTTGGCAAAGATTTACCAGAAGGGCAACAAGGCTGATCTCGAAAAGAAGTCGTTGGCCGCTTATTTGAAGAAGGCCGCTCCGGACGCCAAGTTCCGCAAGGCTGCCGAAGATCGTATGGCCGAAATCAACGCCATCGCTTCTGCCGCTGCCGAAGAAAAGGCGATGAAGGAAGCCGAAGCCAAGGCTATGAAGGATGCAAAGAAGTCCGGGAACGACAAGTCGAGGTCTGCTGAACCGGCTACAGCCGCTGCATCGCAGAACGAATACGTGACTCCGACGGCAACGAACTCCATCGCCAACGCCAATGCGCTTTATGCCGATGGTTACAACGAAGCCGCCCTCCAGATGTACAAGGCTTTGCTCGAAAACGAAATCACACCGGATGAACGTTATTTCGCGATGCTCCAGATGGGCAACATCTACCGCGAAATGCGCGACTTCCACAGCGCCGTGGTCCGCTATCGTGATGTTGTTCGTGAATTCCCGGATTCCGACTGGGCGACCGAAGCCGAACGTGCCCTCGAAGATGCCGTGTGGCTTGAAAAGCACGCCAGCGAACTCCCGCGCAACAAGCGCTAATGGGCGAAAATCAGATTTAAAAAAGGTGGCCGTTGGGTCACCTTTTTTTTTGTAAGCTCAGCTAAGTGGCGTTTGCTCCAAAGAACTTCTGGTCGCTCTTGACCTTCGCGAGATACCTCTTGTAGAGTTTGTTGTAAATCTCGTGGTTCTCTGGATTGGGGGTGTAGGTGTTTGCTATTTCGATATAGTTGTGGATGTCTTCAAACCGGAGCTTGCCAAGTCCGATGGCGGCGATGGCTGATGCACCCAGAGCCCCGACATATTGCGGATGCTTGACCGTTTCTATCGTGTGGCCCGTGATGTCGGCGAGGATTTGTCCCATGACGTTGATTCGGGCAAGTCCACCGGCAAAGCGGATGGCTTCGGGTATCTTGCACTTCTTGGCCTGGCATTCGAGCATCCAGCGGAAGTGGAAGCAGATGCCTTCGACAACCGCACGGAGGAGTTCTCCACGGTTTGTCTCAAGTTCGATGCCCGAAAGCGTTCCGCGGATTTCTCCGTTTTCGAACGGAGTCTTGCAGCCGTGCAGGAATGGAGTGAACAAAAGTCCATGGGCTCCTGGAGCCGCTTTCGAAATCATCATCGCGCATTCTTCGTAGCTGTATTTGGTGTTTTCGAGCTTGCCGATCAGGTTCCTGGCCCAGGCAAAGCACCGGCCTGCCGTCTCCAGTTCGCCGTACAGGTATTTCTGCGCCGGATTGGGGCCTTTGATCGAAATCATCATCACGTCAGGAAGCTGTATTTCGCGATTGACGACCGTACAGACCGACCCGGAGGTACCGCAGTAAATGCTGGTCATGTTCTTTTGCGTGTTGCCGCATCCGATGGCGACCATCGAAACATCACCTGCACCGGCGATGACGGGTGTCCCTTCTTTCAGGCCCATCTGTTCGGCGACCGTTGCCGAAAGTCTCCCGACGATGTCGGTGTTCTGTACAATCTGGGGAAGGTGGTTTTCGTCGATGCCGTAGGCTTTTGCCATGGTGTGGCTCCAGCCAGAATGCCCTTCGCGGCAGTCGTTAAGGGCCGTGCAGAATGCGGAATCTTCTGTACGCACGAACCTGCCGGTTGTCTTGTACAGCAGGTAGTCACCGACGTCGAGGAACTTGTGGACGCGGGCAAAGTTCTCGGGTTCGTTCTTTTGTACCCACTTGTATTTCCAGATCGGCCCGTAAGCACCGACCGGAACCATTCTGGTATGGTGGAGCGCTTTTAAAAGCTTCCAGACGTTAAGCCCGTGAATGCGGATCCCGTGATTGAAGTAGTCCTTGTATTCCTGGTCGGCGCGTCTGTCGAGGAACGTCATTGGCGGGCGGACGACGTCACCGTTTTTGTCGACGAGGACGGTCCCGTTCATTTGCGAACAGAAACTGATGCCTGCAATCTGGTCACTTGTAATGCCGTTATTTTTAAGGATTTCCTTGGTTCCGCGACAAATTGAATCCCACCATTCCTCGGCATTCTGTTCCACGCCTCGACCTTTCATGGTGGAGGTGGTGTGGGTCGTCATGACGGTTGCGCCTACGAATTCAATCTTGTCGGTTATTTTGGTAAGTGCAGCTTTTATAAAGGATGTGCCTATGTCATATGTCATTAAGTACATTTTTTAGTCCTTTAAAAAAGTGTTCGAAAATCCTTATAATATGATTACAAGTATATAAAATTTGCGGACGATGGGGACTTAAACGACCTGCACTAGCAGTCCCTTGAGGTATTGCCCTTCGGGGAATGCCGTGTTGACGGGGTGGTCCATCGGCTGGCCGAATCGTTCGATGATCTGTACGCGGCGGTGGGCGTCGGCGGCTGCGTCGGCGATGATTTTCTGGAACAAGTCCATTTCCATGAGGCCCGAGCAGCTGAACGTGGCGAGCATGCCGCCTTCGGCGAGGAGCTTCATGGCGAGCATGTTGATGTCCTTGTAACCGCGGGCGCCCTTTTGCAGGTTGTCCTTCGATTCCACGAACTTAGGCGGATCCAGCACGATAAAGTCAAACGTTTCGGCGCGGTCGCGGCACTTGCGCAGGTACTGGAACACGTCAGCTTCGACGTGGGTTGCCTTGGCTGTGGCAAGCTTGTTGCGCATGATGCCTTCCTTGGCAAGCTTCAGGGCGTCCTTGGAAACGTCCACTTGGTAAACGTGATCGCAGCCGCCACGGAGAGCGTAAAGTCCAAAACCGCCAGTGTAGCAGAAGCAGTTGAGAACCTTCTTGCCTGCAGTGAGTTCGCCGACACGGCGTCTGGCATCGCGCTGGTCGAGGTAGTAACCGGTCTTGTGACCGTTCTTCACGTCGATGGGGAAGAGGATGCCGTTTTCGTTGATGATCACCGGTTCGTCGGGAACTTCGCCAAAGACGACGCCTGTACGGAGGGGGAGGCCTTCCTTTTTGCGGACTTCGGAATCGCAGCGCTCGTAAATGCCACGGCAGTGCGTCTTTTCGGCGAGCAGTTCGTAAATGACCTGACGGTTGACTTCGGCGCCGGCAGCGAGAATTTCGACGGAGTAAATGTCTGCGTATTTGTCGATGATGCAGCCCGGAATGCCGTCGTTTTCGGCATTGACGAGGCGGAACGCATTTTCTTTGTTGTTAACGTCGAACCCGCGGCTCTTGCGTGCAGCAATGGCACGGTCCAGAATGTCGCTAAAGAATTCGCGGTCGATTTTCGTGTTCTTTCCTTCGTTTCCGAAGGTCCAGAAACGCCCACGGATCTGGGACTTGGGGGAGTATGCCGCCAAACCCAAAAAATCGCTGTGGTAGCTGTAAACTTCAACAACATCGCCCAATTGCGGATCGCCTACGATTTCGTCAATGGCGCCGCTAAAAATCCAGGGATGGTAACGGAGGGCGGACTTGTCGCGCCCGGCTTTCAGAGTAATCGCTTTCATAGGCCCAAAAATAGAATTTTTTGTTATTTTTCTTTTGCTATTTGTTGTCGCTTTTGCCAAAACATGTGATAAAGCTCTTTTTTTTGGGATATCGGGGGAAAAAAAGTAATTGTAAATTTCTTTTTTGAAATTTTATTACTAGATTAAAAATAATGGTAAACTTGCATCTGACAAAGAGTTATTTAACGGGGCTTTTCTATTTTGCCCTCGTTTTTGCTGTATCTTTGCCTTTGATTGCATGTGGCGAGAATTCGGAATCCGCTCAAAAGAAATCGTCAAATAATGGTGAAAATGGAGCCGTTGGACAGATTTTTAAGGGGGTGGTCCGTGAAATAAATGGCGAAGCCTCGCTTAAACTTTTGAACGAAAATGCCCGCTCTCTTAACGTCGGTGAAAAATTTTATGAAAAATCCCTGCTGGCCGTGGAACCGGCCTCTTCTGTTGTGGTGGTTGTGTCGGATGGGTCCGTCCTCAAGGCCGATGGAAAGACCGAGATTGCGTTTGACGCGGTGATGGTCGATTCCTTAAGGCAGCGGATCACCGTTTCGCTGCATTACGGTAAACTGCTGTTCGATGTGCAAAAGCAGGCCGTCAAGGACGAATTTGAAATCCAGACCGAAAATTTGCAGTCGATCGTTCGCGGTACTGCTGGATTTATGGAAAATTCGGATGGTCTCGAAGTGGCATCCCTCAAGGAAGGCCGCCTGGAAGTCATCCCCAAGAAAGATTCCCTGTCTATTGTTACGGGCGGTCAAACGATGCTTGCGAACGTCAATGGGATTAGAGTCCTTCCGCTTGCCAGTTCCGGAACAATCTTCCTTGCGAAAACGATTGATTCCTTGTCGACCGAAATGGCTGCGCAGTTGGGAGTTCATGCTTCCAAGATCAATCTCGATAGCCTGGGCTCGAAACTCTTAGAGTATGACGACTTGTACAAGAAAAATGCGGAAAGCTTTATCAAGCGTACTCAGGGCGAATTCAAGCCGATGGCTCTGAATGAATATATCGGTAAGCCCAGTGTTTCTCTGGAAGCGTTGTTTGTCCCTGGTTCTTTTGTCACGGTGATGGGCATCCGCGATACCATTCCCGAAAATGGACTGTACAAGCGGACCTTTGAATGGGATGATTCTACGGCTTTTGGCCCGAAGCACTTTGTTGCAAATTGCAGCGATGGCGAAGTCGAATATGTTTGCCATACGTGGAATACGAATTTCGTGTCGTCGCAAATGGCTGCGGTATTGACCAAAGCGAGCGAACGCAAGGCCGCTATAGCCAAGGATACGACGGCGCAGCCACAAAAGCTCAAGTTGGCCGTAGTTGTCGAAGGATCCGGACGTGAACGAATCCACGTGCTTCCCGAAGAGAGGGATATCCCGGCGACACTCCGTTTTAGCGTGACGGGACTTGTTGGGACTGACTTGAAACAAATTAAGCACATCGTCGTGAAACGCAAGGGTAAGATCATCAAGAGGTTCGTCGATGACGAATTGACGACTAACTCGTTCAAGCTCCCGATCCGCTTGAAGCAAAATCGGATAGCCCATTTTGAAGTGATAGTCACGTTCACGAACGGCAAAAAAATCAAGGCGAAGAAGGTTTACGAGACTTACTGCTATTTCGACAATTACGAAGGTGGCAAGAAAAGTAACCGCATTAACGATATGTCGGCCGAAGAAGAGTACAAAAACGTCGTTTCCAAGCAGTTGCTTAAGAACGAGTAGCTCCTGAAAATGCTAGATTTGGCGCCATGTTCGAATCTTTATTTCAAAAGTATCCGTTTTTCAGAAAAGTGCCCGCCATTCTTTGCATGGCAATTATCTTCAAGATTTCTTCCATGACTTCTGCTGATTTGGAAGGGTTCCCGCACGTGTGGGACAAGCTTGCGCATACTTGTGAATACGCAACGCTTGCAGGTTGTTTTTGCCTGTGGTGGTCTCGCGGAAAGTGGTCTGCTAAGACCTGGCTCAAGGTCTTGATTGTGATGGGCCTTGCTCTTGCCTATGGTTGCACGGACGAATACCACCAGAGTTTTGTGGATGGGCGTGATTCTAGCGCTCTTGACTTGGTGGCCGATACGCTTGGTGGACTTATCGGTGGCATGGTCTATGTGCTGATCGTCTGGATCCTCAACCGTTTTGATCCGCTCCCGAACGAAGAATACGAGAGCGATGACGATGACGCTGTTGATGCCGAAACCGTAGAAGCTTAAAAAAGTCTTAATCCCCAAGTAAAATAATTTCGCGCTGGAGGTGGATGTTGAACTTTTCGGCGACCACTCTTTGGACGTGTTCGCTGAGTTCCGTGATGTCGTTTGCAGTCGCGTGGTCTGCATTGACGATGAAGTTCGCGTGAACTTGGCTCACTTCGGCGCCACCGATGCGGAATCCCTTTAACCCAGCCTGCTCGATGTAGTAGCCAGGGGCGATTTGATTGGGCGTATCCGCTGCACCTAGGAGGAGCCGCTTGAAGGTACTGCCCGCATTGGGCATCGAAAGCGGCTGCGATTTGCGCCGCTTTTCCATACATTCCTGCATTTCGCTTTCGAGATCCTGGACGGTCTTGTTCTCGTTGGCGACAGGAGTCAGCTGGAAGGTTGCTGACAAGATGAATTCCTGATGGCCGTTGGCGGCGAGTTCCTGGAAAACACTGTGACGGTAGTCGAACCTGCACTCGTCAGCCGTTCTTTTATGGATGTTCCCCGCTTCATCGATGGACTCGACTTCGGTACAAGTCTGGGAAATGTCTTCTCCGTATGCGCCTGCGTTCATGTAGATGGCTCCACCGAGGCTTCCGGGAATGCCTGCCAGCTTGTGGATACCGGCTAACCCCTCGTTGATGGTGTGGCGGGCGAACCGTGCTAGAGGCGTGGCTCCCTTGACGAGAACCTTGCCGTTCCCGAGATTCGAGATTTCGGAAAAAGCCTTGCCGAGCTGGATGACAATCCCCATGAACCCGTTGTCGGAGACGAGTAGGTTTGTGCCTTTACCGAGGATGAAATAGGGGAGCCCTTGCTCCTTGGCAAATTCTAGCGCTTGCGCGATGTCGTTTACGGATTCAGCTTTGACGAAATATCTGGCGGGACCCCCTACTTTAAAGGAGGTGTGTTCGCTCATCGGTACATTTTCTAGGATTGTCATGTCGAAAATATATATATATTCTTTCCGTCATGACAGAAGATGAATTGAAACAATTTAAGGCTGCGCTTTCGATAACCGCTGTTGCTGCGGATTTAGGCGTACCTCTGGTACGTGGACGCTGCCGGTGTTTCTTCCCGCAACGTCATTCGCATAACGACAGGACTCCCTCGGTATCTTTTTCCGAGGAACGCGGAACGTTTCGTTGTTGGGTCTGTGATGATGTCCGCGGCGATGTGATTTCGCTTGTCCAGATTGTCAAAAATTGCTCGTTTGTCGAGGCGCTTAACTGGCTTAAGGAAACATACCATTTCTTGCTGCCGGGGAATAGCCGCACTGCCAACCGTCCGGAAGTCCGGGTTGTTTCGAATCCGGGGCGACCGGTGCCGAACCCTCCGGCTCAAGGAAATGCAGCCGCTTCGCGGGTGGCTGTAAAAGAGGCCGAACGTGATGCCGCGCTTGAATACCATTCTCCAGAACCGGTAAAAGAGCTGGTGAGCGAAGATGAACGAAAGAAGATCATCCTTTCGTTCCTTAAAATGCTGAGTCCTGTAGACAAGACTCCTGCGGCTGCCTATCTGGCGCGTCGCCGCATTTACAAGCCCATTTGGGACAAAATGCTGTTGCGCACGATCACGGATTACGGGGCGCTCAATAACAAGCTTAAAGAAACCTACGATCTGGAAGTCCTGAAGTATGTGGGGCTTTTCAGCGAGAAAGGGAACTTGCGTTACTACAAGCATCCGCTATTCTTCCCGTATCTGGATGCAAAGCGCCGCTCGTTTTATTTCCAGGCGCGTGCCATCGACAGTACGGTTGTTCCTAAGGAACTGAATTTGCGCGGAACCGTGCCGTATCCGTATAACGTTTCTGCTCTGGATCAAAGGCCGGGGTGGGTTTACCTGTGCGAAGGCGTGGTCGATACGCTCACGTTTTTAGGGCAGGGAATTGCTGCGATCGGAATCCCTGGAGTGCGTTCGTTCAAGACGGAATGGCTCCCGCTTTTCAAGAACAAGAGCGTTGTGCTTTGTCTGGACAAGGACGAGGCGGGGCGCAGCGGTACGGAATACTTGCAGTCTGTTTTTGCCCAGTCGGGAATCCGTACGGTCGTGCTGGGCGAGGGCCTCGAAAGTCTGAATTCTTCAATGAAAGAAGGGGATGATATAAACTCCTGGTTTGGCGGTAAAAAATAGGGATACCGCGCTTGTCTTGAATGAGTTTGTCCTTTGTGCCCTTGTATATGAAACATTTTGTTTCTTGGATGGTCTTAAAAATTATTGAAAAACTGTAAAATGTTTTAAATTTTATAAAATTTTGGTAATTTTGTTTCATAGATGTTGTTTTGTAGGGAAGCTTATTTTATCTTTATAACAGATAAACTTGATGAATGAAAATGAAATCCGTTTTTGAATACAGGAACTACCGCGAGTACATACGAGACTTTTACGAGTGCCGTAAAAGGAGTTCGGCGTTTACGTGGCGCGAGTTTGCAAAACTTGCGGGGTTTGCTTCGTCCGGATTTTTAAAGCTTGTCTGTGACGGCAAAACGCGGCTTTCGAAGGTTGCTGTAGAAAAGGTCTTGTCGGCGTTGGGTCTGTTTGGCGCCCAGGCGGATTACTTCCGCTTGATGGTTTCGTTTTGCGATTCGCCTCGTGCCGAAGTCCGTAGTTCTTCTTTTGAAAAGATGATGAAGATTGCGCAGGAAAACCGCGTGGAATTTCTGGAAGCGAAGTCGTTCGCGTATTTCTCGTCGTGGGCAAACCCGGTACTCCGGGAACTGGCCCCGATTATGCCTGGCGCAAGCCCGCTAGAAATGGGGCATACGCTTGTCCCGGCAATCACTGCGGCTGAAGCGCGTGAATCCTTGGATTTGCAGGAATCGCTAGGGCTATTGAAAAAGGACGAATGCGGCAATTACCACCAGACGAGCGAGGGGATTTCTAGTTCCCGTGAAGTCATGTCGGCAACGGTTGTCGATATGCAAAAGCAGTATGCGCGTTTGGCGGTCGATGCTTTGGATCGCTACACGCGCGATTATCGCCACATTTCGGGAATGACGATGGGCCTTGACCGTGAAGCGTATGAACGCCTGGCCGCAGAACTTGATGCCTTCCGCAAAAAAGTGGCCGATATCGTGTCTAATGTGAAAAGTTATGACCGCGTTTATCGATTGAATTTACAGCTCTTTCCGTTGAGCAAAAAAGTTGGAGAAAAAAATGAAAAAGAATAAATGCTCTATACAAGGGATTCTGTCTGTTTGCTTTGCTTGCCTAGCCGTATTTGCGGGGTGTTCGGGCTTTACCGAAGATACGAATATGGGTGAGGCTTCGGATGTCGACACCAGGCTTATCGCGTCCCGGTTTGCTTCTGCTCGCGTGTCGCAAGTGGGCAAGCTTCAGGTTGACAAGTCCCGGGATTCCTTGACGATTGTTTATGAAACGTTTGGCGGATGCTTAAAGAATGATAATGGCGTTTATGCCTATAATTCCGATTTCTATTTTGCCGATTCAAGGACTTTTGCTTATGATTTCCAAGGCGACACGCTTGTCTTGTCGTATGGTTACATCGGTCATGAAAGCGGCTCCCCACAATACATGAAATTTTATCTTCTTGGTGGTGAAGCAGGTGAGTTGAATGGTGTGTGGATGTACTTGCCTTGCGTTTTATTTGGTGGTGAACAGATTTGTTCTAATGAAATCGAAGATTCCTTTATCAAGTTCAATAATGAAGGCGTGGAAGTTCGCGTTTCTGAAAATAAAACGTATGATTATATGAATTCCAGCTTTGTTCAAAATCTAGTGATGTTCATGGCAGGGCTTGAAAATCGTATAGGTTTTGACTTGCGTGGTCATGCGGGAAATTTGGATAATGAGCTTTCTAGTAAGGGATTTGCAGTCCAGAAAAAAACGAATAAAAATATGAAATTCGTTTATAAAGAACACCAGTATGAACTGAATGTGGATCATGTGCAAATATACGATTCTGCTTCTGTAACATTGTCCTCTGAAGGGTTGTCTTGTACGGCTTACTTGAGCGAACGTAGTGATGCGTCTTCTGAGACATGCCGCGAAGAAAATGCTGATTATCTTTATGGAAATGGCAAAGGGAGCTTGGGCTATCGTAAAGACAATAGCGATGAATTTGCTAGTTGCGTGAAGGGGCTTTTGGCTCGCAAAACGAATGCTTCTTCGAATGACGGAACGGTCAATAATGATGTGCTGGTTGGTTTTGCATCGGCTCGTAAGGTGTATGCGGGGGAAGCGCTTGTTAATGAAACTCAAGACTCGCTAACGCTTGTTATCGAACAAGTGGGAGGATGCCTCAAGAAAGGTGAATCGTTTATGTATGATCCTGATTTCTATTATGGTGATTCAAATACGTATGCCTATGGCTTCCGCGGCGATACTTTGGCGCTTACACGACCCACGGTACTCTTTGCAGATGGTAATGGCAGTTTTGAATCGACAATGACGATATTCCTTGTTGGTGGAACGTCTGGAAAGCTTGATGGAATCTGGAAAATTTTGCCGTGCAGATTGATTGATGCTAAGGGTGAAAAAAGTTGCCTGAATGATGCCGATGAGGACTTTCTAAAATTTGATAATGGAAAAATAGAGTTCTATATTGCAGAGCTTGAGGACTATGATTATATGAATTCCGTTTTTGTCGAAGAATTATTCATGTTCTTGGACAGCCAAAACTCCATTCAGATTGAAACTCCTTTCTATGGTGGTGGGAATGTTGAATCTTTAGCTGAAGATTATGGAATTACAGTGCAAGAAAAAACGAATAGGAGTATGAAATTTACTTATGATGGACACGCTTTTGATTTGAAATTGAATTATGCGAGAATGGATGATAGTGTGTCCGTGACTTTGACATCGGGTGATGTTGTTTGTAATGCGTATAACCGCGAAATTCCAAATATTACGCAAGAACTGTGTCGTGAAGAAAATGCTCCCTATCTAAAAGAAATGGATTCGGGAGCGTACGAGATTAGAAAGCGTAATGACACGGAATTCGAGGATTGCATTAACGGAATCCTCGGTCGCGAAAGAAATGATTAAATAATTGTGTTAGGAGGAAAATATGTTGTTTGGGAAAGTGATGAAAATCGCCGTGGTTGTCTTGTTGCTTGTCGGTGGAGCCGAATCGGCTGCTGCATCAGATAGGCCTTTGCTGTTTGGAACTCACTTGAACCTGAATAATGTGGGGGAAATCACCGATACGCCATGGGGCATTTATGCAGACGGTGTCGGGTACGGTGCGACGCTCTCGTTTGATGCGCTGTACCCGCTATCGAATCGCTTTGCGCTGCATTCTTCGGTTGGGCTGGACTACCGCTATTTTATTTCAGGTGATTCGCAAACGGGGGTAAGTGGCTGCGATTGTGGTGATGGTAATTCCTGGGAAGGGCATAATAAAGACTATCTACTTTATTTAGAAATTCCCGTGCTGGCTCAGTTCCAGATACCTGAAATAATTTACTTCGAGGCGGGGCCGGTTTTTGATTTTTTGCTTATGCGAAAAAGTGAATTCTATATCCCAAAAGAACATCGGCAGGACAAATGTCAGGATGACCGCATTTTTGGCGCCGGGGCCTCTGTCGGCGTGGGCCATACGTTTTCGTTCGGACTGTTTGTCGATGTGCATATTTCATACCAGTTTACGGACCTCGTAACCGTCGATGAAAAATGCGGAAGTTATACCGTTACTGGGGGGCAGAGTTTCACCGATGCGCAAACAGGAACGGAACATACAGAAAAACTGTATGAATACATTGATAAAAAAATGGTAGGCTCTTACTTTTGGCTGAATAAAATCCAGTTGGGCGTAGGCTACTGGTTTTAAACGAATTCTGTTAAATTCTCGTCTAAATCGGCGTCTTGCTTTTTTCGCCGGCGATTTCGCGGACGAGCTTTGGCACGAGGAAGCCGGGGAGCTTGGTGCGGATTTGCGCGATAAGCTCCTTGGCTCGTTCATCGCTGATTTCAAAATGGGCAACGCCTTTCGCGTGGTCGAGCTGGTGCAGGTAGTAGGGGAGAACTCCCTGTTCGAAAAGCTTTCGGCATAAGCGTTCAAGTGTTACGGCATCGTCGTTCACGCCTTTCAGCATGACGCTCTGGTTCAAGAGCGTCCAGCCGCTGAACTTGAGCTGCGCAAAGACGGTGGCCGATTCTTCGTCGAGTTCGTCCTCGTGGTCCACATGGGCGACGAGGACGCAGTTAAAGCGGGCCGGCAGTTCACGCAAGAGTTCGAAATGTTGCATCACGAGGTCGGGGCGCATCACGGGGAGTCTAGAGTGGATGCGGAGCGTCGTGACGGAGGGGTGGAACGCAATCGCCTCGATGAGGTCGCGGAAGGCGCCCGGGCCGAGGGTTAGCGGGTCGCCGCCCGAAAGGATGATTTCCCAGATGTTCGTGTGGACGTCGAGCCAGTTCGAAACTTCGCTGGCGATATTTTGTGTGTCCTGGAAGGGGTAGTTGCGCCTAAAGCAGAAACGGCAACGCACACCACAAGCCGAAGTCGAAACGATAAGGGCTCGGTTCTCGTACTTTTGCAGAATGCATTCGGACTTGCCGGCGGGGAGGTCCCCGACAGGGTCGTCGACGAATCCGGGTGCGTCCTTGAGCTCGTCTTTTGAAGGTAGAACCTCGCGTAGCAGTTTGACGGGCTCGCTGGATTTTTTGATCAAGTCGGCATAGTGCTTGGAACAGTAAAAGGCAAATGAAGGTTTAAGGTCGAGGTCCGCAAGCAAATCGCTTGTCAAACCGCTAAAATCTTTGCCCAAATAGTCTAAAAATTCAGGAATATGCGTGAAAACTTTAACAGATTTTTCCATTATATTGCTAAATTTAGAATCAAAAACCAAAAGAGGATAATATGGGTACTGTAAGCACCAACGAATTCCGTAAAAAATTGAAAATCATGGTTGATGGTCAGCCGTATGAAATCATCGAAAACCAGTTTGTGAAGCCGGGTAAGGGTCAGGCTTTCAACCGCGTTCGTATCAAGAACTTGGTGACTGGCCGTACTCTCGAACGCACCTGGAAGAGCGGTGATACGGTGGAAGAAGCTGATGTGACCTACACTGAAATGACCTACCTCTACAACGACGGTTCTACCTGGTACTTCTTGGACAACACCACTCAGGAAACGATGGAAATCCCGAAGGAAGCTCTCAATGGCTGCGAAGTCTGGCTCCTCGATGGCGCTACTGTTGAAGTCACTTGGTGGAAGGACCCGAAGACCTTGGCTACACTTCCGATCGAAGTTATCCCGCCGACCTTCGTTGACTTGATGATCGTTGACGCTCCTCCGGCAGTTCAGGGCAACACCAGCGGTAACGTGATGCGTGAAGCTACTCTCGAAACTGGCGCTAAGGTGATGATTCCGCTCTTCATCGAAAACAACACCAAGATCCGCGT
>JBGVAT010000098.1:0-39279 GCA_045224895.1 Fibrobacter sp.
TACTCCGCTTTTCGGCGAAGAAATCGGTCTTGACTCCGTGGACTCCCTTGAAATCATCTCCTTCGTCGATGACAACTTCGGCGTTTCTATGACTGGCGTTGCAAAGGAAAACTTCCAGAGCATCGACACCATCGCCGCTTTCATCGAAAAGAACAAGGCTTAATCAAGCCTTTTCTATTGTTCTAGCATTTTTGGAATTTCTATGACTCCTAATAATCGTCGTTGTGTTGTTTCGGGCCTTGGCGTTATTTGCGCCGTAGGCAACAATGTTGAAGAAACCTGGAAAAACGCCCTGAATTCTGTTTCGGGCATTCACAAGACCACTTCGCTTGATACCAAGAACTGCTATGCAGACTTGGCTGCCGAAGTCAACTGTGATACTCTTGACGAAATTGAATCTCCGGACGAAAAGGACCGCGCCTCCAAGCTTTGCATCAAGGCTGCTAAAGAAGCCCTTAACGATGCTGGTCTTGCTGATTTTGCTGATGATAGCCGCGTAAGCGTCATTATCGGTAGCTGCGTGGGTGGTGTCCTCAGCATTGAGAAATACCACCGTGGCGGTAAGGATGCCAACGAAATCCCGAAGATGCCTATCGCTGCAATTGCATCCCAAGTGGCAGAAGCCTGCCATGCGGGTGGCATTGTTACAAACGTGGGTAATGCCTGCGCTGCCGGTACAATCTCCATTGCCGTGGCTTGCGACTTGATTCGCGCTGGCAAGGCTGATGTCGTGATTGCCGGTGGTGCGGATACCTTCGCTTCTGTTCCGTATTCCGGATTCCTTTCTCTCCATGCCTTGGACGAGAATGGCTGCTCTCCGTTCAACCACTGCAACGGCATCACCCTCGGTGAAGGTGCCGGCATCGTGATTGTCGAATCTCTGGAACACGCCGAAAAGCGTAACGCCAAGCGTTATTGCGAAGTTCTCGGTGCTGGCGTCACTAGCGATGCCCACCACATTACGGCTCCGCGCGAAGATGGTCTCTGCCTTCTCGAAGCGATGGACCGTGCTGTCAAGAATTCTGGCATCAAGAAGTCCGACATCGGTTACTTGAATGCTCACGGTACGGGTACCGGCAAGAACGACAATGCAGAAATCAATGCATTCCACAAGTTCTTCGACGAAGAAAATCCGACCTTGAGTGTCAGTTCAACTAAGGTGATGACGGGCCATTGCCTCGGTGCCGCCGGTGCTATCGAAGCCGTGTTCAGCATCAAGGCCCTTACAACGAATACAGTCCTTCCGACGCTCCATTACACCGCCGAAGATTCCGAAGCCCTCAAGGCCAAGGTCGGCACGATGGACTACGTGCAGAACACCCCGCGCGAAAAGGAACTCGAATGCGTCATGAGCAACAACGTCGCCTTCGGCGGCACGAACGCAAGCATCGTGTTCAGCAAGAAGCCGGGTGACGTGCAGAGCCAGGTCGCCAAGGACAAGAAGATTGCCGTGACGGGTATCGGCATCGTGAGCCCGATCGGTAATAGCAAGGAAATTTACCTTGAATCCGTCAAGAACGGTAAGCTCCCGGAATCTTCTTCCGTGCATTCTACCGTAACAAACGACGATTACAAGGAACTCGGCATCAAGATGGCCTTCTACCGCAAGCTCGACAATCTGGGACAGCTCCAGACCGTGTCCGGTATGCGCGCCCTCAAGGATGCCAATTTGACAGTCACCGAAGACAACGCTAAGCAGATCGGTATCATCGTGGGTACTAGCGAAGGCGGTCTCGGTGCAACATACGATTTTGAAGAACTCATTGCCGAAGCGGGTAACGCCGGCGGCAGTGCTTTCAAGTTCCCGCACACTGTTTATAACGCTGCTGGCGGATACCTCTCCATCCTCTCCGGTATCAAGGGCTACGGCGTGACTATCACGACGGGTCCGCTTTCCGGTCTCGACAGCATTGGCTACACCATGAACGTCATCCATGACGGTCAGCAAGAGGTCATGATGGCTACGGGTACGGACGAAAACCTCCCGATCATCACTGAATTCTGCCAGAAGCTGAACGTTGCTGCTGATAAGGTCGTCGAACCCTATTCTGATTCGAATGGCTTTGTGGTGGGCGACGGTTCTGTTTCGATCATCATGGAAACGGAAGACTACGCCAAGGCTCGTGGTGCCAAGGTTTACTGCTATGCCCTCGGCTACGGTAACGGCCGCAAGAACGTGAAGTTCGGCAAGGTGTCCGGTTCTGGCGAAGCTCTCGATATCGCCATCAACGCAGCCCTCAAGGACGCCGGCGTTTCTGCAAACGAAATTGACGCTGTCTGCGGTTTTGCTAACGGTCTCAAGACTATTGACGATATCGAAAAGGCTGCCTACGCTCGCGTGTTTGGCGACAAGCTTGCAAGCCTCCCGCTCTTCCAGGTGAAGGAACGTGTGGGTGAAGGCCGTGCCGCTTCTGCAGCACTTGCCGCAGCTGATGCAGCTCTCATGCTCGGTGGCGAACTTGCTGAAGAAAATGCTTACTTTGTCGCAAATGACGGTAGCGTTTCCAAGAAGAAAGTCGCGACAGCCGGTTTCAAGAAGATTTTGGTGACCTCGTTTGCTACGGGTGGTTCTTACAACGCCGTAGTTCTCGGAAAATAAAATAACGTTGGAGATTTTATAATGAAAGTTGCAATCGTTACTGGTTCATCCAAGGGGATTGGCAAGGCTTGCGCCCTCCGTCTCGCTCGTGACGGCTACACGGTCGTCGTAAACTACTCCAGTTCTGATGACGCTGCACTCAAGACGCTCGAACAGATCAAGGCCGAAGGTGGCGATGGTATGGTCTACAAGGCTAACGTCGCCGTTCTTGCCGAAGTCAAGCAGATGGTGCGCGATGTTTTCAAGGCTTATGGCCGTATCGACGTCCTTGTGAACAACGCCGGTATCGTCCGTGACGAATATCTTTTGATGATGAACCCGGATACGCTTGACAAGTGCTTTGACTTGAACGTGAAGGGCTACTTCTACTGTGCCCAGCAGGTTGCCGTCAAGATGTACAAGCAGAAGTCCGGTGTTATCATCAACATGTCTTCTGTTTCTTCCAAGTTTGCTCTCGCCGGCCAGGCTGTTTACAGCGCAACAAAGGGTGCCGTGAACTCCTTTACGCAGACGCTAGCCAAGGAACTTGGCGGTTACGGCATCCGCGTGAACGCCGTCGCTCCGGGCTTTGTCGCTACAGAAATGATCGAAGCCATTCCGGAAGAAACCCGCAAGGGCTACCTCGAAAAGGTTCCGCTCAAGCGCTTTGCTTCTGCAGACGAAGTGGCAAACGTCGTTTCCGCTCTTGCTTCTGACCAGTTCGCCTATGTAACGGGTCAGGTCATCGTTTTGGATGGAGGCCTTTCCCTGTGATGAACATTTACCAGATCAGCGAAAAGATTGCCCAGCGTCCGCCGTTCCAGATGATCGAAAAGGTCACGGAACTTGTTCCGAACGAATCTGCAACGGGCATCAAGAATGTTTCTGTGAACGAACCGTACTTCATGGGCCACTTCCCGGGCACCCCGATTATGCCGGGCGTCCTCATTTGCGAAGCTTGCGCACAGCTCTGCTCGCTCGTTATCGAGAAGCCGGCCGAAGACCTTGAAAAGAACTTGTACGTTCTTTTGAAGATTGACGGTTTCAAGTTCGTGAAGCCTGTGATTCCGGGTGACCAGCTCGAAATCTCCGTCAACAAGACGAAGGGCGGTGGAGTCATCGTCGGCTTTGACTGCGTTGTCAAGGTCAACGGCAATGTCCACGCTAAGGGCTCGTTGACGTTTACGAGCATTCCAAAAGAATCTTTGGGCAAATAATTAGTTGTCCTTTGTGTCTTCCCGGCCTTGTGCCGGGATCGCCTTATATACAGTTGATGATTGAGAAAGCGAAAAATATAATAGCTGATTTGTTCTGGAAGTTTGTGCTCATCCTTGTTGTTTATGGGGTGCGCACTTACTTGTTAGTAGTTTATCGTCCTAAGGTGACTTATTTAGGAAAGTCGGTTCAGTCGACAAGCCTTAAGGAACCGATGATTATTATTGCTAACCACACGAGCATGCTCGATCCGTTGATGGTGCAGTCCTTGTTTTTCCATAAGCGCAGTATCGTTGTGGCCAAGGATCAGGTCGAAGACCCGCATTTCAGTTGGGCATTGAAGCGCTTCAAGAATGTCATTCCTTGCGACCGCTTTAACCTCGATACCGAATGGGCGTTGCTTGCTAAGAAGGAACTTGAAAAGGGCAATTCTGTCATCATATTCCCGGAAGGCAAGTGCCGTTATGATGGCCTCTTGAATGAGTTCAAGACGGGTTTTGCTTTCCTCGCCCGCAGTACGGGCGCACCGGTTCTTTCTCTTGGCATTGATGGTATTTATAAGTGCGGACATCGTACTCAGATTGTCATCAGTGAACCTGAGACGATTGAACGCGTCAAGGGAATTCCGTCTTCCAAGCATCTCGCTGAACGTAGCGAATATTTCCGCCAGAAGGTCTGGGAATTGAAGCAGATGGCTTTGGGTACGACTGGCAAGGTTCTTCCGGTCGCTGCTGAAACACCCGAAGAAGTTATCCCCGAGGAGTGCAAGTAATGAAAGTTGGCTTGGCTCTAGAAGGCGGTTCCCGCCAGACGATCTTTTCGGCAGGTGTTCTCGATGCTTGGATGGACGAGAATATTTACTTCTCGTATTTTGCGGGGGTCAGTGCAGGTTGCCATGCGGCGATGAACTTCATCACGCGTCAGCGCGGGCGTTTCCGTTACATTATCCAGCCGACCAAAATCCAGCAGGGTAGGGATAAGGCTCACCGCATTTTTGATGGCATCCAGAAGGAATGCCACGCTCTCCACTATAATGCGGCCTATGGCGATATGCCGTTCGATTTCCACCTGTTCTTTGGTTCGGGTGTCGAATGTGAATTCGGCCTTACTTGTTTGGAAACGGGACGTTCTGAATTTTTTCAGGAATATATGAGCGAAAAGCGTTTGCTTGATATCGTGAACGCCAGTAGCGCCCTCCCGATGTTGTTCCCGATTGCGCAGATTGACGGCAAGCATTATGCAGACGGTTGCGTCACATCTCCGATTCCGTACCAGCGTGCGTTCGAAAAGGGCTGCGACAAGGTTGTTGTTGTTTCGACGCATTACCCTGGCGAAATTGTGACGGACTTCCGCAAGTACCGTATGATCTTGAATCCGATGTTCAAGCGCAAGTATCCTGCGTTTTTCCGTGCGCTCATGTTGCGTTACAAGCGCTACGAGAAGATGTTCGCCGAGATGGAAGAACTCGAAAAGAAGGGAAAAATCCTGATCTTCCGTCCGGAAAAAGCGGTTTGCGACCTTTTCGAGACGGACCGTGACAAGCTGGACGAAACCTATATGATGGGGTTTGATTACGCCAAGCAGCGTATGAACGATCTCAAGACTTTCCTCGAACTTTAAAATCTATGGATATAGCAAAAAGCCTCGCTTATGCGAGGCTTTTTGCTATCACGGTTTTTCCTTATTTTTCTTCAGTTTTGCTTTCGGCGTTTTCGGCTGTGTTTTCCGAAACTTCGCCTTCCGTAGTAGTACCGTTTGCGGCGTCCTTGTCGCGGATTGTTGCACGGCGGATCTTTCCGCTGATCGTCTTCGGGAGTTCCGTCACGAAGTCGATGATGCGCGGGCTCTTGTAGCTGGCGGCGATGTTCTTTGCAAAGAGCTGGATTTCCTTTGCAAGTTCCTTCGACGCTTCGTAGCCTTTCTGCAAAACGACTGTCGCCTTTACGGCCTGGCCACGGGACTTGTCCTCGACGCCCGTCACGGCCACTTCCAAGACGGCAGGGTGCTTGTGCAGCACTTCTTCCACTTCGAAGGGGCTGATGCGGTAACCTGAACTCTTGATCAGGTCATCGGTACGGCCGACGAACCAGTAGAAACCGTCCTTGTCGCGGGTGGCGGTATCGCCTGTGTGGTACACGCCGCCTTCGAACACTTTTTCGGTGCGTTCCGGGTCGTTGTAGTAACCGCCGAACATGCCGAAAGGCTTGCCCTGGTCAATCTTGATGATGAGTTCGCCGACTTCGTCGTCTGCGCAAGGTTGGCCTTCGGCGTTCACGATTTCCATGCGGTAGCCAGGGGACGGCTTACCCATGGAACCCGGATGCGGTTCACTAAAGCCAAAGTTGCCTGTGGTCAGCGTGAGTTCGGTCTGGCCGTAGCCTTCCTGCATTCGGATGCCCGTCTGCTGGTAGAACTTTTCGTAAATGTCCAGGTTCAAGGCTTCGCCTGCGGTCGTGCAGTACTGCAAGCTCGAAAGATCGTACTTGCCAATCCCGTGCTGCAAGATGTAGCGGTAAACTGTCGGCGGAGCGCAGAACGTCGTCACCTTGTATTCGGCCATCTTCTCGAGGAGCTTGCCCGGGATGAAGACCGTCATGTCGTAGGTGAACACGGCACTTCCGGCAATCCACTGCCCGTAAATCTTGCCCCAGAGCGCCTTTGCCCAACCCGTTTCTGCAACGGTCAGGTGGCGGCCTCCGTCCACCACGTGTTGCCAGTATTTGGCGGTCACGATGTGTCCGAGAGGGTAGGTGTAAGTGTGTGCGACCATCTTCGGGTTCGAACTTGTTCCGCTCGTGAAGTATACGATCATGATGTCGTCGTTCTTGATGGCGTTTTCGCCTGACGGACGATCAAAACTTGCGGGATAAATTTCGTAGTCGTCGTAGAAGCTGATCCAGTTCTGGCGGGCGGTTTGGCCGACGGTCACGAGCTTTTCGACAGAACTGCACTTGGCCTTTGCCTTGTCCACTTCTTTCTGCAAGGAGGGATCGTCATATGTCACGACCATTTTGATTTCGGCGGCGTTAAAGCGGTATTCCAGGTCTTCCGCGGCAAGCATGTTCGTTGCCGGAATGGCAATTGCGCCAATGCGGTGCAGAGCGAGCAAGAAAAACCAGAATTCGTAACGGCGGCGGAGAATCAGCATCACTCGGTCGCCCTTTTTGATGCCTTGGTCCGCTAGAAAGTTTGCTGTACGCTGCGAGGCAAGCGACAAGTCCTTGAACGTAAAGATATGGCTTTCGTCATTGTCATCGCACCATACAAGGGCTTCGCGTTTGGGTTCTGTACGCGCATACTCATCAACGACGTCATAGGCGAAGTTGAAGTTGTCCGGGATGGTTATCTTGAAATTTTTGTAGAGATCTTCGTAAGAGTCGTAATCTATTTTCGAAAGAAACTTGTTAAGTATCATGCTCTAATTCCAACCTTACAGATCCTTGTACATGATTTTTTCACGTAAAGTGGAGGCGTAACGAACCATGTTCAGGATTCGTTTTTCACCAATCGTTCTAAAGTCTTTGTCGTGGAACACCAGACGATGGACGCCACCCGGCAAAAGCATCTTCAGGCAGGCGTAAGTCTGGGCCACGCCGAGAATGGCGGATGGGAGGATTGAAAAGCTGAGTGTACTCGAAGGAGTCTTCTTGATCTTTCCGTCGACCTTGTGGTAGATCCCGTTGAAGTCTTCGTAGTAGTCGAAAATGTTGAGAGCCTGTTCCTTGAGGTATTTGTTCCCGAACCAGATGGGCGGGATAAAGCCAGACGGCTTGCCTGTGCCGTGAGCCTTCCAGAGTGCGAGGCTACGTTTAAGCAAAGCCTGCGTAAAGCGTTCGTCAATACCCGCAAATTCGGCTTCGTTGTTCGAAACAAGGAGTGCGATTTTGCCTGCAATGCTACGGTTGATCGAAAGGTCTGCGCGGTGGCGAGCCCCGTGGAGCATAATCTCGTAGCCTTCGTTGACGAACTTTTCGAGTTCTTCACGGAACTGTTCGGCTTCGGATTCCGGTGCAGCACCGAATGCCGGGATTACGGCGATGCTGATCGGGGAGCCGGCGGCTTCTGCTATTTTTCTGATCTGGACAGAAGCCTTCTTGAAGTTGTTCACGCTAAAGCTGTGGTAGCACAGGATGAACTTCTTCTTCTTTTGGAAGGTCGCTTCGGCAGCCTGGATGTCGGCGATGTCTTTGTTCTGTTCCATAAAATATCCTTAGTTCTTGTCCTTTTCGGACGGGATGCATTCTTCTTCGAGTTTCTGCGAGATGAAGAGGTGGTAGAAGAAAAACAGGATAACCGAGACAACGGAAACCTTGATCCAAGATTTGAACAGCCAATCAGCCATACGAAGCTCCTTTGCTTTTGGCCCCGGCCCGGCGCGATTGCCGGTAAAGTTTAGGCGGGGATATGCACTATGAAAAATATAAAAATTGCCGAAAAAAAATGGCAGCTCAAGTTCGCCATTTTTACAGTTGAACGTTCTTTTGTCGTTCTAAGCCTTGTATTTCTTGATCACGACAATGCCGTTGTGACCGCCAAAACCGAGCGATGCCGAAACTGCAACGTCGATGTTGCCTTCGACGCCCTTGTTCGGAACGTAATCGAGGTCGCAGCCTTCGTCAGGGTTGTCGAGGTTCATCGTGGCGGGGTAGAACGAGTCGCGGATGGCGAGCGTACTGATCATCGCTTCGATGACGCCTGCTGCACCGACGCAGTGTCCAGTCATGCTCTTGGTACTCGAAACCTTGATCTTGTAGGCGTGTTCGCCGAGCGCAATCTTGAGCATCTGTGTTTCGGTGAGATCGTTCAAGTGCGTGGAGGTGCCGTGGGCGTTGTAGTAGTCCACATCTGTCGGGGCGATGCCGGCATCCTTCAAAGCCTTGGTCATGGCCTTGGCGCAGGTTTCTCCACCCGGGCGCGGGCTTGTGATGTGGTAGGCGTCGGCAGAAGAGCCGTAACCGGCGACTTCGGCGTAAATCTTTGCACCGCGGGCCTTGGCGTGTTCGAGTTCTTCGAGTACGAGGATGGCACCTGCTTCACCCATCACGAATCCACTGCGGTCCTTGTCGAATGGGCGGGATGCCTTTTCTGGGGTGTCGTTAAATTTATCTGTAAGTGCGTGCATGCCGGCAAAGCTCTTGATGGAGTAGTCCGTGATGGCGCTTTCGGAACCGCCGGCGAGGCAGACGTCGAGTCGACCCGAGCGGACGGCGTCAAGGGCCACGCCGATGGCGTCCGTGCCGGAGGCACAGGCGGTGCAGACCGTCCAGGCAGAGCCTGTGATGCCAAGAGCAATAGAGACGTTTGCGCAGGCTTCGTTTGCGATGAGTTCGGGCATGGCAAGCGGCGAGACGCGGCGACGGCCACCTTCGAGGTACTTGTTGTAAGTTTCTTCGACAACGTCCATACCGGCAAGTCCGTTACCGGCGACAATGCCGGTCGTGTCTTCTGCGAGCATTTCGCGGCTGAGGCTAGCGTCCTTGACTGCTTCGTTCGCGGCGGCAACGAGGAACTGCGTAAAGCGAGCCATGCGGCGGGCTTCTTTCGGGTCGATGCCGTGTTCTTCGGGCTTGAAGTCCTTGACTTCGGCCGCAATTTTTACAGGGCAGTTGGAGGCATCGAACAACGTGATGGGGGCGATTCCGCTCTTGCCAGCCTTGATGGCGTTCCAAAGTTCAGGGGCGGACTTGCCTACGGGGGTCACGGCTCCCATACCGGTAATAACGACTCTTCTTCTGTTCATATTTTACAAGTTTTTTGTTTAAATGGGAATGATTTCTGTATTAAGATAGCATTTTTGAGGTGACACTGGCTATTTTCTTTTTTTTATTTTATCTTTTAATTAAAGTAAAAAGGGATTAAACTATGAAAAAATTGATTCTTGCTTCCATGGTTGTGGTGACTACCATTTTTACAGGGTGCGAAGTTTCGACCTCTGAAGATGAAAAAGTCACCTCCTGCGATATGAACTCTACTTTCTGGGAGATTCCTCGCCATTTGTGCATCGACTCCAAGGATCAGTCCTACATATCCAATTATTGCCGCGAAGAAATGGCTGACATCAAGGATGCCGAACAAGATGACATTGCCAGCGCTGTCACGGGTACGGGTTGCGCAGGTGGTGCAAAGAAGACATGTGAGAACATGCTTTTGGATGGTGTTCCCGTAACTATCTATGTTTACGACGAATCCTCTGCTAAGGACGCCTGCGAACAGCTGTTAAAAAGCCTTGACTAAGGGTCCCTTCAATCGTTGATGATTAATACGATTGTAGTTTAGATTTGCCTGGCCTTTTAGGTCGGGCATTTTCTATATTTGCGAAGTCATCCCCGACTTGTTCGGGGAACGCCATACACGGTATTGACTACAGATACTTTTTCGATGGCACAATAATTTTTATGAGGTCTATGGCATGATCGTCTCTTGGATGACAACTAATAAATGTAACTTGACGTGCAAACACTGCTACCAGGATGCTGGCGAAAACAAGTCGGCAGAACTCACGACATCAGAAGCACTCAAGCTCATCGACGAGATTGCGAAGGCCGGTTTCAAGATCATGATTTTTAGCGGTGGCGAGCCGATGACCCGCCCGGATATCGTGGAACTCGTGGCGCACGCCCGCGAACGCGGACTCCGCCCAGTGTTCGGTACCAACGGAACGCTCATCACGCACGACCTCGCGTTCAAGCTCAAGGAAGCGGGGGCGATGGCGATGGGCATCAGCGTCGATAGCATTGATCCGGCTCGTCATAACGATTTCCGCGGTCTTCCGAATGCTTTTGAACTCACGTTGATGGGCATTGAAAACTGCAAGGCCGCAGGCCTCCCGTTCCAGATTCACACGACCATCATGGACTGGAACCAGAACGAAATTTTTGACATCATGGACTGGGTCAAGGAAATCGGTGCGGTGAACCACCAGATATTCTTCCTCATCCCGGTGGGCCGTGGCAAGGAAATCGAAGGCCATGCGCTCCGCGTTGCTGAATACGAAGGCTTGCTCCGCAAGATTATGGAAAAGAGCCGCACGCTCGGCATTCCGGTCAAGCCGACTTGCGCTCCGCAGTTCCTCCGCATTGCAGATCAGCTCGATATCAAGACGCGTTACAGCCGTGGCTGCCTCGCTGGACTCGATTACTGCATCGTAAGCCCGATCGGCAAGGTGCGCCCTTGCGCCTATATGATGGAAGAAGCGGGTGATGTTCACGATACGCCGTTCGACGAAATCTGGGCGAATGCCGAAATCTTCAAGCAGTTGCGTACAAAAGCCTATAAGGGAGCTTGTGCAAAGTGCAAGTTCAACGACCGTTGTGGCGGTTGCCGTGCTCGAGCAGCCTACTACCACGACGGCGACTATATGCAGGAAGATAGCTACTGCGCCTACGGAAGAGGAATTAAGTAGGACAAATGCGTAAGTCGAGTGTCGCGGCCAAGCTTGCTTGGACATGACCGAGGCTAGCATTTGGTACTTGAGCGAAGCGAAAGTACAAGTAAAAAGTAGACAGTAGGAAGTGAATTTAGTATGAATAACGTAACGGATAACAACGCAAATTCCACGTCTAGTCTTGATGACGAACGTTTTATGCGTATGGCGCTTCGCCAAGCCCAAGCGGCATTTGTCATGAAGGAAATTCCTATCGGCTGTGTTATCGTTAAAGATGGAGTTGTGATAGGGAAGGGCTACAATCAGGTGGAACAGCTCAAGGACGCAACGGCTCATGCCGAAATCATTGCCATTGGAACGGCTGCAAGCACGCTTGACAACTGGCGTCTGGATGGTTGCACCTTGTATGTGACGCTCGAACCGTGCCCGATGTGCGCAGGGGCAATTCTCAACAGTCGCATATCCCGAATCGTTTATGGTTCTCCGGATTCCCGTTTTGGCGGTTGCGGTACCACAATTGACGTGATTACAGGCAATGCCCTCAAGCGCGATGTGCAAGTGACTGGTGGTGTTCTTGCCGATGAGTGCCTCGGCCTCCTCAAGGGATTCTTCCAGCAAATGCGTCTCGAAAAAGGCGATACTGGTGCAAAACCGCAAACTCCGTAATATTTTTTACTTAAATTTACGGTATGAATTTTATCAAGTTTGGCGCTTTTTCGGCGCTCTCCATTGCTTTATTGACTCTTTGCTCCTGCGAACGGAATGACTTCCATCTCGTTTTTAATACGCAGACGGTTTCTCCGCAGTCTTTTATCCTCGAATCCACGTTGAATGCGAGTGTGCCTGGCGATTCAGTCACAATGCCAGAATCTATGCGGACGCACGTGAGTGTCCGTAGTACGATGAATCTTTTGATGTCATACGATGATGGTTCGGGCCGTTTCGAAATGAAGATTGACTCCGTCGACTATAATAGTGACAAGCGCTCTGTCGACGAATTCCGTAATATTCAAAAATATCTTTCCATTCAAAATTTTCAGTTCAAGATGGACCAGGACGGCGTCGTCTCGGATCCGACTATTGAAAACGCTTTGGATATGCCTTCCGAAGACGAACTCAATCTGATTCCGCTGTTCCTTAAGGCGCAACCGCTTTTGCCCGAAAAGCCGGTCCAGCTGGGAGAATCCTGGGAACGTCAAATTCCGATTCACGGCAAGGGCAACAGCACGACTACCGTTTACAAGACCTTCACGCTTCAGGATGTGTACCTCAAGGACGGCGTACGTATGGCCAAAATCCATATGGGCATGAAGTACTTGGAACTGCCGGATACGACTGCGAATTTTCAGCTGAAGAGTAAAGATTATGTCGTGGGCGATGGTATGGTTCTTTTTGACGTGACCCATGGGATGCTGACTTCAGCCGAAATGACCATTATAGCCCAGCTTGATGTGTGCGACCTCATCGCAGGCGACACTATTCCGAGTATGAACGTCAACCAGAAAATCACCTTGAGGAACTTGCAATGATTTGTATGAATAGTTTGATCCGTTCCTCGTTTAAGATCTTGGCTTCCGTGGCGATGCTTGCGGGGGCTTCGTTTGCTTCTGGAATGCCGTTCCCGGCTGCCGAAAATGGCAAGGTGTTTCTGGAAGCCAAGAATAGCCCCTACGAACTTGAACAGGGCGTGGTTGTTGCTGCAACCGATTCGTTCGTCGTTGAACCGGGTGTGACGGTCCTTATGGGCGAGTTCGCTAAACTTATGCTCCAGGGAACCGTAAAGATTCTGGGATCAAGTGACAAGCCCGTTGTATTTTGTGGAGCTGATTCTGCGGTGAACTGGAATGGTTTCCATATCATGTCCAGCGCAAGTCCTTTTGTCATCAAGAATCTGGTTGTCGAGAATGCTTTCCGCAACACGGTTTTCCGTTCCAGCGGATCTTTCGAGAACGTCCGCTTTGTCAATAACTATTACGGTCTCTGGATTGACGAAAGCCCTGATGTTTCCTTGAACCGCTGCAATATGTCCAACAATCGCTATGCTTTGTCCGTCCGCGCCAGTCGTGCCGTACTAGCTGAGACAAGCATTTCTCAGAATGTCTATGGACTTTATATCGAAACCGAGGGTAAGATCGAAGGCGATACAGATTCGATTCGTAACAACCAGGAATCGGATATTCGCAGCGAAGTTTCTGATTTAAAGACGAGCAAAAAGCGCATCCGTCGAAACGTCTGGCATAACATCGAGTCTTTCTTCTAAGGGGTATTCGTGGAAGAAGCTTTTCGTAGAGCAATCCGTAAGATGACTGGGGCGAGCGTCCGCTTGGCGGTTCGTCCTAATCGTTCGGCTATTGTCGCGACGCTTTCGCAGTCCATGATGGTCACGTGGTCGATCGCCCTTTTTGAACATCTCGATGCGATGCTCAACAATCCGTCTGCAAATGTCGGCGGCTCCGAACTTATTTCGTACAGCGAATCGGCGTGGAAACTTTGCGAGTCCGGTTTTCCGCAGATCTTCAAGGATTGCGAAAAACTTTATAGCGAGTTCCGTGCCAAGTGGATCCAGCGCTTTTCGACCGATGAGGTTCTTCGTCTTTTGCTCGAAGGTGGCGACTTCTTGGTACATGACGAAGAAAAGGGCTGGGCTCTCACGGTCAAGAACAACAAGCAGGACATCAACAACTTCTATTCGGCGACGATCCACTTGCTGGTAAGCGATGCCGAACCGTTGTTCGTGCGTATGCATGGCCGCGTGATGCAGTTGCAAGAAAAGCTCTGCAAGTACTGGCTCTCCGAAAGTGCCGTGGATCCGGTATCCAAACTCTTGCCTTGCCTCGAAGCGTCACTTCGCGAAAAAGAAAATGCGATGGTCGTCTCGCTCCGTTCGTCCCTGAACGCCCTTGCCAAAAAACGTTTTGCGGCTGCGTTCTCCTCGAAAGGTCCGGTGCGCTATTACTCGTCTGCTATGTCTTGTGCCAGAAACGTCGGGCGTTACTGGAACCCGCATTACGCCTATGAAAACTGCTTCCTAGCCTTTACTGATGACTTTTGCGATTATGCGCAAGGGCTTACGACGCAGATTATCGAATGGTACCAAAGCAAATGGTCCTTGTTCCTTCGAGGATTCTCTCGCGGCCAGTTGAATTTGTTTGAAACAGTTGCTCCTTATCAAGCTCAGAATGTGTAGGTAAAAAATGAAAAATGCATTCAATATGATTCTAGTTTTGACGGTGGTGGGTTTTGCAACCCTTATCGCTGGTGCCCTTTACTTTGGCGCACCCGCATTTGGTTGGATCATCATGATCGCCATTATGGCCGTTTATCTGGTCGAACAGTTCTCTGCCATCCGCAAGATGAAGCAGATTATTGCTGAAAATGAAATCATCGATTCTTGCGAACAAGGAAATGCCTATCCCGAATCGGGAACGGGAGTCGTTGCCAAGAGAATTGAACTTGCAAAGCGACTGTTGCAAAAGAACATCCGCCTGGATTCGCCGATTGCCTTTGACGTTCTCTCGTCGGGTTCTTCGATTCCGCTCAACCGCAGTGTCGGTTCGACGGTCATCCTCCTCGGCTTGATGGGTACGTTCTTCGGCCTTATGCAGTCCGTGGCTACCGCCGGTGGCGCTATCGACAATTCTACGACGCAGGGCACGCTCGATACGATCCAGGTTCTCTTCCAGAACATGAAGGGCATTTTCGGTACCAGCCTTTGTGGTTTGTTTGCCGCTTTGATTTTGAGCGCAAGCCGCACGGTGCTTAGCTCCAAGCGCGATGAATTTATGGCTCATCTTGATACTTTCACGCTTGATATGCAAGAAGATGAAAGTGCAGAAGGAGTGATTGAAGAAGACAAGAACGAACTCGAACGCCTCTTTGATTCTGTTGAAAAGAATTTGTCCGTGATTGCTTCTTCCGTGAAGGAAGGTTTGTCCGGTGTCGTTTCGATGGTCGGCGAAGAACTTTCTGCTATGACTTCGAAACTCAACCAGGATGTCGTGGAATCTGTTCAGAAGGTTTCTACGGAAATGACCTCTTCGATCAAGACGGTTAACGAATCTTTGGCGCAGTCTGTTGCGAATATGAATGAATCGGCCCAGAAGTTTGGCGAACTCGTTGGCGCTTCTGTGACGAATGCTTTCAGCCCGATTAACGAAAATATCGGTGCGCTCTCCAAGTCCGTTGAGGCAATCCCGTCGAAGCTCGACGATAAACTCAATAACATTTCTGCCGCATTGAATACAAGCCTCGAAGGTCTTTCTGCGGGCGTTGAGTCTTCTCTCAGAGATATTTCGGGAAGTGTTTATGACGGCTTCTCTAAGTTTTCTGAGGAACTCCAAAATAACCTTGGCGGAATTGCTGGTGGTGTCAAGGATGGTCTCGATGCTGTTGCCGCTGACGTTAAGGCTGGGCTTCAGGATGTGGCGAAAGGCACGATGGATGTGGCATACCTTACTAAGGATGCTATGGACGAAGCTTCAAAGAGCATCGGTGATTCCGTTGCCGAACAGGTCAAACAGTCCAGCGAACAGTGGGAAAGCTTTATGCAGCGCCTCGAAGACAAGACGACCGCCAATGTGGATTCCCAGCGCGAAGGTCTCGAAACGCTCAAGAACGTGGCTCTCCAGGTTGCTGAAAAGGCTCAGGCAGGTTCTGCAGAACTCTCCCAGAACGTTTCCGAAAAGCTCGGTACTCTTTCTTCCGACATTCTCGGTGCATTCCAGAAGCTTTCCGAAACATCTTCTGTGCTTCTCGAAGCCCAGAAGGCCCTTACCGAAAGCATCGACAACCGCGTTGTCAAGGAAAAGGAAGCGACGGATGCTCTTGGCGGAAACATCGTGGAAACCGCAGAACTTATGCGCGTGAACCAGTCCGAACTCAGCGCAAACCTCGAAATGCTGCGTAGCGGCCTCGAAACAATTCTCGAAAAGCTCTCGGGCGATACGGCTGAACACGAAGAAGAAGACAACTTTGTCGAACATCTCAACCAGTCTCTCGAAGCCTTCCACGAACGCGCAAGCGAAGTGCTTATGGAAAATGCGGTCAAGACTCAGGAAATCTTGCTCGAAGTTCTTGAACAGACCCAGCGTTCCGCCATTGCTCAACAGCCTAAAGCCGAAGGTTAACTATGCGTCGCAATAGAGACGAAAACAGTAATCCCTGGATGGCTTACACGGACTTGGGTGTTGCCCTTGTGTCGTTATTTATCCTTGCGTTTGTAGCGATGGCCACCCTCAAGGAACAGAAAGCCGAAGACTTGACGCGTACCGAAGAGGAAGTGCTTACCTGCCAGGAACAGATGCGAAAGATTGCGGCCGAACGCAATGCGCTTTTGTCCAAGAGCTTACAGACCTCCATCGAGGCGGGGCTTATCGCTCTTGAAGACGGTAAAATCCAGATCCAGGCTAGCTTCCTTTTCCCGATCAACGGCGCGAACCTCACCAAGGAAGGTGAGGGTGTGATTCGTGGCATCAGCAAGGGACTTTTGGAAGCTTTGGATTCGACCGATGTGATTATGGTCAGCGGTTTTACCGATGACATTCCGTTTAGCGGCTCCACTTCTTATACGAACTGGAATCTGTCTACAGAACGTGCCGTGAACGTGGTCAAGATGCTCGTGAAAATGGGTTTCCCGCCCGACAGGCTCTTTGCCGCAGGCTTTGGCGAACATCGTCCTAAGTATCCGAACGATAGCGAAGAACATCGTCGCTTGAATCGTCGCGTGGAAATTGGTGTCACTCCGCTCCAGTCGAATACGAAGGAAACTGCAAAAATTGAGGTAACTCGCTAATGCAAGAGGCGCTCACCGAAAAACTGTCCGAGATCAAGGAGCGTATAGATGCCATTCGCAAGACTGGCAAGCTTTCGCATTGGCGGATGGTTTATGCGGACACGCTTTATACGCGAGGTCAGGAGTATGTGGCCGTTGACCGTTATCCCGAAGCGAATCTGGTCATCCAGAAGCTGGAACGCTGGATCAAGGCGCACGAGCCCGCTCTGGTAACGAACGCTGGTGATTCCCGTCCTCCGATGATTTTCTGGAACGCCGAACTCCTGAACAAGATTGTTGGCCGCATCCGTTCGACGCTTTTGGCCAAGCAGATGCTAGTCCCTTCGACAGAACGCGAGTCCATCAATCGTCGCCTGAATATCGTTGAAAGCTGGATCCAGAAGGGTGAATTCCTTGTCGCTCACGATGAACTCTTGGCACTCCGCAGTGCTTTGATTGCACGACTCCGTCGCAGTTATCGAGCCCGCATTGTTGCATCGTCGGCTTACGGCGGAAGCTATGTGCAGCCGACAAGCTCGATGGTCGGACTTTACAACTCTCTCCACACGCTCGAAGAGACGTTCCACATTGTTGGCGAACATGACCCGATCTGGATTGAGGATTTCCTCGAAATCTACAACAATTTGTTTAGAATTGTCGATAGACTTGTTCCGCAAGATAAGAAATAGTATATATTAATACTGGATATTATAGTTTATAAGGAGAATTTATGCAGTTTATCTCTGGTAAATTGTGTTTTGTTGCCGCTGTTGGCGCTTTTTTATCTTTGACGGGGTGCCATTCTCAAGAGCTTTTTGGAGCCAACGAAAAGACTTCGGATTATATTGATATCAAGGACGGAAAAATTACCGATTCCCGTGATGGTCAAAAATATGGTGTCACTCTGATCAATGGTGTTTATTGGATGAACGAAAATCTTCGCTTTGCGGATTCCTCAAAGGTGAAGAATCTCAAAGAGAATTCCTGGTGCCATGAAGATGACAAGGACTGTTCCAAGTTTGGCCGCTTGTATTCATGGTCTGCCGCGATGAATGTTGATAAGAAATTTAACTCGTCCGGTTTGAGCCGTAATGCATATAACGTACGCGGAATCTGCCCTGAAGGTATGCGTCTCCCGAGTTTGGAAGATTGGGCCAATTTGCAAATTTATGTGAATATGTTTAATGCTGGGGAAGGTGCAGCTACAAGTATCAAGTCTTTAAAGACATGGGACAAGTCCGACAAGGTGAATGCTCCGACGAACCGCTTTGGGTTTAACGCAAAGGCTGCTGGACGCCGCAATAACGATGGTGAAACATTCTTGAGTTCGGGCCGAATCGCATTTTTCTGGACATCGAACGAAAAGGATAAAGGCACGGCTTCTGGCGTTCAGCTTAGCAACGAAGTAAATGATATTCAGGTTGGTGAATTCTATAAAGATCATGGTTTGTCCATCCGTTGCGTTGTAGATAGGGGTAATGCCGATGTTTCCGGGGATTTGGATTCTTCGTATATCGATGAAATCCCGCATGACTTTGGTTCCTTGAAATACGAAGGCGAAACGTACAGAACCATTCAGTTTGCAGGGCTTGAATGGATGGCTGACAATATGAATTACGATGCTGATGGAAGTCATTGCTACAATGACGACAAGAAATACTGCAAGGAATACGGCCGTCTTTACACGTACGAAACTGCAAAGACAATTTGTCCGGAAGGCTGGCGCTTACCTACGGCAAGTGAAGTCTCTGGATTCTCTTCTTACGCTGGAATGAGTGCTGTATTGCGCTCTAGCACTGGATGGACAGACAAGGCTTCTAGAGGACTTGATTTCTGGGGCTTTGACATTAAGGCTGCCGGTGGACGTGATGGCGGTGATTACTTTGACTTGAAGTCCAGCGCTTACTTCTGGCTGGACGGCGATGTCAAGAATGACAATGCTTCTGTGTGGTGGGTTAACTACTACGACAATTATCCGAAGGTTGTCACAAAGAAGTCGACCAACGAATTCTCTGTCCGCTGCGTGAAATAAACAGGCTTTCCCGCACTGTCATCCCGGACTCCGTTCCGGGATCACCTTTCGCGGAACAACCTTGCGCTGTCATCCCGGCCTTTGTGCCGGGATCACCTTACACCGCAATAAAAAAAGAGACCACTACGGTCTCTTTTTTGCATTGTCACCCCGCACTTATTGTCTTTGACCACTTGCGCTTTAGCACTTACGTGGTCATGATCCGCGTATGGGGACGGGGGCACCTTCCTCAGTATCCTCTTACTTCTTGAGCTTCTTGAGGAGTGCGGCAGCCTTCGTGAACTGCTGCTTCACGGACTTCGGACCCGTACCGCCTTCGATGTTACGCTTGCTGATACTGTATTCGAACGTAAGCGTCTTCTTCATCTTGGCGACGTCCGGGACGCCTGCGGCGGCCCAAGCCTCGTCGGAAAGTTCCGTGAACTGCTTGCCTGCACGTGCGGCATCGCCGACGAGGCTTCCCACGACGTGGTGGGCGTCGCGGAACGGAACGCCTGCTTCCACGAGCAAGTCTGCAAGGTCTGTGGCGAGGAGTGCCGGGAGCATCTTGGCGTGCATCGTTTCGAAGTTGAAACGTGCTGTTTCCAAAGCTTCCTTCATCACACGGAGAATCACCTTCACGTTGTGGACGCTGTCAAAGACCGGTTCCTTGTCTTCTTGCAAGTCGCGGCTGTAGCTGAGCGGAGCGCCCTTCACGAGTGTATAAAGCGAAGTGAAGTTGCCGAGCATACGGCCAGACTTTCCGCGGATAAGTTCCATGGAGTCCGGATTCTTCTTCTGCGGCATCATCGAAGAACCGCTGGAGAATGCATCGTGCAAGGTGAGGAATCCAAATTCGCAAGAGCTCCAGTTCACAAAGTCTTCGGCGTAGCGGCTCATCGTATTGGCGATAATAGCGAGGTCGGCTTCGAATTCAAGCATCATGTCGCGATGGCTCACGGCGTCAATGCTGTTTGGGCTCACGTCCTTAAAGCCAAGGGCTTCGGCAACGAGTGCGCGGTGGTACGGGAATGCAGAACCTGCCATAGCGCCACTGCCAAGCGGAAGCTGGCTGTGCAATTCCAAGAAGTTGTCGAGGCGCTTCACGTCACGGCTCACGGCAAAGAACATGCTCATGAGGTAATGGCTAAAGTAAATCGGCTGAGCCTGCTGCAAGTGTGTGTAACCCGGCATCATCTTGCCAAAGTACTTCTTGGCAAGGTCCAGAACTGTTTCCATGAGTTCCACTTCGAGTGCGCGGATTTCAGCAGCGCGGTGACGCATGTAAAGCTTAAAGTCCGTGCAGACCTGGTCATTGCGGCTACGGCCTGTGTGGATCTTCTTGCCGAGTGCGCCAATGCGTTCGGTGAGCACGCGTTCCACGGCCATGTGGATGTCTTCGTCGCTGTCGCACCAGAGATTCTTACCGGCATGGTAGTCGTCGAGGATGCTCTTGAGGCCATCGCAAATCTTCTTGTAGTCTGCTTTAGAAAGAACGCCCGATTCCACGAGACCCTTGCCATGTCCGATGCTTCCTTCGATATCTTCTTCGATGAGTTCTGCATCAAACTGCAAGCTGAAACTTAAATCGACCATGCTCTGAGCCATGCCACTAGCAAAGCGACCTGTCCACATGTTAGTCTGGGTATCTTTCTTCTTAGCCATTATAAACCTCAATTAAAAAAGCCGGGAAATCGGCTGTGATTTCTCGGCTAAAGATAAAAATTTTTAGAGTATTTTGTTAGTCCCAAACGCTCTTCTTGCGAACTGGAGTGGGGGCAGTCTCTTCGACATCTTCTTCTGTTGCCAGATTTTCGTTGTCTTCGTTTTGCAATACGATAGGCTTTTCTTTTTTCTGTTTTTTAGAATTGAATGGCCTGTCCCAAACGCTGATTTGACCTTCAGGGAGAGTTTCTCTAAGAGCCTGATCATTTATCTGGATTTCGAGATCTTCGGGGAACGCTCTATAAAGCCAGTACGACGACCAATACGTGAAAGGCATCCACAAAATGGAGGCTAGCGTCACATGCCTGGAGGTTCGTAAATCACCGACCTTTTCGCCATCCAGGAACGCTTCGATGTAGATTTCGTTGTACGTTCCGCGAGTTTGGATTGTGCAGTCGTTACCAGAACTCATTTGGCAATACTGCTTTCCGTTGATGTAAATCTGATACGGCTTTGAGGTGTATTGGCTGGCAGTAATGCTAGATTGCCCCGTAAAACATCCGGACAGTGAGAGTGTCGCAGATGCAAGCAGCAATGTGTGGATTATCTTAGCCATTGTTTAGAAACCAAGAGCGAGTCCCAGGCCAAACTTCAAACCGTTCAGGTAGTAGTTGTTCTTCTGCAGTACGGATTGGCCGTTATCTGTTTTCTTGTCTGTTTTCTTGTAGAACGGAGTCGTGAAGAAATCAAAGAAGTAGTCGACCTGCGTAATGAACATAATTCGGCTTGCGCGGTTGAACACAACGCCACCACCAATCTTGGCCGAAAGACCGTCGGATTCCTGGTCTGTACCAAAATCATAGTCCGAAGAAGAAGTGGTTCTCCAGCTATAGGCAAGGCCACCACCGGCAAACGGAGTGATGTTGGAGGTTCCAAACGGGTAGTAAAGCGAAAGACCCAAGTCAAAGAGCGAAGCCTTGTCGTTTTCGGAAGACCTGTTTTCGCTCATGTTGCTCATCGTCAAATCGCAGCTAAAGAAGAAGTCCCTTGCGTCGTAGAACATGAAAAATCCGATACCGGCGCTCAAATGAGTCTTAGGAGCGTTGATAGGAACATCTCCGAGAATTTCTACACCGTAGTAAGAGGAAATACCTTTCTTCTTGGGAGCCTTTGTTTCTTGTTCCGTGACGCTGTAGATATCGTTATCGTTGGTCGCTTTTCTTTTTGTGCCAATGTTTCTTGCGACACGCTGGATAATCGGATCTAAATCATCGGGGTTCTTGGCCTTGAGTCGGTCGCTCCATACGACGGTTTCTTTGTTGACGTCGTAGAGCTTGAAGGACGTGATGACGTTTTCGCCGAGGCGTGTGAATTCTGCCATAACATACTTGGAGCAGTTGTGCTTGATAGCACTCTTGTTCGCGGATTCGCGGTCACCGACCTTGACGGAATCATCTTCGGTGTAATTCACAAGCACAAAACGCCCATCATCTTCGATGTAGGCGTTCATGATTCTTTCGGCCGCTGTTCCAAAATCCTCGTTTAAACCGACCGTGTTGAACGGGGCGAGGTAAAGGCGTTCACTTGCGTAAATTGATGCCGCAAGTGCAAGGGTTGTTGCTAAAATCTTTTTGGCATTGGCAAACATAATAAAGTTCCTTTTTTTTATCCTATATGATTTAATCTAGCAATTAAAGTAGAAAAAGAACAGTTTTTTGTGTGTAGTTGTGGAATTTGATGATAAATGGAAAAAATCACCTGTTTACGGGCTAAAACAGGTGATAAAATACGTTGTATCGATTGCTTTTGCTTAGTTTGAAAGCAGTTTTTCGACTGTCGCGATGATCTTGTCGCGTTCGCCGCACCAGTTGGGGGCGATAAGCATATCGCTTGGACTTTCACCACTGAATCGCTCGATGGCAATTTCAGGACCGATGATTTTGATCATTTCGGCAACGGCTTCACAATACTGTTCGAATGAAAGAAGCTTGAATTCTCCGTTGATGTAATCCTGTGCCATGTCCGTACCCACGACAATGTGGAGTGGATGAATTTTGACTGCGGAGAGCTGTAAGTTATGGACAACTTGTGCCGTATGCTTGAAGTCGTCCATTGTCTCGTTGGGGAGACCTACGATGACGTGCGTCGTGACGGTAAGGCCGGCGGCTTTGCAGCGTTTGACGGCGTCTTCGAATTCGGCGAGTGTGTGGTGGCGGTTGATGCCGGCGAGAGTCAAGTCGTTTGCTGTCTGGAGACCGATTTCGACGATGATCGGCTTTTTTTGATTGAGTTCGGCGAGGTAGGCGACCTTGTCGTCTTCAAGGCAGTCCGGACGCGTGCCGATTGCAAGTCCTGCGATTTCTTTGTGCTTGATAATCGGATCGATGATTTCGCGCAAGTGTTTTAGCGGTGCGTGCGTATTCGTGTACGGCTGCAAGTAGGCTAGGATGCCTGCATTCGGATACTTGTCGCGAAGCTTCGGAACAAATTTTTCAAGCTGTTCCTGGATAGAGACCTTAGCTTGGTCAAATACTGGGCTGAAGCTGCGGTTGTTGCAGTAGCTGCACCCCGAAAAACCCTTGGTGCCGTCGAGGTTAGGACAACTCATTCCGCCGTTGAGCGGGAGTTTGCGCACCTTGAGGTAGTTGGGGAAAAGATCCAATAGTAAATCGCGATAAGGCTTGTAATGCATGGCTTAAAAATATAAATAAATCCATATGAAAAGAACTGCTTCCATCAACTTTCTAAAAAATACACTTGCTACACATTTTATAATGTTTGTGTTATTGTGACGGTAAAACAGGCCTAAAAACACTCGAAAAATGCGGTTTGAGTATATATTTAAATCGTAAACAAAATTGAGGAGACCTCATGAATTTTAAAAAGAATAAAGCTCTTGCGATTGCGGCAACCGTTGCCATGGCGCTTTCTGTGCCGTCTTTAGCACAGTTGAACAATGGTGATATGGAGTATGGTGACGGCGGCTGGTATCTGTGGAATAATCCTGATGGTCCAGCTGTAGCCGAATCGCAAATTGCAGTGCAGGGGCTCGGTGTTGATGGTTCGCAGGGCGCAAAGGTCGTTGTGAAGGATTTGCCGAATCCGTGGTGGGGCTTGCAGCTTCAGCCGCCTAAGTGGCTTGCTGATTCCGGTTTTTATAAGCTTACCTTCAAGGCCAAGGGCAATATGCCCATCAATTCTGTGGTGCAGGGCGGTCCTCCGGACTACCGTCAAAAAGAAAGCGCTTCGTTTGACTTGACGGAAAATTGGCAGACCTATGAAATGATTTTCCTTGCCGACCAGAAGGGTTATGGCCTCAACAACATCACATTCCAGATTGGCCTCAAGAAGGGCTGGATGCAAATCGACGATGTGGATGTCGAAAAGATGGACGAAATGTCGGATCCGGCGTGGTATAATGCTGCCGACGCTCGCATCGATAGCCTCCGCAAGGTGGATTTCACGGTCAAGGCAAATCCGGGCGAAAAAGTCCACGTGAAGCTGTTGCGTCATTCATTCCCGTTCGGTACGGCGCTCGCTCTCTATGACACCAAGGACAGCACTGAAAACTGGTACCGTAATGCCGCCAAGAAATACTTCTGGCACGGTGTTTCTGAAAACCAGTTCAAGTGGCCAGAATACGAACCGAAGAAGGGCAAGATCAAGCGTGAAGAAATGAAGGAATACACGGATTTCACGGCCCAGAATCATTGGAAGCTCCGCGGTCACGCTCTTATGTGGAGTCATCAGGGCTACGGCTTTGACAAGCATTACAGCAACAAGGGTAGCTGTGAAGATATGGCCGAAAAGCTCAAAGCTCGTATCTACCGCGATCTCAAGGAATACAAGGGCAAAATTACGGAATACGACGTGTGGAACGAACCGATTCACGAATCCTGGACGTTCAACAAGTGCGGCTGGGAAATTCTCGATAGCGCATTTGTGTGGGCACACAAGGCTGACCCGAATGCATTCCTTTACATCAACGATTACAACGTTGTGGCTGCTGGCGAAACCGACCGCTATTACGGCTTGATCAAGGGCATGCTTGATCGCAAGGTGCCTGTGATGGGTATCGGCGTGCAGTGCCACTTTGGTCTGCGTCCGGTGATTCCGGGACTTATCAAGGCTCGTCTCGACAAGCTCGCTTCTCTTGGCCTCCCGATCAAGGTTACGGAATTTGATGTGGGCGACTGGCAGGCCGGTATGAACGATACCGAAGAAGTCCAGGCCGAAAAGTTCGAAACATTTATCCGTACCGCCTTTAGCCATCCGGCAGTCAACGGCATTGTGCTGTGGGGCTTCTGGGACAACCGTCACTGGGTCAAGAATGGTGGCATGATTGCTTCTGATGGTCGCGAAAAGCCTGCTGCAAAGCGTGTATACGATTTGTGGCACAAGGTCTGGACGACAGACCTCTACGCCACGGCTGATGAAAATGGCGAAGCCAAGTTCCGCGGCTTCAAGGGCTATTATCAGGTCAACGCTGGCGACAAGAAGTTCCAGATTACTGTGAAGTAATATTGCGTAAGTCGACCCCGTCCCGGAATAAATCCGGGATGACATTGTGTCCGGGGTGACAGGCTCCGCCTGCTTTAACAGTCAATCCCGTTTCGCTTTGTCATGCCGGCCTTGTGCCGGCATCGCCTTTTTTCATTGTCATCCCGGCCCTTGTGCCGGGATCACCTTTTTTTATAAGTCGCTTTCAAGCGACTTTTTCTATTTTATTGATATGAAACAGAAAATCCCCGGAATCCTCTTTTTACTTGCCATGCCTCTTTCCGTCCTCCTGTACATCAAGGTGGAGGCACTCTCGGGTTCCGAAATCCTTGGGCTTTTTTCTGCAGTGGCGCTTTACGTCGTTGTCGCTCTTGTGATTGCGCTGCTGTTCAATAAAAACGATAGATAGCCGTGTAAGCAAAATCCCGTGGCTAGGCACGGGATGACTGTCTTACTGTTGCTGTTCCGCTGGTTGCTTGAATTCGTTGTGGGGGAGGAGTCTCACTCCGACGGGGTTCAGCTTGGTGTGCCCGCGTACATCAGATGGAAGGTGCAATCCAAAACCGGTTGCCTTGAGGCGTTCTTCCTTGATTCCTTTGTTGACAAGGTAATCGTAAATCATCATGGCTCGAGCTTCGGAAAGCGCTTGCGGGTTGATGGCTTCGCCCGATTTGACGCTGCACTGGATTTCGATGACGATTTCCTTGTTGTGGCGCATGATGGATACCACGTCGCTTAGCGCCGTGTAAGAAGAATTCAGCGGATTGTCCGTTCCTTTGTGGAATTGCACGCGTCTTGCGATTTTGTCCAAATTAAGCTTTTCTCGGATCGGGCAACCGTTCCCGTCAACTTCGGTTCGTTCCAGTGTGTTGGGGCAGTTGTCCAAAAAGTCAAAGACTCCGTCGTTGTCTGAATCTAGTGGGCATCCTTTTTCGTCGACTGGGGCGTGTTCTGGCGTGAACGCGCATTTATCGTCTTCGTCGAAAACACCATCCTGGTCTTGGTCCAGCCGGCAACCGGTACTATCTACAACAGCTCCCGTAGGCGTGTTGGCGCATTTGTCCATAAAGTCAGGAATGCCGTCTTCGTCAGAGTCCACTGGGCAACCGTACATGTTCACAATTTCGTTGGGGGCGCTATCGGGACACTTGTCCCATTCATCCGGAACGCCGTCCTTGTCCATATCGATAATGCAGCCGTATTGGTCGACTGTGAGTCCTGCCGGAGTGTTGGGGCAGGAGTCTTGTGCATTCAACACGCCGTCTTCGTCCATATCCAACTGGCAACCATCGTCATCAACTTCTAGGCCCTGCGTAGAGCCTGGGCATTTATCAATGCCGTCGTGAATGCCGTCTTTGTCTTCGTCGTGGATGCAGCCGAATTCATCAACGGGGTCTCCCGGTCGTGTAGTTGGACATTTGTCCATAAAGTCGGGAACACCGTCGTTGTCGTGGTCTTCCGGGCAACCGTGAATGTCAATCAAAATGTCTGCCGGGGTTTCTGGGCATATATCCAGGTCGTCGGCAACGCCGTCCATATCGGTATCGACCGTGCATCCTCGTTTGTCTACTTTGTACGAGGGGTTAGACTTGGGGCACAAGTCCCGTCGATCTTCAACTCCGTCTCCATCGCTGTCGTTCCAACTCAAGTCGAATGTACGGCTGAGCTTGATTGTTGTGGCGAGGTGAGGACTGCCAGGAACGGTATAGGAATACTTGTGCTTTTCGTTCTGGACCGTGACCGCATGACCGCGATGGATCTTCCTTTTTCTGAAAAGGTCCATGCCGAGGTCTGCACTGATGGCAAGCGTCGTGCGCTTGGGGAGCCTTAAGCGGAGTCCTGGTGAAAATCTCAACTGATCGTTCAGGAATCCACTCATAATGGCCGACGGTTTAATGCTTGTTTCACCGGAGGCTTCAAGCACCAACGACACCCACTCGTAATGGAAGATGTTTAACCCCGATCCCCAGATAAAGACATTCTCTCCGTTTTCGATCGTCCGGAGGTAGCCGCCATAGTTGTTCCAGCTGATATGCTTGTTGAAGTTT
The DNA here is from genome assembly GCA_045224895.1 of Fibrobacter sp. GTDB lineage: Bacteria > Fibrobacterota > Fibrobacteria > Fibrobacterales > Fibrobacteraceae > Fibrobacter. Next base: position 27,172 of record JBGVAT010000098.1, read on the forward strand.
ATTGTGAGGTAGAATGTTAATGCGACGGCAAAGTCGGCGGAGGAGTAGGCGTGGGTGATCTCGTTTTGATGGATATACCAAAGATGTCTGGGACGTAACCCCTTCTCGTTTGTACCGGTGGGGATGAACAGTTCGAATGCAATGGCTGTGTGGACGATGTCTCTTATTTTCTGCTTGGGAAATCCGCCTTTGACCATGAGCCCGAGATCGCCGAAACCAAGACCCTTGAGGTGGGTGTTGGCGGCGTTGCCGTCATAGTGAAAGTTCAAGTTTAACCCCAGTTCCAGGTTCTGCATCAGGCCGTACCCGACGTAACCGAGGACGGAGTTAGACGGTGAGTCCTTGTCCAACCGCTTTTTTTCTCCAGTTTCGTCGACGATGTAGCCTTCGATACTTGCGGTATTGTTGCTACTGGCCATCTCGAAACCGCCCATAACGAACAGCTCGCTACGGTTTAAAATTCGTGCTTCTGGAACGTGGATTCCGCTTTTTCCAGCGGAAAAACCGGGCTGCGCAAACAGAATTGTGGCGCAAACGAGAATGGTGAGCAAAAAATTTTTCATTTTCGTAAAGAATTTAGACATTTTTTTGTATTAACTGTTTGCATTTTCAAATTTATGTATATATTTCACTTCCGAAGTGAGAAACATGAACTCCGCAAACAAATTGCCCTCTTGGCACCGTAAGTCGCAAAAGGCGTACAAGATTAACAGAATCATTATAATTCTGCAAATCGTGACCGCACTGGCGATGTGTGGAGTCATTCTATATGGTATGAATAGATTAATGCAATAAATCGGAGGAATAGCTAATATGAGCATTGCTTTCTATTGTGGCCGTCGTCCTAAGAATGATAGTTTTGATGATACGCCGGATCCGTCTTTTTTGGGAGAAGAAGACGATCTGAACAAGGAAGAAGAAGAACTTCCTGAAGAAGAAGTTGACGAAGAAGTTGATTTTGACAAGCCATCCTTCGGTCGTAATCCGATCTGGTCTGACTACGGCGAAGATATGGACTTCGACCAGTGATATGGTCGCATAAACTTTTTAGATTCGGCTTCGTTCTTGTCTTTTTGATTTTGTCCGCCTGTGCGTCCAAGCAGGCGAAAGTTGCCGCGTCTTCACAAGGGAAACCTCTCCAGGCGGAGAAGGTTTCTATTGATGTACCTCAAGTCAATCCTGGAAAAGAAATTGTCGGAGATTCTACAAGGCCTTCTTGGGTCTATTATCAGTATGGCCTCCAGGCAATCGATAACCATGAATGGGCTGTATCCAAGCATTATCTCGAAGAATCGCTCCGTCTTTTGGTGACCGAAAAGTACGATTCCCTGAAAAGCGGGCTTACGCGTTCTGAAGATTCCATATACAAGATGCAGATGCCGCTTCGCATTGTGCAGGCCTTGGAAGATGTCTATCCGAACCTTGCCGATCGTGAAGGGGCCGATTCCACTTCTGTCGATAGCGTTTCGATCGATGGTGTGGATGCCTATGATGAAAACGTGGCGGACAGCGCTTCGATGCGGGTCATTGAAAACTTCCTGGATACTGTTGACGCCGGGCGTTTTTCTTTACCGATTCGTTTTAACGAACGCGTCATGCAAGAAATCTACTACATGACGACTTCGGCACGATCCTTTATTACCAGATCTCTCACTCGCAAGACGGCCTATGATTCCCTGATTTATACGAAGCTTGCCCAGAAGCGTATGCCGCGCGACTTGATCTACCTTGCCTTGGTGGAATCCGGTTTTAACGTCAAGGCTTATAGCCGCGCCAAAGCAGGGGGTATGTGGCAGTTTATTCCCGAAACGGGTATCCGCTATGGGCTCGAAGTGGATTTCTGGGTCGATATGCGTCGCAATCCAGAACTTGCAACGGATGCCGCATTGAACTATCTCTCCGCATTGTACGGTGAATTTGGCGATTGGCTTTTGTCGATGGCTGCTTACAACTGTGGTGAAGGTCGCATCCGTCGTTTGCTCAAGTCCAAGCGTGAAGATCCGACATGGGGACCGGATCGCCCTGTGACCTACTGGGATTTGGAACTCCCGCAGGAAACGATGCATTATGTGCCGCGAATTCTTGCCGCTATGGTGATCGGACATTTCCCGGATCATTACGACGTTGCCATTACCAAGCGCCATCTTCCGGCTTATGATACCGTAACAGTCTACGATTCGTTCTCTCTTGATGAAATTGCCAAGTTCCTCAAGGTACCCGAAGATACGCTCCGTACTTTGAATATGGAACTTTCGATGTGGTGTACTCCGCCGAACAGGGACGCCTATTTGCTTCGTTTGCCGGTCGGTACTCGTGCCGCTTTTGTCGAAAATTACGACCGAATGGAAAAGAACGGCTTTTCTAGCTGGAAACAGCATAAGGTTCGCAAGGGCGAGTCGCTAGGGAACATAGCCCAGCAATACGGCGTTCGCGTATCCGAAATTCAGCGTGCCAACGAAATGAAGAAGAACGCAAAGCTCAAGGTCGGGCGTACGCTCCTCATCCCGATCAAGGTGGCTCCGCGTCGGTCAACAGGTAAAAAGCCCTCCAAAGTCCGTACGTACGTGGTGCAGCTGGGCGATAACCTGGCGTTCATTTCCCGTCGTTTTGGCATTTCTCAGGAATCGTTACGCGTTTGGAATAATATCGATGTGTCTTCAAACGTGAAGTATGGTGATACCATTTATGTGTCTAAACCGGATTTGAAGCCGACAAGCTTTGTGCAACAGCGTGTGGCCATCAAAAAAGGCGAAAAGTACGTTGTCAAGGCTGGCGATACTTATGCTATGATTGCCAAGCAGTACAAGGTTCCCGTATTCCTTTTGCTGCAGGCGAATAAGGGCTTTACAAAGCGCTTGACTGTTGGTGATTCGCTTGCGATTCCGGCCTATGTCCGCCCTCCGCGCAGAATGTCGGGCGTTGTCGACGATGTTTCTCCGGTTGTCGAATCGAGCAAGAATGCCGACGCTAACACGAAATCCAAGAGCAGCTCGAGTTCCAAGGGCAAGGCTGAACAAGCCGAAAAGTCTACAAAGACGGCTAGCTCCAGCTCTTCCAAGGCTGCCTCAAAGACTTCAAAGAACACGACGACCATTTATACTGTGGCTGCAGGTGACAACCTCTTTGCAATTGCAAGGAAGTTCGAAACGACAGTCAGCGCCATTCGCGAAATGAACGAAATGGGTTCTTCTTCGAACATCCTCGTGGGGCAAAAACTCAAGATCCCGGGAACGGCGGCTCCGCCCAGTTCGCCGAAGGTTGAAGAAGTTACACACGTTGTCAAGAAGGGCGAGGGTCTTTGGGATATCTCGCGTCAGTACGGTGTTACGATCGAAGAAATTGTCAAGTGGAACGGTCTGAAGGACACAAAAATCAAGATTGGCGAGAAACTTAAGATAAAGACAACGAAGAAAAGCAAGAAATAAGCGGTTTTTTTCGAAAAAAAGTGATAATTCGTTATTTTTTTGTGAATAAATTGAAAAAAATTGTATAGTTTTAATTTGAAAAATCATAAAATTCATTGGAGCATAATATGAATAAGAAACTCTTGGCTCTCTGTGCCGCTGCCGGTCTCCTTTTTTCTTTGACTGGTTGCGAAGAAACTATGGACCCGAACGACCCGCAGTCTGTCCGCAGGTATTTGACGAAAAAGCAGATTGGTTTTACGCCTAATCAGTTCGTCTCCTATGCGGTTAACAGCGATACCGCCAAGATGACGCTTTTCCTCCAGGCTGCATTCGAAATCGACCAGCCGGCTGATAATGGCAACAACGCTGTCGCCATTGCCGCAAACAAGGGCAACCTTATGGTTCTCGACTACCTCTTTGAACATGGTGCAAAGGCCAATGTTCAGAACGGTAACGGCGAACCGGTTATCGATAATGCAGTCATGATGGGTAACAAGGATGTGGTGAACCGTCTCCTGGTTCAGTTGAAGAAGGAAGGCGTTGATCCGCAGAACCTTGGCACGGCTGTGCTTATCGCTGCAAAGACGGGCAAGGCCGATATGCTCGAAATTCTCGCTAACGCTGGAGCTCCGCTCGAAAACCGCAGCCCCGATGGTTACTTGCCGATCCACTGGACCGCAAAGTCTGGCAACTACGACGCCATGATGTTCCTTATCAGCAAGGGTGTCGATGTGAACGCCAAGTGCGCTCAGGGTTACTCTGTGCTTGACTGGGCTACAAACGAAGGCTACACTCGTTTGATCAATGCCTTGAAGAAGAAGGGCGCAAGAAACACGGCTAAGTACAAGATCGACTCTAAGTACGGTAAATAAGAGCTCGCTTAGGTAGCTTGTTTTAAAGGACGGGTCGCAAGCCCGTCTTTTTTGCTTGTCATCCCGGCTTTAGCCTGCCCCGGACGAGTTCCGGGGGGCCGGGATCAACTTTAATTTTTCTAATTTTATCTTCAAAGATCAACAGGAGATTTTATGTCTATTCAAGTGATGGTTAATGGTATTCCGGGTAGCATGGGCCGCATCGTGGCCGAAACCTGCGTTGCCCGCGGTTTGGAACTTGTCCCGTATTCTTTGACGGGCGAAATTATCGTCGAAAACGAAGCCGAAGTTGCAGGCAAGACCATCCAGCTCTTGAAACCGTCCAATCGCGAAGCCCGTATTGGCGAAGTCCTTGCAAAGTATCCGCATATGATCTGCATTGACTACACGCACCCGACGGCTGTGAACGACAACGCCGCTTTCTACGTGAATCATAAGATTCCGTTTGTGATGGGTACGACTGGTGGCGACCGCGAAGCTCTTGCAAAGCTTGTTGCTGATGCCAACCATCCGAGTGTCATTGCTCCGAACATGGCAAAGCAGATTGTCGCCTTCCAGACGATGATTGAATTTTTGGCCAAGGAATTCCCGACCGCATTCGAAGGCTACAAGCTCTCCGTTGTCGAAAGCCACCAGAAGACCAAGGCTGATACGAGCGGTACGGCTCGCGCTGTCGTGGGCACTTTCCAGAAGATGGGCTTCAACTACACGCCGGACGATATCGAAAAGGTGCGTAATGAAAAGGAACAGATGGAACGCATGCACGTGCCCGAAGAATACCTCGGCGGTCACGCATTTCATACCTACAGCCTCGATAGCGCTGACGGTACGGTTCACTTTGAATTCCAGCACAATGTCTGCGGCCGCAAGATTTATGCCGAAGGCACTGTCGATGCAGTGAACTTCCTTGCCGACCAGATTGCCGCAGGCACTGCAAAGCCGTTCAATATGATGGACGTCTTGCGTTCTGGAAAGATGCGTTAGAGGTCGCACTTCGTGCTTTGAGCTATGAGCGCGCGCCTTCGGTGCTTTGAGGTCGCTACGCTTTGAGCATTTCGAAAGACATTCCTCAAAGGACGCCGCAGGCGGACGACCCCAAAGCGAGTGGCACGAGCGACCCCATACCCCATACCTAATTACAATGCGATCCTATATCCTTCGTCGTTTGCTGCTGATGATCCCGACGCTTATCGGGATTTCGTTGGTGTGCTTTATCTTGATTCAGCTCTTGCCGGGAGGACCTGTCGAAGAGCTGATATCTCGTGCGCAGCAGGCGGCTTCGATGAAGGGTGGTGTTGATGCCTCCAAGGCGCTTTCGCCCGACCAGATTGCGCAAATCCAGGCTTACTTTGGCTTTGACCAGCCTGCCTGGAAACGTTATCTGACCTGGTTGTGGAACGTTTTGCATTTGGATCTCGGCGAAAGCTATACTTACGGACTCCCGGTGTGGGATGTTATCGTAAGCCGATTCCCGATTTCGTTGTTCTTTGGCGTGACGTCGTTCTTCTTGAGCTACCTTATCTGCATTCCGCTGGGCTTGTGGAAGGCGGTTCATCACGGTAGCAAGCTCGATTCCTTTTCGAGCGGTTTGATTTTTTCGGGCTATGTGATGCCGGGTTATGCGCTTGGCATTTTGCTCATCATCTTCTTGGCGGGCGGCTCGTACTTGGACATTTTCCCGTTGGGCGGACTCACGAGCGATAACTTCGAGGATTTCTCGTTCTTTGGCAAGGTCGTGGACTTGGCAGAACATTTGACGCTTCCGATATTCTGCTATATGATTAGCGAGTTTGCTTTCCTCACGTTCCTTATGAAGAACTCCGCGCTTGAAGAACTTGGGAAGGACTATATGCGTACTGCCCTCGCCAAAGGCTTGAGCTTTAACCAGGCGTTGATCCGTCATGCGCTCCGCAATGCGCTTATTCCGATTGCGACTCGACTTTCTGAAATTTGCACGCTTATGTTTGCGGGCGCGCTCCTTATCGAAAAAGTCTTTGACATTGACGGTATGGGGCTCCTCTATTACAATTCCATGGTGAACCGCGATTACAACGTGGTCATGGGGATTATTTTCCTCAGCAGCCTAATGGCGATGATTGGCCGCCTCTTTAGCGATATCCTCTATACGCTAGTCGATCCCAGAATCAAGTTCTCGTAATGAGATGCTGAGATTTTTTAATTAAAAATCTCCTGCCTACGGTCTACTTCCTACTTCCTACTAATTTTTCTTTGTCACTTTCCTCTTTCTTATTGTATATTAAAAGTATGCAAAACGATTTAATACAAATATCTCCGAAAATCCACGAGTTCCTTTTGACTCATGGTTATACTACGAATTTTTCGATAACTCCCATTGCCGGTGCCGGTTCGGGGAGGCGTTATTTCCGTATTCAAGATGGCGAACGCACGAGTGTCTTGCAGGTCAGTTCCGAAGTGAATGAAGATTTCAAGCATTTTGTTGAATATTCTAAAGCTTTTAGAGAATATGCCTTGCCGGTGACGCGCGTCTATTGCGTCGATGAAGACTCGTGCCAGATCTTGCAAGAAGACTTGGGCAAGCGAACCCTCCTGGACGAGGCGTATCCTAACGGAAGCAAGGTGCTTTCGGGTAGCGTGCGCATTCTTTATCCAGAAGTTATCGATGCGCTTATCCAGTGGCAGAATGCAAGCCAGCCGTTGTTCAGCCATCATACTGAAATTTGGCTCCGTCGATTCGACTTCGCCGCTCTCAAGTGGGAAACGGATTACTTTACCGAAAACTACCTCAAGCTCCACAAGGGTATTACGGAAATTCCGGAATCGGTTCGTAATTTCTATTCGCTTATTGCGGTCTCTGTCGAAGCTCAGACCAAGGTGCTTATGCATCGTGATTTCCAGAGCCAGAACATCATGATCCGCCCGAATTCCGAAGTCGCTTTTGTCGACTTCCAGGGCGCTCGTCGTGGTTCGATGTTCTATGACATCGCATCTCTCCTTTGGGACCCGTACGTCAACCTCCCGCTTCCGATGATCAAGGACTTCTTTGAATACTGGCGTAGTCAGTACCGCGGAACGAGAATTTATACGAAGGACGACGCATGGGATGGCTTTGTGCATGCCAGCTTGCAGCGCTTGATGCAGGCTTTGGGCGCGTACTGTTACCTCTCCAAGGTCAAGAAGATCGAAAAGTTCGAGCAGTACATCGAACCGGGTAAGGCTAAGCTCCGTGAATTGTTCGAAGAATTCAGGAAGGTCGTCAAGGCTACCGATCCTGAAGTCTTTAAGTTTATGGATTGGGCTTTGCAGTAATGGTTCCATTGTACACGCGTATTTATACGCAGCCCGTTGAATTCAATCGTGCCTTGGGGTATGCCTATGACGCTCTTGTAAACGGTCCTTACAAGTTCGACGCTATGTCTGCTTGGAAAGGCCTTTCGGAGCGTGTGGCTCAGGGCATATATATGGGGCAGGGGCTTTTGCTCCCGCATACGCGCATTCCTGCATTACCGGGACCGCTGATGGCTTTTGTCGTTTGCCGTGACGGGATTACGGGAGTCAAGACGCGTAATGAGGAATTGGCGCAGTTCATGTGCGTGCTGCTTTCGCCTGAGGAATCGGCGATGGCGCATACAACGGCGATTGCGAACGTTGCAAAGCTCTTGTTGAACCCAGAGTGGAAAGAGAAAGCGCTCGCCACAACTGACGAGGAAATGCTAAAAAAATTGTTTTGAGTTATTGGATCCCCATCCAATTACTAGACAAGAAATAATGGATCCCGTCGCTACGTCCAGGATGACGTTTTGCACTCTGGATGACGAAAAACGATCCTTCCTACTGCCTACTGTCTACTTCTAACTAATAGCTTACCATTGGACGCTACCTGCTGCATAAGCACGGTAGCCTTCATAGTCTCCAAAGAAACGGGTATAGCTGCATCTAAAGCTGAACCAGTCCCACGGCGTGACGCTTACGTTAAAGCCGAGTTCCTTATAGCGGATAGTCGTTTCATCGTTCAGGAACTTCTTGTCCATTGCACTTTCTGGAGTATGCAGATCGTTGATGTTTCCACCGAATGCGCTGTCTTTTGCGACGGCCCCGAAGAATAGCGTTGCTTTGATAAAATTGTATGTGGCGCTGATTTCGGTATGGACTTCCTGGCTGTTCGGGCCGAGATCGCTACCAAGACTCTGGGCGTAACTGGCGTATGTGTAGCCGGTTCCCTTGTGGTGCGTGTAGACCCACGGCTCGATTCTCGTGTATTCGAACATCCAGTCCAAATAGACCGGACCAATGACCAGGTTGTCGCGAGCGACTCCAATTGTAGCAGCCCACTTGTTGCCCCACCAGGAATCGTCGAACATGCTTGACGGGGATTTCATGTCATCCCACAACAGTTCCCCATAAAATTCCCAGTTAGGGATGGTTCTGATGCTCAAGTCAAAAGCAAGCGAGATATTGTCCTGGTCCCCCTGTAAATGTTCCTGGAAAACGTAGGGGATGAACGGGAGTGTGTAAGCCCATTCGAATTCGCGGCCAGTGCTATCGCTGTCGGGGTTCGGGTTTGAGCCGGCAGGTTCGGTGGTCGTGCCGTAAAGCGATGTCTCGGATATCCCGAATGTGATGTCCAAGGGGAGGTTCATATTGAGGCGGTGGGCGTGGAAGTATTTGCCCAATCCTTTTTTCTCAAAGAGCTTGGCTGCGTATTGTGTGTACTCGAGAGGGCCTAACGAAAAACTGTAGCCAAAATAGGGTGTGGGGGCTGCATCCGGGATGCGGCTAGAGCTATCTTGCCACGGACGGTAGAAGTTGCGTTCTCCGCGTAAGATGACGTGGTTGCGGCGGGCCGGTCCCCATTCGAGGAAGTCGAATCCGGCAAGGAGCGTTACGGGCTTGAGTTTATAGCTCAAGTTGGCGGCAAACAAATCCCAAGTGCGTTTATTTTCGCTTTGCTTGTTGAAAGGGATGCCTTCGTCCGGATTGTAGTAGTTGAAGTTTATGTAACGGTTGGTGTAGTCCGTGCTGATTTTGACACGGGAACTGAACTGGAAGTCATCCGTGAGGTGCCCGTTGAGGAACAAACGGACGAACATGGAATTGTCGTAATGCGTTTTTGCGTTCGTGAGGTTCGTTACGACAACGGAATCCATGAGCTGCGCGTTGATGAACAGCTCTTTTTGGTGTGAGGAATCCGAAAATGTGATGTGTCGAGGCATTTCGACCGTGTTTGCCGGGCAGACAAGTGCCGTGCCGAAAATGACGCTTAGGAGCAGGGCCGATTTATGCCACGATTGCATTACTGAACTTCCTTCTTGTCTTTTTTCCAGATGCCGATGAGGCTCTTGTTCTTGCGGAAGGCAAGCCAGAGGGTGGGCCAGATGAGGATGAGGTCGCGGATGAGGCTTGTCCAGGCTTCTGCCTTGTCGTGGGCATTGCCGTCTTCGAGTTCAAAGCAGCCGCAGGTGATGCCGAGATCGTTCCAGAGAGCCCAGGCGAGAGCGATGATGAAGCTCACGAACATCCAGAAAATCGCAAATGCCGACTCCTTGACGAACGGCGAAACGATCATTGCGAGGCCGAACCAGAATTCAAATTGTGGGTACACAAGAGCGAAGAAGTTGTTTACGAAGTCCAGGTGCAATGCTGTGAAAAATTGGTACTGGGCTACAAGTGTTGCGAACTGGTGCGGATCCTGGATCTTGTAGACCGAAGCAAAGATGAACATACCGCCAATGCCAACGCGGCAGAGTGTTTCTAGTGCGCGGGTGGCAAAGTCCTTTTGAAGCTTGAGGGCTGGGTAGATGAGTGCGCAAGCAATGACTACAGCGCCAACACCGACGTGGATGTTGTAACGGTATGCCTTGGGCCAAATGTTGAGGAGCCAGTCCTGATCCGTGAACGTGAGGAATGTTTCGGGGAAGCTGATTTCGGCAACGCCAATGGCAACAAAGAGGGTCGCGATGGCGAGGAGAACGCCTGCAATGATAGTCTTTTTCATAATAGCTCCTTACAGGATGTCTGCCGGTTTTTCGAGAATTTCTTGAGAGCCGATCCAATCAACGGATTTGGCGTCATCGACACGGATGTTGTTGATGATGGCAAGAGCAATGCTGAATGCCGCAATGCCGAGCAAAACAATCCAGTTTAAGGATTTGAGGTAGGCGAGGGTGTCTTTCTTGATTTTCTGAATGAATTCTTTCATGTTGTTCAATATACAAAAAAGACCCAGCGCATATGGCTGGGATCTCTAATAATAAGGCGATCCCGGCACTCAGGCCGGGATGACATCAATCGGCTCTGTGAGCCGAGCGGTCTTTTAGTGAATACCGGCGCCGTCGGCGACGTCGCAGGTCACCGGCTTGCCGTTCACTTCGAGAGCGATTTCGCCGCAGAACACAGCGCCACCCTTTGCGGTAAGGGCAATCTTTTCGAAGTCCTTGACCTTGAGTTCGCGCGGTTCGCTCGGAGCAACACCCTTGAACAAGGCGCGATCACCCGGCTTGGCGTCGGCAGGAACGCTCACGAGTCTGCATGTATGCGTTTCGGCGTCGAGGTCGCCAGCAAAGAGCATACCCTGGCTCATAATGCCGCGAAGGGCGTTCGGCTTCAGGTTTGCGAACAAGAGAATCTTGCGGTCCTTGAGTTCTTCGGCCTTGTAGCTGCTCTTGAGACCGCTACAGATGGTGCGCGGTTCGCCTTCGCCAGCGTCAACCTTAAGAACATACAAACTATTTGCATCCGGATGGTCGGCGACTTCGACAATCTGTGCCACACGGAGATCCATGGCGGCCGGAACGTCGGCGGCCATGAGCGGCTTGTTCTGCTTCGGCTTGGACTGCTGTTGCGGCTGCTTTTTGACTTCTTCTTCGATGCGCGGGAAGAGCGGCTTGCCTTCGCCGAACTGTTCGCCACCCTTGAGGATGCCCCACACGAGGTCGTTCTGGTCGGTGAACTTGCTGCCGATCATAGCGAGACCTTCTTCGCTCTTACCCGGGATGACCGGCCAAAGCATGCTAAGCGAGAGACGCACTGCTTCAGCAGAAACATAAAGCACGGTTGCGAGTTCGTCCTTGGCGTTCGGATCCTTGGCGAGCTTCCACGGAGCCTTGATTTCGAGGTAGCGGTTCACGCTGCGGACAAGCGTCATGATTTCTTCGACGACCTGGGAGAGCTTGACCTGCGGAATCCATTCCATCACGTTTGCGCGGACGCGGTTTGCGATGGTGATAACTTCGTTGGCTGCGTCATCGAGTGCGGTCGGAGCCGGGAGCTTGCCTTCGAAGTTCGTGAGAACCAGGCGGTGTACGCGGTTCAAGACGTTACCGAGGTCGTTGGCAAGGTCGCTGTTGATGCGGCGGACAAAGCCTTCGTGCGTGAAGTTGGCGTCCTGACCGACAACCATTTCGCGAGCGAGGAAGTAACGGAATGCGTCGATGCCGTACTTTTCCATGTAGTCCATCGGATTCACGACGTTACCTGCGGACTTACTCATCTTTTCGCCACCGTTCACAAGCCACCAGCCGTGGGCGAGGATGTGCTGCGGAAGCGGAATGTCGAGCGCCATGAGCATGGTCGGCCAATAGACGCTATGGGTCGTCAAAATGTCCTTACCGATGAGGTGGTAAGATGCGGGCCAAATCGGAGTGCCGTCGGCATAAGTCTTGTGGAAGGCGGTGGAGGCGCTCACGTAGTTGAGGAGTGCGTCAAACCATACGTAGGTCACGTAGTCCGGGTCGAACGGCAGCGGAATGCCCCAGCTGAGGCGCATCTTCGGACGGCTGATGCAGAGGTCGTTCAGCGGCTGGCGGAGGAATCCGCGGATTTCGTTCCAGCGGTAGTCCGGCACAATCCAG